>SKGQ01000135.1 GCA_007117515.1 Ectothiorhodospiraceae bacterium | reverse complement strand
CCGACACCCGACCGCTGGGGGTGCCTGGCGCCAGGCGCCGTTCCGTCATTGCGCCCTGCATCTCCAGGTCGTGATAACGCACCGCAACGCGGTCTTCCTCGGTGCTCCGGATCTCGACCAGCATGCGCAGGCCGAGATCGCGGCGCAGCGTTTCGCCGCAGGCCACGGCGTTATCCACGCTGCAACCGGCGCGCTCCAGCGCGTCACGCATCCGGCGATCCCCGATCAACCGGATCGGCTTGTCCAGGGCAGCCGCCTCAAAGGCTGTATCCAGGCGCTGCCGATCCTCGCCGCTGATGACCAGACCAATGCGGGTGCGCGGTCCATCGGCATAACTGTGTTTGGTCTCCTGCAGCCTTTCACTCCAGGCGGCGCGCTCCTTTTCCTCGAGTTCCGCCCGCAACTCCGCGATGCGGGCCTCGCGCTCGGATTGCCGCATGCGGCGCTCGCTACCGCGGCTGCTGGTGGTGGATTGATAGCGTTCCTGCTGCACTTGCTGGAAGTCACGGGTCCGCCCGTCGTCGCTGCCGGGAGTGACCAGGCCGCGCAGTGACTGGAGAAAGCCCCGATCGTCCTCACCGGCTTCCAGCATTGCGAGCTCCATCTCCAGTTCGCGGATTTCACTGTCCCGACTGTCCATGGCCGCCGGATCCCACTCCTGGCGTTGGTCGCGCTGTCGTCGCTCGGTCGCCGGTCCGCTGCCGGACGATTCCTGTCGCGCTGGCCCGCCACCGCCGCGGCGCTGCCGTTCCCGCTCCTGGTAGGTCATCGGCCGTTCGCCGCCACGGTCGCCGCTGAACAGACCGCGCAAGCCAGTGAACCAGCCGCCGTCCTCGTCCTCGTCCTCGGATTCGCGATCGCCAAGGGCGTTTTGCTGCATTTCCTGGGTTGGATAGCGAGCCTGCGGCGCCGAGGCTTCGTCCTCGGCGTTGCGATCGGACGACGCGCAGGCGCTTAAAAGCGCGGCGCAGGCGAGCAGTCCGGGCAGTGCGAACAGGTGTCGAGACACGGTGGAACTCCCGTTATTGCAAAAAAGCAGATGCTTCAGATCAATGGCGGAGTCTAGCGTATGAGGCCGGGCCCAGTCTCGTTATCCTGCTCCAGGCTGCGCACCTGTCGTTGCCAGTGCTGCTGGGTTTTCCTGTTTACCGGAAAACTCCACATCAGCCAGACTGCGGCGAGTTTGAACGGGATCGGCGCCAGGCCGTACAGGAGGGCCAGCGCGAACAGACCGTCGGGTTCACTGGCGCTGGCATCAAAGCCGCTGAGCGATAGCAGGGGGAAAGCCAGTCCAACGGCCAGGGCCAGGGCCAGTTTGGTCGCCATGCCCCAGAGGCCGAAGAACAGACCCGTGCGCTGGCCGCCGCCGCGGGCCGTGTCCCGATCCACCAGATCCGCCTGGATCGAGGCTGGCAGCGCCATATCGATGCCCAGACTCAGTCCGGACATCAGGCAGATGACAAGAAACGGCCAGACATCACCCTCGCCCAGGAGCGGCACCCAGACGAAGATGGTTGCTGCCCAGAGCATGGAGCAGGCCCAGGCCCGGTGTTTGCCAATCCGGCGCGCCAGCCATAGCCAGAGGGGAATGCCGGCGAGACCGGCGGCGAAATAGGTGATCAGCATCACCCCCGCCCAATCTTCGGCAACCAGAACATGATGGGCAAACAACAGGAACAGCGTGGCCGGCAGCGCGTTGGCCATGCCGTTCAGGATGTAGGCGACCAGCAGGCGGAAGAACGGCTTGTTCTCCTTCAGCAATAGCAGGCCCTCCCGCCATGGCACCGGCGGCAGCAGGTTGCGTGGCTCCGGGACAAGTATCAGGGTGGCGCCAAGCGCCACCGGCACGCTGATCCAGAGCATGCCGGCAAGCCAGGCCAGGGATTCCCCGGGGCTACCGTCCGGCACCATGATCGCCGGCAGGGCAATGGCCAGCAGCATGCCGACGATAACGAAACCCTCGCGACTTCCGGTGATGCTGGAGCGCTGGTCATAGTCCGGCGACAGCTCGGCACCCCAGGCGGTATAGGGCAGGGACACCAGAGTCCAGGCCAGATAAACCAGGAAGCTCCAGCCCAGCAGGTGCAGCATGCCGGCGCCATCCGGTGGTCGGAACAGCTGATCCACCGCCAGCAGCAACAGGGGCGTACCGATCAGGATCAGGGTCTTGCGCCGACCAAGGCGGTTATCCAGACGGTCGCCGATGGCGCCGACCAGCGGATCGGTGATCACGTCCCACAGCCGGGCCGCGAGCAGAATGATTCCAACTGCGGCAATGCCTACGGTCTCGGCGTAGAAGGGCGGCAGAAATACATACAACGGTATGCCTAGGACTGCCAGCGGCAGCCCGGGCAGACCGTAGAAAAAGACGGTTCTTCGGGGAACCCGGGTCGTCGCGCTCAAGCCTCGCGTCCTGGCGCACTGATCAGGGCTGTCTGCATCAGGTCGATACGACCGGTGCGGAAGCCGGCTTCACAATAAGCCAGGTAGTAACGCCACATGCGCCGAAAGCGTTCGTCGAAGCCCAGATGCTGGATCTGATGCCAGGCCGTGTTGAAGCGCTCGTGCCAGCGATGCAACGTGGCCGCATAGTCCTCGCCATGGAACTGGGTTTCCGCCAGATCCAGGCCCAGACGCTGGACGATGGTGCGTAGCTCAGTGACCGTTGGCAGCATGCCACCCGGAAAGATGTAGCGTTGAATGAAGTCCGGGTTCAGGCGGTAGCGCTGGAAGAATTCGGCATCCATGGTGATGATCTGCAGCGCAGCGCGGCCGCCGGGCTTCAGTCGATTGCGCACGCACTCGAAGAAGGTCTGCCAGTAATCCTGACCGACGGCCTCGAACATCTCGATGGAGACCACATGGTCAAACAGTCCGTCCACATCCCGGTAATCCTGCAGCCGTAACTCAACCAGATCGGACAATCCGGCATCGTCAATGCGGCGGCGGGCGAATTCGAGCTGTTCCCGCGACAGGGTGATGCCGGTGACCCGGGCCCCGCGCCGGGCCGCGGCTTCGGCGAGTCCGCCCCAGCCACAGCCGATTTCCAGGATATGCTGACCCGGCTGCAGATCGAGACGATCCAGGATCGCGTCGTACTTGCGCTGCTGGGCGCGCTCCAGATCCTCGTCCTGGCGGTCGAAAAGTGCCGCCGAATAGGTCATGCCCGGATCCAGCCACTCCCGATAGAAGTCGTTGCCGATGTCGTAATGCGCGGCAATGTTGCGTCGACTGCCGCGTTTGGTGTTGCGCCGCCGCCGATGGCTGAGGCCGGTGACGATACGCGTCAGCAGCCGCGGTTCGCCGATCCGGCCGAAGGTGTGCTCATTGGCGGCCATCAGGGTCAGGAAATCCGACAGTTGATCGGTTTCCCAGTCGCCGGCCAGGAAGGCATCGTCCAGCCCCAGTCCACCGCTGGTGGCGAGCCGCCATACCAGTCGACCCGGGCGATGAATTGTAATTCGCGCCTGCGGCCCGGATTCAGCCCCCTGGTGCAGATATCGACTGCCGTCGCTCATGCACACTTCCAGCTCACCGTGTTCAATCCGGGACAACACCCGATTAAGCAGGCGGCCATGCCAGCTGCGGGAAGGTCTGGGCTCGAATCGGCCGCGCTCGGCAGTGCGCTCGGCATCCATCAGGTGATCTCCTGTTGCGGAGGTTGCGGTTTCGGGTAATAGCGGGCGCCCCTGAGCCAGAGCTTGAGGGCCTGCCAGTGAATGCTGAAGATCACCTTGAGACTGCTGAACGGCTGGCACAGCGCCAGCCAGCGCAATTCGCGGTCGTTCAGTGGGCGGCGCCGACCATGCTGACCTGCGACCAGCTGCAACGTCTCATCGCGGATCAATCGAATACCAATACGGACGCTTTCCGCCGGCGGGTAGATGCTGAACTCATACCGCCCCTGGACCGGGAAGAACGGCGAAACATGGAATTGCTTGCTGGCCGTGGAGCGGACAATGGCCGGCAGCGGTGCCCTGGCGTCATGCAGCAGGTAGCCGTGACTTTCGCCGAAGGTGTTGCGCACCTCGCAGAGCACCGCACGCAGGCTGCCGTCGGCATGGTGGCAATACCAGGTGCTTAACGGGTTGAAGCCGTAGCCGAGAAAACGTGGCATGCAGAGCAGTCCTATGCTGCCGCCCTGCAGCCGGATGCCGGCCTCCCGCAGGATCCGTTCAAGCCAGGGGCGCAGTGGCGAGCCGTCACGCGGGCCGTGGTCGCGGTCGTGGAACGAGAAAAGGTTGAAGCGGTTTCTCGAAAGCAGCCGCACGGCGGCGAGATCCTGGTCCAGTCGGTCGATATCCAGTAACAGGCCGAAATGCCGATAGCGGAAACGCAGGGTCGGCTTCACCAGTCGCCGATGCATGACTTCGCCGATGTAGATTGCCGCAGTCACGTCTCAGGACGTCTCCATGTCGGTAGGGTACGGTGCGGTTTCCGCAGGCTGCTCCGGCAGTGTGTCCATTAACGTCCATGGAGGTCGGATGTCAAAGGCAGCCGCAATGTTGACTGCCGAGCGCAGTGCATCCTCATGGAAGCCGTAGCCCCAGTAACTGCCACAGAACCAGACCCGGTCGCGCCCCTGAATCTGGGGCAGCATGTCCTGGGCGCGCATGGCGCCGGTATCGAATACCGGATGATCGTAATCCATACGGCGAAAGACCAGCGCGTCGGCCGGCGGTTCCGGCGGGTTCAACGTGACGAACCATTGCTCGTCGGTCTGCAGTTCCTGCAGCCGGTTCATCCAGTAGCTGACGCAGGCCTGTGACTGGTTGTTGCCGGCGAGGTAGTTCCAGGAGGACCAGACCCGGCGGTTGCGGGGCATCAACGCCGGATCCCGGTGCAGCCAGGCTTCATTGCGCTGATAACGAATACTGCCGAGCAGCGTGGATTCCCAGAAGCTCGGCTCCTCGAGCATGGCCAGCGCCTGATCGGCATGGCTGGCGAGCACGACGTGATCGTATTCTCCAAGCGAACCCTGGTCGCCGAACAATTCCACGGTCTCACCCTTGCGTCGGACCTGGCGTACCGGGGTGCTGCTGTGGCTGTCGCCATTGATCGCCGGCAGCATTCGACGAACATACTCACGCCCACCGTTGTGTACGGTCTGCCAAAGGGGTCGGTTGGTCAGATCGATCAGCCCGTGATTGTCGAAAAACTGAAGGAAACGGCGCGCCGGGAAGTGCAGCATGGTCTCGGGCGGACACGACCAGATAGCCGCGGCCATCGGCAGCAGATAGCGTTCACGCACGGCCTGGCCGGCGTTGATCTGATCCAGGAATTCGCCGAGCGACATTGCCTCGCCACCGCTCTGGCCGAGGAAGCGCTTGCCGGCCCGATTGAAGCGCAGGATATCCAGCGTCATCGCGATAAATCGGGGATTCAGGAGATTGCGGCGTTGCGCGAACAGCGTATTGAGATTGTCGCCGGCCCATTCCAGTCCGGTTTTCCGATCACTGAATCCGAATGACATGTCGCTGGCGCGCGTCGTTGCCTCGAGTGTATGCAACAGGCCGGTCAGGTGCGGGTAATTGCGCTCGTTGAAAACGATGAAGCCGGTGTCGATGGGAACCCTGGTCCCCCCGGGGCCCGGCACATCCACGGTGTTGGTATGACCCCCGATGTAATCGTTGGCCTCGAATAGCGTCACGTGATGCTGGTTACTCAGCAACCATGCCGCTCCGAGACCGGAAATCCCACCGCCGACTACTGCAATTCGCATCATCAAACACTGGTCCACACCAGAAATTGTACAAGAAATGTACATTAAATTGCTTACGCTGCAAGCAGTGATTTGCGACTGTTCGCAAGGACCGCGCCAGAACGCCGCCGGTCTGCCCCAATTCACTCCGGGGTGGACCCCCGCGGCGTCTCGATGCGGCGCATTCAGGGCCGGCAATGGTAGGCTTCAGGGAGACGCTGACGCGGGAATGGATCAGTGTTTTCTTCAGGCACTCGACAAGGTGACGAATCGGTGAGCGCAGCCAGGAGCACCCGCAAACGCATTCTTGATGCCGCCGCTGAGCTGTTTCAGCGTCGCGGCTTCAGCGGTTTCAGTTATCAGCATATCGCGGCTCAACTGGGCGTGCGCAATGCCGCTATCCATTACCACTTCCCGAGCAAGGCGGACCTCGGTGTCGCGCTGCTCGGTCGTTACCGCGACAGTTTTCGCTGGTGGACCGAGCAGGTGGGGCGTCAGGGGCTGAGTTCCGCGCAGAAAGTCGCAGGATTCCTCGAGCTGGAGAGCCGGTATTGCCTGGAGGGCAAGGTTTGTCCCCTCGGCGTGGTCTGTGTTGAGTTCGAGAATGTCACCGAAGCGGTGCGCGCCGAGGCTGCCGGGCTGGCCTCCGATCTCGAGACCTGGCTGGTTGCCGTGCTTGAGGAGGGTCGTCGTTCCCAGGAGCTCCAGGTGGAGGGCGCGAGCCGTCCTGCGGCAGTTGTCATCCTCGCCCAGTTACAAGGCGGTCTGCAGCTGGCCCGCCTGCGCGGTCACCGGCATTTTCAGGATGTGTTGCACCGCGTGCGCGAGAACCTGGGAATCAGTTCCGCCGACCTGATGGTTGCCGCGAGTTAAAACAGATCAGTGGTTACTTGCGCTCGGATGATCCAGCAAGCAATGTCGGCATGCTATTCTTCGCGCCCTCAGGATTTGTCGGCCCCGGAATGGCGACAGACCGGTCACGAAATCATTCAGGGAGTCTGCTGCCGTGCTGAGCCTCGCCAGTCTGCTGCATGTTCTGTTCGCCGTCATCTGGGTCGGCGGCATGTTTTTCGCCTGGGTCATCCTGCGGCCGGTGGCGGCCGGTGTACTGGAGACGCCGGAGCGACTCATGCTCTGGCGTCGTGTGCTCGCCAAGTTTTTCGTCTGGGTCTGGAAAGCCGTGGTGATCATGACCCTGACCGGTTATTGGCTGGGCTTTGGCATGTGGCAGACCATGGCTAACTGGCCGACCCATGTGCATGTGATGCACGGCCTGAGCTGGATCATGGTGGTGATTTTCCTGGTCACCTTTTTCCTGCCGTTCCGAGCCCTTCGGGATGCCGTGGACCGGCAGGACTGGCAGGCGGGCGGCAGCGCGCTGGCCATGCTGCGCAAGTTGGTCGCCGCCAACCTGCTGCTGGGCGTGGTGGTGGTTATCGTCGCCAGTGGCGGCCGTTTCGGCCTGCTTGGCTGAGGCAGGCGCACCGCGCCGGCCCATTCACCCGATTGACGAGGAGCCCGCATGAAGGGAATCACGACTCTGCTGTTTGATCTGGACGGTACCCTGGTGGATTCGGCGCCAGACATTGCCGTGGCGATGGACAAGGCCCTGCTAGCCATGGGTCATGAACCTCGAGGCGAGTCGCGGGCGCGGCAATGGATCGGGAATGGCGCTCAGAAGCTGATGGACCGGGCCTTGACCGGCGATATGCACGGCATGCCGGCGGAGGCTGATCGGCAACGTTCGCTGGCACTTTTCCTGGACGCCTACCGTGAGGCCCTGTGCGTGCGCAGCGCCCTGTATCCCGGGGTGCGTGACTGCGTCGACCAGCTCCACGCCGAGGGCTACCGTCTGGGCTGCGTGACCAACAAGCCGGAGGATCTGTCGCGCGAACTGCTGCGACAGGTCGGACTGGGCCCGGAACTGATTCCGGTGGTGGTTGGTGGTGACAGCCTGCCGCAGAAGAAGCCTGACCCGGCGCCGCTGCAGCATGCCATGCAGGCCCTGGGTGCGACGCCGGAACAGACCCTGATGGTTGGTGATTCGATCACCGATATCCGCGCTGCGGCCAATGCCGGTACCGCCATTGCCTGCGTCAGCTACGGTTACAATCCGTCTGGCGATATCCGGGAATGTGGCGTGCCTGTGATCGACAATCTGACCGAGCTGCAACAGATGCTGCGCGAGGCCGCCTGACAGGTGCCCTCGGTCCGCGGTAATCGACTCCCGGTCGATGCTGCGACAGCCGGAAGTCGCGACGGTGGTCCCTATGGATAAACAGGCTTTTGATGCGCTGGCCGAGTCTGGCCACACCCGTATCCCGGTCATCCGCGAGGTGTTGGCGGACCTCGATACGCCGCTGAGTACCTACCTGAAGCTCGCGGATGGTCCCTACTCGTTCTTGCTGGAATCGGTCCAGGGCGGCGAAAAATGGGGCCGCTATTCAATCATCGGCCTGCCCGCGCGGACCGTGGTGCGGGTCAAGGATCACCGGGTCACGGTGCACCGCGACGGTGTCGCCGAGTTTGATCAGCGGCTGGACGATCCGCTGCAGTGGCTGGAGCAGTTCCAGGCCGGTTTTCAGGTGGCCGAACCGCCGGGTTTCGATCATCTTCCCCGCTTCATCGGCGGTCTTGTCGGCTATTTCGGCTACGACACCATCCGCTACATCGAGCCGCGACTCTCGCAGCGCAGCCAGCCGGACGAGTTGGGCGTACCCGACATTCTGATGATGGTGGCCGACGAGGTGCTGGTTTTCGATAATCTCGGGGGCCGTCTCTATCTGGTGGTGAACGCAGATCCGCGACAGGAGGATGCCTTCGAGCAGGCAACTGCGCGGCTCGAGCACCTGGTGCGCAGGATGCGCCAGGGCAATGGAGGCGATTATCGGGTGCCGCAGACCCCGCGGCGGGTCGAGGAATCGGATTTCCGCTTCGGTTTCCCGCAGGCGGATTTCGAGGCTGCGGTCAGTCGCATACGCGACTACATCATTGATGGCGATGCCATGCAGGTGGTCCCATCCCAGCGCATGACGGCCGACTACACGGCGCCGCCGCTCGATCTGTATCGCGCGCTGCGCTGCACCAATCCGTCGCCCTACATGTTTTACCTCAATCTGGAGGACTTCCAGGTGGTGGGTTCCTCACCGGAAATCCTGGTGCGGGTCGAGGACGGAGAGGTCACCCTGCGGCCCATCGCCGGCACTCGCCGACGGGGTGCCACCGAGGCCGAGGATCAGGCGCTGGAGCGGGAACTGCTGGCCGACCCGAAGGAGATCGCAGAGCATCTGATGCTGATCGACCTGGGCCGCAATGATGTCGGCCGCGTCAGCGAGACCGGTTCCGTGCGGGTCACCGACCGTATGACCATCGAGCGCTATTCGCACGTCATGCATATTGTCTCCAATGTCACCGGGAGGCTGCGTGCCGGGCTGTCACCGCTGGATGTGCTGCGCGCCACATTTCCGGCCGGCACGCTGTCGGGCGCGCCCAAGATACGCGCGCTGGAGATCATCGATGAGGTCGAGCCAACGCGGCGCGGCATCTACTCGGGCGCGGTCGGCTACTGGTCCTGGAGCGGCAACATGGATACCGCCATCGCCATTCGAACGGCGGTGATCAAGGACGGTCAGGTCCATGTGCAGGCCGGTGCCGGCGTGGTCTACGATTCGGTGCCCACGGCGGAGTGGGAGGAGACCCTGAGTAAGGGCCGCGCCCTTTTTCGCGCCGTTGCCATGGCGGAGCAGGGCCTGGATGGCTGAGCCACGGACGAGGAGGCGGCCGACATGCTGCTGATGATCGACAACTGGCATTGCCGTCCCAGTACATCCAGTGGCGTCCTGAATTTGATCGAATAAGTATATCTTTCAGATATTTGTAGTCTTTCGGTGTCCACTGCCGTCCATTGCCATCCGAGCAAAATTCGGATATCTTATCGGGTATTAATCCACCGATACACTCAGCATGCCGCTTATGTTGTAAATGCTGACATCAGGACGAGAGTACAAAAAAAGGTAGTTATCTCGGTTTGGCAATTACTCTGTATTTATTAAATAGACTCATTTGTCCAAACTACTGGTTTTAAGCCATTTTTCACGGATGAATTGATGGTTTCTGTCGCCGGTCTTTTATTGGTGCTTTTGTTTGTTAGTGCGGCTGAAGCGCAAGAGTTAGTAACGCCTGAAAGCGCTGCAGATCAGGTTGTCCGCGCGCGGGTTGTGGCAGAAAAAGAAGCGCGATTATCCGCGGAGATATCGGGGGTTATTGCTTCACACCACGTGGCTGAGGGTGATGAGTTT
>SKGQ01000008.1 GCA_007117515.1 Ectothiorhodospiraceae bacterium | reverse complement strand
TCCGTCACGGGCCGGCGGAGGAGGGTGAGGAGACGCCGATGGAGGTGCTCTCCACCGCGATGGTGGAGTCGGCCGGCGGTGCGGTGGAGCTGGCCATTGGCTTGATCGGTGTCATGACCCTGTTCCTGGGGCTGATGAAGGTGGCCGAGGCCGGCGGCATGCTGACCATCATCGCCAAGCTGATCCGGCCCCTGATGGTGCGGCTGTTCCCCGAGGTGCCGGGCAACCACCCGGCCATGGGCGCGATGATCCTGAATTTCTCGGCCAACGCCCTGGGGCTTGGCAATGCGGCCACGCCGTTCGGCATCCGGGCGATGCAGGAGCTGGACAAGCTGAACCCGCGCAAGGGCACGGCCTCGGACTCGATGGCGTTGTTCCTGGCCATCAACACCTCCAGCATCACGCTGCTGCCCACCGGCGTGATCGCCCTGCGTGCGGCGGCGGGCTCCACCTCACCGGCGGCGATCCTGCCGACGACGTTGTTTGCCACGGTCTGCGCGACCATTGCGGCGATCTGTGCCGCCAAGTTCTACCGGCGCTTTTTCCCGATCGAGAACTATCCGATCCGCGAGCACGAGGATACGGGCGCCGGCATCGGCCAGCAGCCGACCCAGACCGAGCAGGAAGAGGAGGCGCTGCCGGATTCCGCCTCGGATGCCTATCCGGGCTGGGTCTCGGCCCTGGCGCTGGTCTCGGTTCTGTCGCTGATACCGTTGTCGATTGTCTACGGCCGGGTGATCGCACCGTGGATCATTCCGGGCCTTATGGTCTTCTTCCTCGGCTTTGGCGTGCTCCGGGGCGTGCGCATCTATGAGGTGTTCGTCGAGGGGGCCAAGGACGGTTTCCAGGTCGCGGTGCGGATCATCCCCTACCTGGTGGCGATCCTGGTGGCCGTGGGCATGTTCCGGGCCAGCGGGGCCATGGACGTGGTGGTGGGCAGTATCGGTGCCTGGACGGAGCGTATCGGTCTGCCGGCGGAGGCCCTGCCCATGGCGCTGCTGCGGCCGCTGTCCGGTTCCGGTGCCTACGGCATTCTGGCCTCGATCATCAATGACCCGAGCATCGGCCCCGACAGCTACACGGGGATTCTGGTCAGCACCCTGCAGGGTTCCACCGAGACCACCTTCTACGTGTTGGCGGTGTACTTCGGTGCGATCCAGGTCAAGCGCATCCGCCATACCCTGGCCGCGGCGCTGACCGCCGATATGGTGGCCGTGGCCGCCGCGGTGGTGATCTGCCTGACCCTGTTCGGCGTGGTTGTCAGCCAGTAGCCCTGAAGGAGGTTAGAGATTGGAACTGTTGCAAAATCTTGCCCTCAAACAGTACCAAATTGGTCCCATTTAAGTTAGAATCCCCATATGATTCGTATCAACCGTGAAACAGACTACGCGACAGCCATCCTCGGCATCATGGCGGAGGAGCCGGAAGCGTGCTTCAGCGCCACGGGGCTTGCCGAGCGTCGCGGTCTGCCGGGTCCGGTGGTGAGCAAGATCCTGAAGCAGCTGGCGCGCGGCGGCTTGCTGCATTCGCAGCGTGGTGCCAAGGGTGGCTACAGCCTGGCGCGTGACGCCGACGCCATCTCCATCGCCGAGGTGATCATGGCGATGGAGGGGCCGATTGCACTGACGGACTGCATCGAAGGTGGCGGCGATGCCTGCCAGTTTCATGCGCACTGTGCGCTCAGCAGCAACTGGTCGCGTATCAACGATGCCATCTACCGGGCGCTTCAGGACGTCAGCATTAAAGAGATGAGTGCGCCATTGGCGGATGACCACCAGGGCCTGCGCGATATGGGCAGGCACGTTCGGGAGAGTCTGGATGTCGCCGGTGGGCGGGTAATGGCCTTCCGGTCCGATCACGGTTGATTCGGCCACGCACTCTTAACAAATCGCATTGGTTTCTGACAGGAGCGGTCCCATGTCTGCCAGCAGCAAGACCATTGAAGAAATCACCGGCAAACGCGGTTACGAATACGGGTTTGTCACGGATATCGAACAGGAGTCGGCACCGCCGGGCCTCAGCGAGGACACGGTGCGCTTCATTTCCGCCAAGAAGGACGAGCCGGAATGGTTGCTGGAATGGCGGCTTGAGGCCCTGCGCGGCTTCATGGAGATGGAGCATCCGAAATGGGCCCACGTGCATTACAAGCCCATCAACTTCGACGACATCAGCTTCTATTCGGCACCCAAGGATCAGCCGAAGAGCCTGGATGAGGTGGACCCCAAGCTGCTGGAGACCTACGCCAAGCTGGGTATCCCCATGCACGAGCAGGAGATGCTCGCCGGCGTCGACACCTCCGACCGCAAGCCGGAAGTGGCCGTGGATGCGGTGTTCGACAGCGTCTCGGTGGGAACCACCTACAAGGCCAAGCTGGCCGAGAAGGGCATCATCTTCTGCTCCATGTCCGAGGCGGTCGCCGACCATCCGGAACTGGTGAAGAAGTACATGGGTACCGTGGTGCCGCGGAAGGACAACTACTTCGCGGCGCTGAACTCGGCGGTATTCTCCGACGGCTCTTTCGTCTACATCCCGAAGGGCGTGAAGTGCCCGATGGAGCTGTCCACCTATTTCCGGATTAACGCCGGCCATACGGGGCAGTTCGAGCGGACGCTGATCATTGCCGAGGAG
>SKGQ01000145.1 GCA_007117515.1 Ectothiorhodospiraceae bacterium | reverse complement strand
GATGCGGTACGCCGCCACTGCCCGCTGAAACCCGCGGCATTGTCGACCCAGTAGAGGTTCGGTGCCACGGTCCAGCCTTCGTAGTCAAAGCGCGGCCCGGAGGCCACCGAAACAGCGGCACGCCAGGGCAGCCGCAACAGCAACTGCCGCAGGCCGTCGCCCTCGTCCCAGAGCGTGATGTTGATCGACGGTCCGACCTCCAGAATCGGTCGCAGATCCTCCATGCCAGCACGAGCATTGTTGTTGTCATTGACCGGGAACACGCCGTCCAGACTAATATCCAGTTCCACCCTCTCGGAGCGGAACACCAGGCCACGCAGGCCGTCGCGATCGAATTGCAGGATCTCGCCGCGGTAGATCACATAGGGAATCGGAATGACCAGGGTTTCGGATTCCTTGGAGCCGCGGTAATGCGGATAGCGCAGTACGCCGGCGCCAAGACCAAGTTCCCACAGTGGCTCGTCGGCAGCAGCGGTCGGCGCCGGGAGCAACAGAAATGCAAGCAGCAGGGGGATGAGACGCAGCATCAGGGCTCGAATTGTTCCTTGACGATGCGCTCCTCCAGATTGTGTTCCGGGTCGAACAGCAGGGTCAGGACGTGGGCGTTATCTTCACGCACCGACACGTAACGTACATCCCGGACCTCTGTGAAATCCGCCACCGCGCTGACTGGCCGTTTGGTGGCCTGCAGGATCTCGAATTCGACATGCGCCGAATTATGCAGCACCGCGCCACGCCAGCGGCGGGGCCGGAATGCGGCGATCGGCGTCAGCGCCAGGATCGCCGCACGCAGCGGTAGGATTGGCCCGTCGGCGGACAGGTTGTAGGAGGTGCTGCCAGCGGGAGTCGACACCAGCACACCGTCTGCAGTCAGTTCCTCCAGTCGCACGACACCATCGACGCTGATCCGGATCTTCGCGGTCTGCCGGGTCTCCCGCAGTAGCGAAACCTCGTTGATCGCGCGGGCCTCCCGCAGGCTGCCGCTGGCCGTGCGCGCCTGCATGCACAATGGCTTGATCGTGACCGGTTCGGCGCGGGACAGACGCTCCATCAGGCCGTTGTCACTGGCCGAGTTCATCAGGAAGCCGACGCTGCCGCAGTTCATTCCGAACACCGGTTTGCCCAGGTTCATGTAGCGGTGCAGCGTGCGCAGCATCAGACCGTCACCGCCCAGAGCGATGATTACGTCTGCCTCTTCGGGCGCGACATCACCGTGACAGCGACGCAGAGTCTCGGCGGTACGCAATGCCGCCTCGGAGGTGCTGGCAATGATGGCGATGCGTGGATCAGACATGTGTGAACCCGTTGTTTTTGTTGCGGCGGTCCCAATCCTCGGCCAGCGACTGGCCCCGCGACTGACTGACAGTCAGACCGATCAGCATGGCCACAATGAACAGTGCGGCGCAGAGCAGAATCGCGGACCGTAGCCCGACTGCGGCTTGCAATAACCCGAGGCCAAGTATACCGATGACACCGGCCAGTTTGTTGGCGAGCCCCCAGAAGCCATAGAATTCGGCGGCCTTGCTGGCTGGCGCCAGGATGCCCACCAGCGCCCGGCTCGCGGACTGGCTGGAGCCCAGGCTGAGGCCGGCCACGCAGCCCACCAACAGGAAAAAATGCTGGGTTTCCCAGTCGACACTGAAGGTCGTGTTGAGCATATGGGTAAGCTGGGGCGTGCCCCAGACGGCCAGGATTGCAAGCACCCACAGTCCCAGCGTGCACTGGTAGGTGAACTTGGCACCCAGGCGGTCCTGCAGAAAGCCGAAGGCGAGGGCGCCGACGGCGGCGGTGATCTGGACGACGATGAACATGATGTTGCGAACCGACTCGTCCCAGCCGATGACCTGCGCGCCGTAGATGAAGGCGAAGGTGATCATGATCGAGATGCCCGCCATGGCGAACAGCACCGACACCAGGAAGATGCTCAGATCGCGGAACTGGCGCAGTTCGCTCCAGGTGGTGTGCAGGCGTTCCAGCCCGGCGCGGAAATAGTTCTGGCCGGCGGGCAGTGTGCGCGGCACGCCGCGCTCCTGCAGCCAGATGAAGGTCGGGATCGCGGCCACCAGAAAAAAGGCGGCCGCGAACGGGCCGACCCAGCGGATCCGGTCGAAATTCTCTGCTGTGGCCTCACCCAGGTAGGCCAGCGTGAAACCGGCGGCAAACAGGCCGCCGAGGTAACCCAATGCCCAGCCAAAGCCGGAAATCTTGCCCAGTTCACGTGACGGCCCCAGTTCCGGCAGAAAAGAGGCGATGAACGATTCACCCAGCGAATAGGCGTAGTTGGAGACCACCAGCAGCAGCATGCCCAGGACGATGTAGCCGGGTGCGACGAAATACAGCAGGGCCGTACTGGCCACGGTCAGCAGGTAGCTGGCGAACAGGAAACGTTTCTTGGCCGCCGAAAAATCCATGATCGCACCGAGCAGCGGTGCGCTGGCCACCACCAGCAGGTAGCCGGTGGAAATGGACAGGCTCCAGAGCAGGTTGCCGAGCCGGTAATCATCACCGCGGTCGCCGACGATGACCGTAGTGAACAACTCGCCGAAGATCACGGTGACGATCAGCAACGTATAGGCCTGGTTCGCAAAATCGAACATGGCCCAGCCGAAGATCTCCCGCTTCGGTGCGCACCGCGTCGGCCGACTGAG
>SKGQ01000111.1 GCA_007117515.1 Ectothiorhodospiraceae bacterium | reverse complement strand
CTACCGGGCCGGTGGCGCAACGCCGCCAGGGGCCAAAACCGGCCGGGCCCTTCGGGTTGGGCCGCATTTTTCCCGATTGCTGCGTTGCGCTGCTTGACCGCAGAATGACTGCGGCACTGCACAGCGCGTCTTGCCTCGGAAAAAATGCGGACTCCAACGCAGGCGTGCGAATAAATCAGTGTTTCCCTAGGGGCCCACGCCGAACAGCTGGCGGAAATTATCGCTGGTCTGTTCCGCCAGTTCCGGCAGCGGTACGTCCCGCACCTCGGCCAGGCATTCCGCCACTTCGCGGACGAAGGCCGGCTGATTCGTGCCACCCCGGTGCGGCACGGGTGCCAGGTACGGTGAATCCGTCTCTACCATGATCCGGTCAGCCGGAAGCTTCCGGCTGACCTTGCGCAGCCCGTGGGATCTGGGGAACGTGATGATCCCACTCAAAGAGATGTAGAAACCCAGGTCCATGAAGGCCTTGGCCGAGGTCCAGTTTTCCGTGAAACAATGGATCACGCCGCCGACTGAATCGGCTCCCTCCTCGCGCAGGATACGGATGGTGTCCTCCGCTGCGCCGCGGGTGTGAATGATCAATGGCTTGCCGACCAGACGTGCAGCACGGATCTGGTCGCGGAACCGCTGATGGTGCCAGTCACGGTCGGCGTCTTCGGTACACAGGTAATCCAGTCCGGTCTCACCGATGGCGACCACATGATCGGGTGCGGCCATCTCGGCAAGGGCTTCCGGTGATTCCATGCGCAGGTGCCGACCGCAGGGATGCACGCCCACCGAGGTCGAGATCTGCGGGTAACGGGCTGCCAGGTCCAGCAGACCGTCAACCGTATCCAGGTCGACCGAAACCGTGAGGAAATGTCCAATGCCCCGCTCGCGGGCGGCGTCGAGATATCCCTCGGGGTATGACTGTCCGGCCTCAAGCATGTGCAGATGGCAATGGGAATCGACCAGCATGGGCTGCATGGTGCCAGCTCCTGTGGAATGGATGAATGATTCAGCTCTGAGCAGTGGCCATGGCGGCCACCGGCCTTACATGGTGTGGGTCGGGCGATCGCCGTCCAGCGCACCGGCAAGATAGCTCTCTATCCTCGTGCGCGCCTGGGTGCCGGTCTTTTCACTGAACTGAATACCGATTCCCGCCGCCCGATTGGCCTGAGCACCGCGCGGCGTGATCCATACCACATTGCCAACCACCGGCAGTTTTTCGGCATCGTCCATCAGCGTCAGCAGGATGAACACCTCGTCACCGAGTTTGTACTGGCTGCCCGTGGGCACGAACAGGCCGCCGTTGCGGAGGAAAGGCATGTAAGCGGCATAGAGCGCCTGTTTGTCCTTGATGGTCAGGGACAGGATCCCCTGGCGGCCACTGTTTGAAGACATCTGGTCGGACTGTGTCATACGGATTCTGCTCGCTTATGCCCTGAGGTGAGCTCTGCTGCCTTGCCGTGCAATCTCCTGCCAGCGCAGCAGCAGGTCTTCCACAAACAATTTCGGCTGCAGTGCTCGATCGCTCAACGCCCGGGTCCGGTACAAGTAATCAAGATACCCATAGGCTGCGTCAGGATCCAGTCTGAGGCTTGCCAGTCCCGCAGGTAGCGTACCGTCGCCAGGGCTGACGGGCTGGCGCTGGATCTGCTGCAGGATCACGATCAACAGATCAAGCAATAATGGCAGATCAGCTGCCTGCCAGGTGTCCGCAGCGGAATGAATGGATGCCTTGCCCTGGCTGAGCGCTAGCAGTTGCTCGATCAACGTCTGATGCAGACGGCCAGCATCACGTTCCTGCAGGGACTGCGCTGCCAACGGGGCATTGCCGCAAACAGGTAACAACGCGGCCGCGTCCGGAATACCGGCCTTCGCCAGCCAATCGGCAGCAGTAGCGGTATCGGGCGCTGCAAAACGCAGCTGCTGACAGCGACTGCGTACCGTCGCCGGGAGCCGTGCCGGCTGATCGGCAAGGACGAGAATCACTGCATTTGCAGGCGGTTCCTCCAGGGTCTTTAGCAGGCTGTTCGCTGCGTTGCCTGTCATGTGGTCAGCCTGATGCACCAGCGCAACGCGGTAACCGCCGTACTGGCTGCTGAGGCGGATGAACTCCACCAGCGCCCGGATCGCATCAATTCTCAGTTGTCGTTTGCCGTCCTCGACACCGGTGCTGAATACATCCGGATGGCCATGGCCATGCAAAAGACGACAGGCGCGACAGGATCCGCAGGGTGCAGCCACCGGATTTTCGGACTCGCAAAGCAGCAAAGCGGTGAACCAGTCAGCAAAATCCCGCTTGCCGAGCCCGGCGACGCCGCGAAGCAGGATTGCGTGGGGCACGCGGGCGGATTGCCAGGCGCGGCGTAATTGTCCTGCCTGCGACTGCTGCCAGGGATATGGTGCGGTCACGGGGTACCCCCCGCTTGTTGCTGCAACCAATCCTGCATGGTGTTGTGCAGGTCACTGCGTACGGCCTCCAGCGGCTGACCGGCATCAATGCACCGATATCGCGCTGGCTCGGCATGCACGCGATCAAGGTAGGCCTGCCGGATTCGTTGGAAGAACACCGCATTTTCGGATTCAAAACGATCTGCCGGACCGCCGCGACCGGCAGCGCGCTCCAGTCCCTGGCGCGGCGGCAGGTCCAGCAGGATGGTCAGATCCGGGCGCAGCGCCCCCTGAACCCACTGCTCCAGCGCTGCAATCGCCGCGGTGCCCAGTTGTCGCCCTGCCCCCTGGTAGGCGTAGCTGGCATCCGTGAAGCGGTCACACAATACCCAGTTGCCGCGCTGCAGGGCCGGTTCAATGACCTTGTCCAGATGCTCGGCCCGCGCCGCGAACATCAGCAGCGCCTCGGTTTTCGGACTCATCGGTGCGTCGCTGGGCTGCAGCAGGAGTTGCCGGACTGATTCTCCCAGGGCGGTCCCGCCGGGCTCCCGCGTCCGGACCACCGTCTTGCCCGCCTTCTCCAGACAGTCCTGGATGAGGGTCATTGCCGTGCTCTTGCCGGCTCCCTCGATCCCTTCCAGAGTGATGAAGCGACCGCGGCTCACGATCAATCCCGTCCCAGGATGTATCGACGGACCGCCCGGCGATGCTCGTCGTAGGTATCCGAGAAATGATGGGTTCCATCACCACGGGAGACGAAGAACAAGGCACTGCCCTCCGCCGGATTCAGCGCCGCCTCCAGTGCGGCTCGACCGGGCATCGCGATTGGCGTTGGCGGCAGACCATGCCGTGTATACGTGTTGTACGGCGTATCCCTGTCCAGATCACTGCGTCTGATCCGACCGTCATAGGCGTCGCCCATACCGTAGATCACGGTCGGATCGGTTTGCAGGCGCATACCCCGGCGCAGTCGCCGGACGAAGACGCCGGCAACCTCGTCGCGCTCCGCAGCCTGCCCCGTTTCCCGTTCGATAATGGAGGCGAGAATCAGGGCTTCGTACGGATCGTCCAGCGGCACGGATTCGTCGCGCCCGGCCCAGAGTTCCTCCAGCGCCTGCTGCATGGTCCGAAACGCGCGTCGCAGCAACTCCTCGTCTGTGGTCCCGCGGGGGAAATGGTAGGTATCCGGATAGAACCAGCCCTCGGGATGCTGGTTCTCGGCACCCAGCCGGGCCATCAGCTCATCGTCGGGCAGATCTTCCAGTGTGTTCAGAACATTCGGGTTTGCATTAATTGCCGCGCGTAACTGTCGGAATGTCCAGCCTTCGATAATCGTAAAACTGTATTGAATAACGCGACCGCGCACGATCTGTTCCAGCACCTCGGCGGGTGTTGCATGAGGCGGTATCCGGTATTCGCCGGCGCGCAGTTGGCCAGCGAGCTCCCGCTCCCGGGCCAGGAATTCGAAATACCAGGGCCGGTCGGCGAGCAGCCCCGCCTCATGCAGCGTGTCCCGCACGGCCCGGAACGAGCTGCCACGGGGAATATCGACCTCCAGGCCTGCCGCATCCTCGTGCATCGGACTTGCGAGCCACTGTTGATAATCCAGATAAACTGCTCCGGCCGTGACCAGGCCGAGCACCAGCATGGCAGCGAGCACCGTGAGAAACAGTCGACGAATCATGCGGTCGTACTCCTGGTTCCGGGTGGCGCTGGACTCGGTGCCAGCCGTCGCTCGCTGAGACATTTTTGAAGCTGGCGTGCCACGGGACCGGGTCGGAAAGGCGTTACCCCTACCTGGCGCACGGGCCAGAGGCCAATCACGCTGTTGGTCAGAAACAGCTCGTCGGCCTGCAGCCAGACATCCAAGGGTGCGGTGACAATCCGGACCGGCAGCTCCAGCTCGGCCGCGAGATCCAGAACGCATTCACGCATGATGCCGGCCACTCCGCTCTGGTCCAGTGCCGGTGTGCTCAGAATACCGTCTCGCACGGCAAAGACGTTGCTCATGGTGCCCTCGATCAGCATGCCTTCGGTATCGCACATCAGGCCTTCGCTGATCTCCGCGTCGGTCCACTCGGCCCGTGCGAGAACCTGCTCCAGTCGGTTGCCATGCTTGAGGCCGGCCAGCGCCGGTTGCCGGGCGAGTCGCATCTGGCAGCGGCGAACGACAACGCCATCCGTCCAGAAACGCGCGGGATAGTCGGGATACGGATGCAGGCTCAGGATTCGCTGGCAGTCCGGCACATCCGGCCGTCGGTAGCCGCGGCCACCGACGCCAGCCGTCAGTAGCAGCTTGAGCACGCCTTGCCTGACTCCGGACGATAGCTCCTCGGCCTCGCTGCGCAGCACCGTCTCGTCGGCTGCGGGCAGTTTCAGCCGAAGAAGACCCTGTTGCAGACGCTGGCAATGGCGCTGCCAGAGCAGCGGCTGTCCGTGCTCTACAGCGATGGTCTCGAATACCGCATCGCCATATTGGGTTGCGCGGTCTGCGGACGCGAGCGCCGATCCGACTTCACCGTTGATCAGGCTGGTCATGGGCGCTCCGGCCGCGGCAAGGTGTCAATCGAGTTTGCGAAACACCACGGTACCGTTGGTGCCGCCAAAGCCGAATGAGTTGGAGAGCGCGATGCGGATCGGCATTTCACGGGCCTGGCCCGGCACATAGTCCAGATCACATTCAGGGTCCGGGTCGGTGATGTTTATGGTCGGCGGTGCCACCTGATCGCGGATTGCGAGCAGCGTGAAGACAGCCTCGACGCCACCGGCCGCGCCCAGCAGATGCCCGGTCATCGACTTGGTGGAGCTGACCGGTATTTTGTAGGCAGCATCGCCGAAGAGGTTCTTGACCGCCATGGTCTCGGCCTTGTCGCCTACCGGTGTGGAAGTGCCGTGGGCGTTGATGTAATCAACTTCGCCGCGATCAATGCCGGCATCTGTCAGCGCATTGCGCATGCAGCGTGCAGCGCCGTCGCCGCCTTCCGAAGGCTGGGTCATGTGGTAAGCGTCTCCGCTCATGCCATAGCCGGCAAGTTCGGCGTAGATGGTCGCGCCGCGCTGCTTCGCGTGTTCGTATTCCTCCAGCACGATGACGCCGGCACCGTCGCTGAGAACAAAACCGTCGCGACCCCGGTCCCAGGGCCGGCTTGCGCCTTCCGGATCATCATTGCGGCCGGAGAGTGCCCGCGCCGCGGCGAAGCCGCCAAGCCCCGTGGGAGTGGTCGCAAATTCTGCCCCACCCGCAACCATCACGTCCGCATCGCCGTAGGCAATCATGCGCCCGGCTTCACCAATGTTATGGGTGCCCGTAGTGCACGCAGTGACGATGGAGATATTCGGTCCCTTCATGCCATGGATGATCGACAGGTGACCGGAAATCATGTTGATGATCGCGCCGGGGATGAAAAACGGTGACAGCTTGCGAGGACCTCCCTTGAGGTAGGCTTCGTGGCCCTGTTCGATCCAGTTGATGCCGCCAATACCCGAACCGACCGCAACACCGACACGCTCCGCGTTGGCATCGGTAATCTCCAGGCCGGAGTCTTCGATGGCTTGACTGGCGGCCGCGATACCGTAATGGATGAACGGATCCATTTTCCGCGCATCCTTGGAGTTGATGAAATCCCTGGCATCGAAATCACTAATTGTGCCGCCAAACCGGGTCGAAAACGCGGAACAATCGAAACGCGTGATCGGTCCGATGCCACTGCGTCCGGCAAGAATCGAATCCCACGCATCGGCAACTGTATTGCCAACCGGAGCAATGATCCCCATTCCCGTCACTACAACGCGCCGTTTGCTCAAAAGCCTGTCCCCGCGAATTTCCTAATCCACCAAACCTGAAAAGGGCATGCGACAGTGTCGATGCCCTTTTCAAATCGAGCAGCAAAGCCGCCATCAGATCATTTACTGATCGAGATGGTTGTTGACGTAGTCAATGGCCTGCTGAACCGTTGTGATCTTTTCCGCTTCTTCGTCGGGAATCTCGCACTCGAATTCTTCTTCCAGCGCCATCACCAACTCCACCGTATCCAGGGAGTCTGCTCCGAGATCGTCGACGAAAGATGCCTCGGCTGTAACTTCCTCTTCCTTGACGCCGAGCTGCTCGACGACAATTTTCTTGACCCGCTCTTCAATGCTGCTCATGAGTTCCTGTCTCCTGCTATGTAAGCCGGCTGTTCTTCAGCGCCGGCGTATTCTAAGAAAATGCTCGTGTTGTTACCACACGGCACCAGTTTCAGTGCCAGGGGTTGTCCTTCTTCGAGACGGTCGAACCGCGATCAGGGCATGAACATTCCACCGTTGACATGCATTGTCTCGCCAGTGATGTATTCCGCTGCATCGGATGCCAGGAACGCCACCGCCGCCGCGATGTGCTCGGGGCGCCCCAATCTGCCCAAGGGAATCTGTCGCGTCAAATCCTCACGCTGACTTTCGGGCAAGCCCCGCGTCATGTCAGTATCGATGAATCCGGGGGCCACGGCGTTGACGGTTACACCGCGACTGCCGACTTCGCGCGCCAGAGACTTGCTCATGCCAAGCAGGCCGGCCTTGGCCGCCGCATAGTTGGTCTGCCCGGCATTGCCGGTGGAGCCCACCACCGAAGCGATGTTGATGATCCGGCCCCAGCGCGCCTTCATCATGCCGCGCAGACAGCCGCGGGAGAGGCGGAAAACGGCGCTGAGGTTGGTGGCGATGATGTCATCCCACTCCTCATCTTTCATGCGCATCATCAGGTTATCACGGGTAATCCCGGCGTTATTCACCAACACGAGCGGTGGGCCGTAGCGTTCGCTGACAGCAGCTAGAACGGCGCTTACCTGCTCCGGGTCGGTCACATCCAGCGTCATGCCTTCACCCTCGGCCCCGGCGGCTGACAGGTATTCGCTGATGGCCGCAGCGCCTTTTTCCGAGGTGGCCGTGCCAACGACCCGGAACCCCGCGCTGGCCAATGCCAGTGCTATGGCCTGTCCAATGCCGCGGCTGGCACCGGTGACCAATGCCAGTCGCTTCTCCTGATCAGTCATTTGCAGCTCCTTGCAGTGCTTTCTCCAGACTTGCCGGATCGAAGACCGGCATGCTGTTCAGAGAGCGATCGATCCGCTTCCCGAGGCCGGCCAGAACCTTCCCGGGCCCACATTCGATCAGCGTTCCCACCTGATGTCCGGCCAGGGTCTGGACAGTCTCCACCCACCGCACCGGACGGTGCAGCTGGCGCGCCAGTCGGTCGCGGATGGCATCCGGGTCATTCGCCTGTGCAGCGTCCACGTTATGCAACACGGGAGTAACCGGCATGGCAATCTGCACCGCTGCCAGGCGCTCCGCCAGGCGCTCGGATGCCGGACGCATCAGTTCACAATGGCTCGGCACGCTGACGGGCAAGGTCAATGCCCGCTTCGCACCGGCTTCCCTGGCGGCAGCAACGGCCCGCTCCACGGCGGCGGTACTGCCGGCGATGACCACCTGTCCCGGGGCGTTGAAATTCACCGCGTCAACCACCTCGCCGCTGGCCACGGCCGCGCAGACCTGACGTACGGCATCGTCGTTCAGACCAAGGATTGCCGCCATGGCACCCTCTCCGGCCGGCACCGCATCCTGCATGAAGCGACCGCGGTCAGCGACCAGCTTTACCGCGTCAGCAAAAGCCATTGCCTCGGCGCAGACCAGCGCCGTGTATTCGCCCAGCGAATGCCCCGCCATCCACACCGGCATCGGGCCGTCCTGTTCCTTCCAGACACGCCACACCGCCACGCCCGCGGCGAGCATCGCGGGCTGGGTCAGATCCGTGCGGTTGAGGTCGTCTTCCGGGCCTTCCTGAACCAGACTCCAGAGATCCCGGTCGAGGACCTCGGACGCTTCTGCGAAGGTTTGCTGCACCACTGCATGGGCCGATGCCAGTTCTGCAAGCATGCCCAGTGACTGCGAACCCTGGCCGGGAAAGACAAATGCCGTCTTGCTCATGATTTCCGCCCCAATCCCTAGTCGTGAGCCGTTAGTAACGAATCAGGGCCGAGCCCCAGGTGAAACCGCCACCAAACGCTTCCAGCAACAATAGATCGCCAGGCCGAATCCGACCGTCCCGGACAGCTGTGTCCAGGGCCAGGGGGATCGACGCAGCCGAGGTGTTGCCATGGTTCTGCACGGTCTGCACCACGCGCTCCATGGGCAGCCCCAGCTTGCGCGCGGTGGCCTGAATGATTCGGATGTTTGCCTGGTGGGGAACCAGCCAGTCTATGTCGGCTTTCGACAGACCGTTGGCTTCCAGCGTCTCGTCGACGATGCGCCCGAGCGTGCGGACCGCGACCTTGAATACTTCATTGCCACGCATGGACACCGTACCGGTTTCGGGGGTAAGCCGGTCATAGCCCTGACCGACGCCCCAGTCCACCTTCAACAGATCCTCGTACTGGCCGTCGGCATGCAGGTGGGTGGAGAGGATACCCGGCTGCTCCGACGGCTCCAGCACAACGGCGCCGGCGCCATCACCGAACAGCACGCAGGTCGCGCGGTCGTCCCAGTCGATGATTCGACTGAATGCCTCGGCACCGATGATCAGGGCGCGTTTCGCGCCGCCGGTCATCAGAAACCGGTTTGCTATATCGAGTCCGTAGACAAAACCGGAGCAGGCGGCGGAAATGTCAAAGGCAATACTGCCTTCGCGCATGCCGAGCCGGTGCTGGACCAGACAGGCGGTGCTGGGAAAGACGCGATCCGGCGTGCAGGTGGCAAGCACCAGCAGGTCCACGTCGGCGGCCAGGATTCCGGCCATGTCGAGCGCCTGGGAGGCGGCGGCAACGGCAAGGTCCGCGCACGTTTCATCATCTGCGACGATGCGCCGCTCAGCGATGCCCGTGCGGTCACGTATCCAGGTATCACTGGTTTCAACCCGGGCCTCCAGCTCGGCGTTGGTCATGATCCTGTCTGGCAGATAACTGCCTGTGCCGGTGATGCGGGAATGTTTCACGGTTCCTGCCTTTCCGAAAACATGCGGTCCAGGCGCTGGTCGATCATTGTCGGAACCCCCTTCGCCGCTTCCAGGATCGCTGTCTCGATCGCCGTGGAGAATGCAATACGGTCGGCGCCACCGTGGCTCTTGACCACGATACCGCGCAAGCCGAGCAAGCTGGCACCATTGTAGCGCCTGGGGTCGGTGCGCCGTCGCAGACGTTTCAGCACCGGCATTGCCACCAGTCCGGCGAACCGGGTCAGGAGATTGCGCTGGAATTCCTCGCGCATGTAATACGCAATCAGGGACGCAACGCCCTCCGAACTTTTCAGTGCCACATTGCCGACAAATCCGTCACAGACAACCACATCAACCGTGCCACGGAAGACATCGTCGCCCTCAACGTATCCCTGGTAATTGAGTTCACTGGCGGCGAGTATCCGCGCGGCCTGCTTGACCTGGTCGTTACCCTTGATCTCTTCCTCACCAATATTCAGCAAACCGACCCGCGGCTCCTTCATGCCGTCGAGGGCTTCGGCAAGTACGGAGCCCATGACCGCAAATTGAAAAAGGTGCTCAGCGGAGCAGTCGACATTGGCACCCAGGTCCAGCATTCGGGTGTAGCCGCCGCGACTGGGGATCGTCGTGATGATGGCCGGCCGATCAATTCCCGGAAGTGTTTTCAGCACATACCGGGAGGTCGCCATCAGGGCACCGGTGTTGCCGGCGCTCACGCAGGCATCCGCCTTGCCCTGCTTGACGCAGTCGATGGCGACTCGCATCGACGAGTCTTTCTTCAGTCGGAGCGCCTGCGACGGCGATTCACCCATCTCGACCGCCTGCGAGGCGTGACGGATCATCAGATGCGGCGAATCGGCATGACCTGCCGCTTCCAGCGCTGTCCGCAGCAGGCCTTCGTCCCCTACCAGAATCAGATCCAGGCTATCCGGGTGCAGTTCGAGGCTGCGCAGCGCGGCTGGCACAACGACATCGACACCATGATCGCCGCCCATGGCGTCGAGTGCGATGGTGACTTTGTTTTCATGCGGCACAGGCAAGGCCATGCATTCTCCTGAGGGTTGCGCAACCCGGTCTTGACCGGTTCCGGCAGCAATCGCCAGACAACACGAGGCTGCAGGGTCGACAGCCCTGGATCCTGGAAACCGGCGCAAGGCTCGCTTGCGCGTATCGGCGTCAGGTGCCCCGGCAGTGGTGCCCGAAGCACCGCTGCCGCTGCGCCGGGAGAGGGGCCTTACTCGTCGTCGTTATCGGCCGAGGCAATCACCTGTCGCCCACGGTAAAAGCCATCCGGGCTGATGTGATGACGGCGGTGAGTCTCACCCGTCTTCTGTTCGACGGACAGCGTCGGGCCGCCAAGGGCATCGTGCGCACGACGCATTCCACGCTTTGATCGGGTCTTTCGATTCTGTTGAACAGCCATTCTCTAGATACTCCGGATAATAGTTAACTGGCCGACGTCTAATGATCCTTCTTCAAAGACGCCAGAACATCAAAGGGTCGTTTCACGTCCGATTTCCCCGAATCGATCGACCCTTCGCTCTTGAATTCGGTTTTCCCCGGGAGGCATTCCGGAGCGTCCTTTACATGCATCGCCACCACCGGCAATGCGAGCAACAACTCGTCTTCGACAAGATCGGACAATCGGCATCGGTCATCATCCAACAGCAGCGGATCGAGATCCCCCGGCAGTCGCTCTGCCTCGGCTTCCGATCGCACGATGCCAAGAGCTACCGGGATACGAAGCTCCAGCTCCGCCGGTTGCAGACACCGTTGACACCGCATCTGCACCCGCGCTTCGATCGTTCCCCGCACCTGGCCGAGACAGCTGTCGTGCCTGTCGAACCGCAGCGTCAGAAACGCGTCGCCGTCCAGTGCCAGCACGGCCTCGCCGAGACGGTGCATGGCAGCGAGCGGAATCCCGCCCATTAGCTCGCGCGCCGCCGCAGCAAGCCGAATTGGATCAATGAAAGCAGGCAGGCCACGGCCGGTCATAAGCCGCGCATACTAGCCTCGCGTCCGGAAGCTGTCAAAATGGCGTGAGCCGCCGGAAATTCACGGGTTTCGACGCCTAAATTGGAGTGTTCCCAAATGTCTGACGAAAGTCCCCTGCCAGGACTTGTCCTCGCGTCCGGCTCACCGCATCGGAAGGCACTATTGCAGCGTCTCGGGTTGCCGTTCGATCAGCGCGCGCCGGACATTGACGAGAGCCCGATTGCCGATGAGTCTGAGATTGCCTATGTCCAACGGCTGGCCAGGAGCAAGGCTGAGGCTCTCGCCGGCCGATTCCCTGACCGTGTCATCATTGGTTCCGATCAGACAGCATGTCTTGCCGGCCGTTTGATCGGCAAACCGGGCAGTCATGCGCGGGCCGTGGAGCAATTGCTCGAGGCCTCCGGCAACACGTTGCATTTTCACACTGCGCTTTGCGTGCTGGATGCGCAGCGAGCCCGGCACAGTCTTGACGTGGTGACCATCGAGGCGGAATTCCGCGAACTGGACCGCCCCACCGCCGAGCGCTACCTGGCAGCCGAACCGGCTTACGATTGTGCTGGCAGCTTCCGCTCGGAAGGACTCGGTATCAGCCTGCTCACCGCCATGCGCGGAGACGACCCTACCGCGCTCATCGGTTTACCGTTGATAAGGCTCTGTGAGCGTCTGCGGGCGATTGGCTTTTCGATTCCCTGATCAGCGCAGACCCTGTTCGCGTAGCAGCAGATTGCTGAGGCCCTCGGCCAGACTCACACCGACGCGGCCTGCGAACCGCTCGAAAAAGCTTGGCCGAGGCGTGAAGTCACGCAGATTATCGGTATCAAGTTCGTTTCGGGCCACGTCATGGACTGAACCAATGTCGTCGGCGAGGCCCAGGCGAACGCCCTCCTCGCCCGTCCAAACCAGCCCTGAAAACAGCGCGTCATCGTCGCTCAGTTTCTCGCCGCGCCCTTCCCGCACCGCATCGATGAACTGTTGGTGAATGTCGTCCAGCAGGTTCTGTATCCAGGCAACGTCTTCGTCCCGTTCCTCGGAGAACGGATCGAGCAGCCCCTTGTTGTCGCCAGCGGTGTACAAGCGCCGCTGGACACCCAGCTTGTCCATGGCGTCAGTGAACCCGAATCCGTTCATCAGCACGCCGATGGAGCCGATCATCGTTGCCCGGTCGACGAAAATCTTGTCGGCTGACACCGCCAGGTAATAAGCGCCGGAAGTAAACATGTCCTCGCCCACGGCATAGACCGGCGTGTCGGGATGTTCTTCCTTGAGTCGACGAATCTCGTTATTGATCTGGCTGGCCTGTACCGGGCTGCCGCCGGGACTGTTGATCTGCAGGATCACGCCGGAGGTGGCGCTGTCCTCGAAGGCCCGCCTGAGCCCCTGGATCACGGTCTCGGCGCGACTCGTGCTGTCGGCCATGATGACCCCGTTGATCTTGACCACCGCGGCATGCGGACCCGATTCCTCGGCATCGCCGCCCAGCCCCAGATCCAGCCCACGGAAGGCGATCAGCAACAGGAACAGATAGACCAGGAAGGCCAGTCGGAAGAAGATACTCCAGCGCCGGGTTCGACGTCGTTCGCGGATACCTTCCAGCGCCACATCCCGCAACGCTTCGCGTTCCCAACGTTCATCGTTCATCGCTGTTTTCTCTCCATGTCATATCGCGCGGTCCCGGCAGTCGATGGATTGCGCAACCTGTCCAGTATCCGCTCCAGATCGGGAGTCAGCGCCGCCTGGAACCCGGTCCATTCAGCAGAATCCGGGTCGTGGTAGCGCAGCTCAGCCGCATGCAGGAACAACCGCTTCTGGCCGAGACCGCGAAACTCCCGATTGCGTTCCGCGTCACCGTACTGAACGTCGCCAATGACCGGATGACCGAGATGGGCTGCGTGCACCCGGATCTGATGGGTACGTCCGGTCTCGATGCGGACCTCGGCAAGCGTACAGTTGGCATGCCGAAAGACTTCCAGGCGACGGAATACCGAGCGTGATGCCTTGCCACCGGAGCTTACCTGAACCTGACCGCCCAGTTTCTTGCCGGAGCGGTCAAGGGCGGCTTCCACGGGCAGCGGGCCTCGAGGCAGAACCCCGGCAAGCAGGGTCAGATAGCGTTTTTCGACAACATTGCCGCGCAGCAACGCATGCAGCCGCCGCAATTCGCTGCGTTTCTTGGCGATCAGCAGGCAGCCGCTTGTGTCGCGATCGAGCCGATGCACCAGTTCAAGAAAATCGCAATCGGTGCGCAGCTGGCGCAATGCCTCGATCAAACCGAACCGCAAACCACTGCCACCGTGAACCGCAAGCCCCGCCGGTTTGTTGAGCACCAGCAGGCGATCATCCTCGTGCAGGATCGCAGCGTTAAGTTGATCCAGCAGCCCGCCGGGCACGCGGGCGGGAGTGGAGGAATCGTCCGCCATGTGTACCGGCGGAATGCGCACCGTGTCACCGGCAGTCAGCCGGAAACTCGGCGGCACCCGGCCCCGGTTGACGCGAACCTCGCCCTTTCGGAGCAGCCGGTAGAGCCGCGTCCGCGGCAGTCCCTTGAGTTCCCGGGCGAGAAAATTGTCGATTCGCTGGCCGGCCTCATCCGCCGTGACGCTGACATGGCGCACTGCCGAGGTTGCCGGAGCTTGCGTGTTTGCCTTTTCCACGGCGCAGAGCATACCAGTCCGGGCTGGGCTTCACCGCTTTTCGGGCAGCGGTTCGTCGCTCACCAGGCTGCAGCGCCAGCGGCAAGGCGAGGTGCGACCGAAGCAATTGATGCACCACAATATCGTCGCTATACTCCACGGGCCGCAGGCACGGGATTCAGCCGTATCAACCCGGATATTCAGCCCCCCGAACGAATCGGATCAGGGCCCGGGGCCACGCCAGCGGAAAATCGCGCCCCCGGATTCACGGATCACGTGGCGCGATGAACACGATTTACGGGTCAGTCGCGGTTGCGAGTGACACTTTTACATGAACCAGCCAGATGGCTGGATATTTTGGACGCTCCCATGTCCCCACTCCGGATTCTGTTCCTGCAGTTGCTGATCTGGCGCGATGCACCCGCTGCGTCGGCGCCCTGCGCGGCTGCAGTTCTGCCTGGGTCGGCGGATGTCCCGCGAGGGTCGCTGCTGGATGCATTCCGGCGTGGCAGGGTCGAGCGTCGGAGACAGGATCTTTATGAAAAGAATGCTGATAAACGCCACGCAGCCGGAAGAGCTGCGGGTGGCAATGGTCGATGGTCAGAAGCTTTATGATCTAGATATCGAAACCCCGTCCAGGGAGCAGAAAAAGTCCAATATCTACAAAGGCAAGATCACGCGCGTCGAGCCAAGTCTCGAGGCCGCCTTTGTACAGTACGGCTCCGAACGGCATGGGTTCTTGCCTTTCAAGGAAATCGCCCGCAGTTATTATTCAGACGGCGGTAATGGCAGCGGCAAGGCCAGCATCAAGGACGTGATCCGTGAGGGTCAGGAAGTCGTGGTGCAGGTGGACAAGGAAGAGCGCGGCACCAAGGGTGCTGCGCTGACGACGTATATCAGCCTGGCTGGCCGTTACCTCGTTCTCATGCCCAACAACCCCCGTGCCGGGGGCGTGTCCCGTCGGATCGAAGGCGAGGAGCGGGACGAGATCCGCGAAGCCCTGCGGCAACTCGAAACGCCGGAAGGCGCGGGTTTGATCGTCCGTACCGCCGGCGTCGGCCGGAACATCGAAGAACTGCAGTGGGACCTCAACTACCTGCTGCAGCTCTGGGAGATGATCAACAAGGCGGCTGAAGAGCGCAGCGCGCCTTTCCTGATCTACCAGGAAAGCAACGTCATCATCCGTGCCCTGCGCGATTACCTGCGTGCGGACACGGGTGAGATCCTGATCGACGATCCGGCCGTGTTTCAGCAGGCACAGGATTTCGTGCGTCAGGTGATGCCGTACAACCTGAACAAGCTGAAGCTGTATCAGGACACGGTTCCGCTGTTCACCCGCTATCAGATCGAAAGCCAGATCGAGTCCGCCTTTGAGCGCACCGTGCAGTTGCCATCCGGCGGCGCCATCGTGATCGATCACACCGAAGCGCTTATCTCCATTGATATCAACTCGGCCCGCGCTACCAAGGGCAGCGATATCGAGGAAACGGCGCTTAATACCAACCTGGAGGCGGCCGAGGAAATTGCGCGTCAGCTGCGGCTGCGCGACCTCGGTGGTCTGATCGTGATCGATTTCATCGACATGGGACCCAACCGGGCCCAGCGCGATGTGGAAAACCGCCTGCGTGAAGCCGTGAAGATGGACCGTGCCCGTGTGCAGCTCAGCCGCATCTCCCGTTTCGGTCTGCTGGAGATGTCGCGCCAGCGCCTGCGCGCATCGCTCGGTGAGGCAAGTCAGGAAGTCTGCCCGCGCTGCAGCGGTCAGGGCACCATTCGCAGTGTTGAATCCCTGGCACTGTCGATCCTGCGCCTGGTGGAAGAAGAGGCCATGAAGGACAAGACCGCGAAGGTCATGGCCCAGTTGCCGGTCGATGTAGCCACCTTCCTGCTGAATGAGAAGCGGGACGCGGTGATGGATATCGAGCAGCGCCATCGGGTGCAGATCCTGCTGGTGCCGAACCGGACCATGGAGACGCCGCATTATTCGGTGCAACGCGTCCGCGCTGACGACGACTCCGCCGATGACAGCAGCTATCTGCTGGCCACCGATGAAACTCCGGAAGCCGGCGCCCCGCCGGCGGCCATCGAACGACCGCGCGCCGAGGCGCCCGCGGTCAGCGCCCTGTCGGTCAATACCGCGCCTGCGCCCACCATCACCGAAGCTGCAGAGAAGCCGGCAGCGGCGAAAGGCGAAGCCAGGCCGGCGCCGACGCAGCCAAGCCCCGCCGCAACCACGGACGGCGGCGTGCGCGGCTTTTTCCGCTGGATGAGTTCGCTGTTCTCGGTAGAGACCGAGGACAGCGCGAAGCCATCGAAGGCTTCCGGCGACGGATCCACCGACTCGGATCAGGCAACGGGATCAGGTGGTCAGCGACGGCGTCGAGGCGGACAACAGTCCGCAGCCGGCGATGCCCGCCGTGATGGTGGACGCAGCCGCCGTCGCGGTGGACGCGGTCCACGGCCGGCGGATGACGGCAGTCGTTCTGCGGGCGATCGCAAGGGTGGCGCCGCGAAGGCCGACAGGAACAAGGACACCGAGACAGCGACGGAGAAGTCCGGCAAGGAAGAGGCCGTCAGCCAGCAGCAGAGCCAGGCGGCGCCACAGGAGCAGAAGACCTCCGCGGATGGCGCTCCCGGCACCGGGCGCAGTCGCCGCGGTCGGCGTGGTGGACGCCGGCGTCGCCGCGGTGGACAGAATGCCGAAGGCCAGACTGCGGAGACGCAGGGCCAGGAACAGGATTCCACGAACGCAGCCGAATCCGGTCGGAGCGTTGAAACCGATGCGGCCAAGGCGGAGAAGGCCACGCCGGAGAAGAAGAGCAAGCCCGAGCAGTCAAAGCCCGAGGATAAGGCCAGGACCCCTCAGACGGACGTGAAAGCACCGGAAGCGGAAGCAAGAACGGAAACGCCGAAGCCGTCAGAGAGTCCTGCCAGCGAACGGCAGCCGGTATCTGACAGCAGCGCCACGCCTGCCGAAGAGCCTGAGGTGGAAGCGCCGCGCGATCCTCGCATGCGCAGTGGTCGACCGCGTATCCCGGCTGCAGCCCCTGAGGAGGAGGCTCCGCAGTCAGTTGCAGACGAACGGGCGGAGCCGGAAACGACTGCTGCTGACGCCTCGGCGTCAGAGGAGTCCGGCGAAGGAGCGAAGCCCGCGCGCAAGCGGCGGAGCCGTAAGCGCAGCCCCAAGGTGGAGGGTACCGGGGAAGCTACCACCACCGAGCAGGCCGGAGAGGATGCCAAGCCAGGCGACGTCGCCGCGCGAACCGATGAGGTGGCGCCACCCGCTGCCGCCGCTTCGGAATCAGTGGCGGCAAAGCACGATGCGGCAGACGAAACCTCTGCCGCTGTGACACCAGCGTCCGCGAGCGATTCCCAATCCGGCGATAAAACGTCAGCATCACCAGTGGCCTGGGAGCCATTGCAGGAAGCATCGGCCGAGGAGGCTCGCGAAGAAGAACTGGATTCTGCGGAGAAGGTGGTGGGTGCCGCCGAGACGCGTCCCAAGACGGATGAATCCGTGGAAAACCCCGAGTCTGCGCCGACTGATGCCGAGACGGACGGGGGCACGAATCAGAGTCGACGTCGCGAGGGCGACCCAAGCTGACGATCCGGGCCGTGGCGAACCGAACCCATTTTCGCCACGGCCCGAATCTTATTTCAGGCGGTGTTGCTCGCGAATCACGTTGAGTAATCCGTCGGCTGCCTCATCGATCAGATCAAAGACGTGGACGAAACCCTGCTCACCACCATAATAGGGATCCGGAACCTCTTCTTCGGGGCGGTTCTGCGCAAACCGAAGAAACAGATGTAATTTGTGCCGGTGTTCACTGGGGCACTCGGTCTGGAGGATCCCGAGGTTGTCGCGGTCCATGGCGAGAACCCAGTCGAAGCTGCTGAAATCGCTGACTTCGAACCGGCGGCTCCGGATATCGCTGAGGTCCACACCCCGGTTTCGGGCCTCCGCCTGCGAGCGCTGATCCGGGCCTTTTCCGATGTGGTAGCTGTGCGTGCCGGCGGAATCGGTCTCGACCCGATCTGCAAGGCCGGCATCCCGCACCCGCTGCCGGAAAATCCCTTCCGCTGTCGGCGAGCGACAGATATTGCCCATGCACACGAAAAGTACCCTCACCAATTCCTGATCCGACACTGCAACAACTCCTGGTTAGGTCAACAAGGGTGGCGAGTCTACCAGCATCCGCAGGGTTTCAGCCCTCAGTCGGCCGCTCCGTATTGTGGCCACCGCCACAGATCGGCGTCCCCTCAGGTGCCGACAACACGGCCTGGAATTCCGGCAGCACCGCGTCGATTGATTGCCGCAGCCGGCGAAGGCTGATCTCTATGGTCCCGATGGCAGCACCGAGGGCCTCATACTCCAGCTCTCGCGCCTGATCTTCGCAGGTTTCCACGCAGAGATTGCCGAACTGGCCACGAAGTCGATGGGCAAGGCGCACCAACCCCATGCGATCCCCGGCGTGAATGGCATCGTCCATCGCCGACAGCAGCCCGGGCAGGTCTTCCATAAACCCAGCCAGCAAGTCGCGCAGCAGCCGTTCATCCTGTTGCAGACGCTCGCAGAGCAGTCGCACGTCCCAGGTCACGATATCCTTGCCGGCAACGGCGACCCTTGAGAGTACCTGCGCGATGGTGCGCATCAGGCTGTCGGCATGGACGGGCTTTTGCAGGTGGGCCGCCATACCTGCCGCCAGGAACGCCTTGCGGTCTTCCTGCCTGGCGAACGCCGTCAGCGCAATGATCGGAGGCACATCGGGAATCTGCTCGCGGGCCATGATGGTCACCTGCATACCATCGATATCGGGCAAACCGATATCCATCAGGGTCAGATCGAACCCGCCCTCACGCAGCCGTTCCAGAGCCTCACGACCGGAAACCGCTCGCTGGACCTGGTGACCCTCGCGCTCGAGGAACGCGGTCGCCACCTTGGCGCTGATGTTGTCATCATCAACCAACAGCACCCGCAGAGGCCCGGTCCTGGCATCAGTGACCAGCGGATCGCTGGATGCCACGTCCTGCGGGGTCGCCGGCAGGAGCGGCAGAGACACGGTGAAGACGGTGCCCTCCCCCGCCTGACTGCGGACCTGTATCTTTCCACCCATGGTCGCGACAAGACGGCGCGTTATGGCGAGGCCCAGCCCGGATCCCGGAACCACGGCCTCGCCTTCAGCCTCGATCTGAACAAAGGGCTTGAATACCCGGGCAAGCTGGTCGGGAGCCATGCCGCGCCCGGTATCCTCCACCTCGAACACCAACCTGGGCCCGCCCTCCTCAGAGCCCGACTGCAGCCCCAGACGCAGCGCGACGAATCCATGTGCCGTGAACTTGGCGGCATTGTTCAGCAGATTAATCAGCACCTGTTTAACCCGCAGAAGATCAAGCATTGCGTGTGACGGCAGTGCACCGTCAATCTCCAGACGGAAATCCGGGCTCCTGGCACCGGTGGCGGCCGACTGGACGAGATTCACGACATCCTTGCCGAGCCTGGCAAGATCACAGGCCTCAGGCTGCAGACGGATTTCGTCGATTTCCATGCGGGACAGGTCGAGCGCATCATCGATCAGGCGCAGCAGGTGTTCGCCCGAGCTCCTCGCGATCCGGATCTGAAGCGCCTGTTCGTCGGTCAGCTCACCGGACTCGAGTAGCTGAAGCATTCCCAGCACGCCATTCAGGGGCGTCCGGATTTCATGACTCATGTGGGCGAGAAACTGGGTCTTGGCGTGGGTTGTCTGCTCGGCTCGGCGCCGGTCGATCTGGGACTCGAATGCGCGTTCCTCCTGTTGCGAGGCATGATGACTCCACCAACTGACATTCAGCTCGGCCGCCGCCAACGCCGCAAGATCCTTCAGGGCTTCCAGATCGTCGTCGGAGAATTCGCGCGGTTCGGGAGAGAAAATGCACAGGGTTGCAATCAGGCTTCCATCAGGTGCAGCCAGGGGGACCCCTGCGTAAAAGCGAACGTAGGGTGGCTTGGTGACGTATTCGCTCTCGGCAAACTCCGGATCCTGACTTGCATCCTCCACCACCAACGGCTTCCGTCGCCTGGTGCAGACGTTGCAAAAGGATCCCTCTCGCGGTCCCTGCCGCAGATCCAGTCCGGTAATGGCACGAAAGTACTGTCGTTCCGCGTCAACCAGGGTGATGGCGGCAGTGTCGACAAGGAATAACCGTCGAGCGAGACGCGTCAGACGATCAAATCGTTCTTCTGGCGGACGGTCGAGCTGATCCAGTGCGTAGAGTGCTGCGAGGCGTCGGTACTCACCTCGGGGTGACGGGGAATCTCTGTCAGTCATGGGCAGCCTTTGAATCCGTCAAAGGAAAAGTATGTTAACCACGAGGCGAAGACACGATTTACGTCCAATTATCGGCTGCCAGCAGAAGCTCTTCCGCTTTCAGAAGATCCGCCGGCGTATCGATTCCCGGACCACCGTCCGCCGTCACTGTGCCAGTGATAATGCGAACGCCGTAATCCAGGGCCCGCAGCTGTTCCAGCGACTCCCGCCGTTCCAGTTCCGAAACCTCGAGCCCAGGATATCGTCGCAGCAGACCGGCCCGATAGCCGTAGATTCCCAGATGCCGATGCCAGGACGGCGTGCCGTCTGATGCACTGCCCGGTTCCGGATCACGCAGCCACGGAATTGGCGCACGGCTGAAATACAGTGCGTAACCCTGTCGATCAGTGACCGCCTTGACGGTGTTCTCGGAGCTGTCCACGACCGGGGTATGCATTGGCAGGAGCAGCGTGCTCATTTCCGCATCGGGATGTGCGGCAAGCAAGGCGGCGACCTGGCGGATATGGGTCGGAGGCATCAGCGGCTCGTCGCCTTGCAGATTTACCACGATCGCAGTGTCCGGCAGCGCCAGTCTTGCCACCACTTCGGCGAGCCGATCGGTACCCGAGTGGTGATCGGCGGCGGTCATCATGACATCGGCACCGAACTGCCGGCAGGCGTCGAAAATACGGCTATCGTCGGTGGCCACCAGCACCCTGCTGGCGCCACTGGCGCAGGCACGCTCCCATACATGCTGCAGCATGGGTCGGTCGCCCAGCCGCGCCAGCGGTTTACCGGGAAACCGTGTGGACTGGAATCGTGCCGGGATAATCGTCGTGAATTCTGTCATCAATTCAGCACCCGTCGGTTTAGGCATTCCTGCAGGGCCCGCCGTGTCCCGTGTTCCAGTACGGTCCGGGCAGGCACCACCCAGTGATATGGTCTGGCGAAAGTCCGGCACTTGACCGCATCCTTCTCGGTCATGAGCACCGGTAACTCGTCACCGAACCGGATATCCGCAGGCTGATAGGGGTGATGGTCCGCAAACGGATGCGGGATGACCTGAAGGCCCTGTTCGGCAAGAGCATCGAAGAAGCGCTGAGGATTGCCGATACCGCAGACCGCATGGACGCGTTCGCCGGCGAAATCGCTCAGCAATCGGGTCTCGCCCGATCCGTCCAGCGCCACGGTGTTTTCCAGGGCGAGTGTGAAAAAATGGTCTGTCAACGCGGAGGGACCGCCATTGGCCAGCAGCATGTCCACGGATCGCAGTCTGCCGGGCGGCTCTCGTAGCGGACCCGCCGGTAACATCAGACCGTTGCCCAACCCTCTTGTCCTGTCGATCACCACCAGTTCCAGATCCCGCTGCAAGGCGTAATGCTGCAGTCCGTCATCGGATACGATGCAGTCACAGCCATGGGTTTCAATCAGGCCCCGCCCGCTGATGACACGCTCTGGACCGGCCATCACCGGACAATTACCACGCTGCGCCAGCAGCACCGGTTCATCACCCACCAGTGACGGATCGCTGTCCGCCGTGACCGTTTGCGGCCAGCTCGTCGCCCGGCCGCGGTAACCCCGTGTGACGATACCGGGACGCAGGCCCATGGCTTTCAGGGCCTCGACCAGCCAGAGCACCAGGGGCGTCTTGCCGGTACCGCCAACGAAGATGTTGCCGACCACAATTACGGGGACCGGCAGCCGATGCGAGCGCAGCAGGTTTTTACGATAACCCAGGCGCCGGAGACAGACGATCGCGCGGAACAATTGTGCGAGCGGCAACAACAGCATGGCGGTCGGGCCGCGACGCATCCAGAAACCTGGCAGCCCGGTCATGATTGAGCCGGATGAGTGTTGGCCGTGGGCATCAGTAGATGGGCACTCGCCTTCATTGGGTCAGTCGGTTTCCTCGCTCTGGAGAGTGGCGAAAGACAATCTGGAAATGGATGCCAGACCAGCCGCCTCCATGGCACGAACAACGTTCTGATGCGGTGTGCGGGCATCGGCGCGGACGATGAGCTGGCGCTCGGGGTTTTCCTCCCGGGCTTGCGTGAGTGCACGAACGATGGTGTCGCGACGGTTATCCGCAAGGATTCGGCCATCCAGGGCGTATTCGCCTTCTGCGCTGATACTGAGTTGCATCGTTGCGGCCTCACGGGGCCCGGCCTCAACGCCCGCCTCCGGCAACTGGATCGAGAGATCAGCATCATGCTGGAACGTAGTGCTGACCATGAAGAAGATCAGCATCAGGAAAACCACGTCGATCAACGGTGTCAGGTTGACCTCCGGTTCCCGGTTTCGGCGGCCACGCAGGTTCACCGCCCGCCACCCTGCCCCGGTGTCGCCCGCTGACCCTGCATCGCCTCCACCAGTTTCAGTGCGTCCTGCTCCATGGCCACGACATATTTGTCTACCAGGCCGCTGAAATAACGGTAGGCAATCAGCGCCGGAATCGCGACGGTCAGCCCGGCAGCAGTCGTTATCAAGGCCTCCGAGATGCCACCGGCCAGCGCCGGCGCATTACCGACACCCTCGGTGGTGATCGCGCTGAACACCTTGATCATCCCGATCACCGTGCCCAGCAGGCCGAGTAACGGCGTAATCGCGGCAATGGTCCCCAGGCTGTTGAGAAAGCGCTCGAGGCCGTGGGCCTCGTGTCGACCGGCATCCTCAATGGCCTCCATCATGACTTCGCGACTCTGGTGCATGTTCACCAGCCCGGCAGCCAGAACGCGCCCCAGGGGTGAGTCCTCCCGCAAGCGGAGGACCTCATCGGAACTCATCTTGCGATCGCGGACCAGACTCCAGCTGCGGGCAACCAGATGGCGGGGGATGATGCGATGACTCTGCAGGGTCCAGAACCGTTCCCCGATGATCGCCATGGCAAGGACCGAACAGATCAGGATCGGCACCATCAGCCAGCCGCCGGCGGCAATCAGTTCCCACACAGAAGTCTCCTTTTCTCCGTATCGCGTTGAGCAAATGATACGCATCTTCCGCCAGGGAAACGCTGACCGATTCACACATCGGAGTCAGCACCCATCGTTTGTCCGGATCGCGTCAGCCTGGTGCTCGCAGGACAGACCCCGAATCAGTCCCCCGCCGGCTTTCCCCCTGGGCGCCACCAGGCGCGATCCCCATCGCGGGTGACAACTGCCGGCTGATCCGCCCCCAGATGGAGCGTGACAGCGCCAGTCTCGCCGGTAATCAGTATTCTGGAGCCACGGGTCTTCCAGTAGGCGCGCACCGACGGATGTGGCAGGCCGAAGCGATTATCGCTGTCTACTGGGATGATCACCGCGCGGGGAGCCGGGCCGTCTGGCTTTCCCGTTGGCAGCCCTCGCCGATGACCATGGGCCGGAACTACTAACCAGTCGGCGCCCATCGCAGGACCGTAAGCCGGCACCGGATGCTCACTGCCGTGGGCCAGGAGCAGACTCTCGGCGCCCGCCGTCACCAGCAGCAGGCAATCATTGCCCGGGTCGTTGTCGAGAAAACGGAATTCCACATCGTCCCAGCGCCAGGCCGGGGTCTCACTGCAAGCCGCTGCCGCAGCGTGTCCGATTCCTTGTGCGATCGGAACCGTCAGCCGCTCCAGGCCGCCTTTGCTGCCCGCGCGTTGATTGCTGATAACCAGCAGGTCCAGGGAGCCAATGCCGTTTGCTCGCAAGGCTCCGTGCAAGGTGGCGCTGTGGTAGCCGGGACCGGTGTCGAAAAGCAATGCATGCCGACGCGTGCGCACGATGCTCGCCTGGGCGTGACCGAGATCGAGCACCGTGACCCGGGCCTGGGTCGGGGGCGGTGCCGCCGGATTCCAGACCACCGGCACGGAGAGCACCAGCAACAATGCCACCCTGCAGGCCAGGCCCAGCGGCAACAGGAGCAGCATCGCTGCCGGCAACACCACTGGAAGTAGCCACAGTGGTGGCGTTGCCCGGGGCTCGGCTGGCAGCCAGCCAGGCATCAACGCCAGCAGAGCAAGCAACATTTCGAGCAGCCAGGCCGCCCAGCGCAGAAGAAAGCCGCCGCCGGCATCCCAAACACCGCTGAGCAGACTACCCAGCATCAGAAGGGGCACGACGAGACCGCCAACCAGCGGCACCGCAATCAGATTGGCCGGCGGGGATAGCCAGGCGATACGGCCGAACCAGAACAGGGTCAATGGCAACAAGGCAAACAACAGTGCAATCTGCACGCGCAGAAAATGGCGCCAGCCTGGCTGCGGCATTGGTCGCGACGCCAGCAACAGGTAGAGGCTCATCACTGCGCCGAAAGACAGCCACAGTCCCGGAGTCAATGGCGCCAGGGGATCGATCAGGAGGACCAGACAGAAAGCCAGCAGCAGAATTGACCAGCTGGCCCGCAGTCGTCGTCCTGCGAACAGCAGCATGGCCAGCGCAACCATGATCAAGGCGCGCTGGGTTGGCAGCGAGAAACCGGCCAGCGCGGCATAGACCGTCGCCGCGACCAGGGCTGGGGGAATTCCCGCGACGCGGCTGGGGATGCGACGTGACAGTGCCGGCAGGTACCGCCATAGCGCGGCGCTGACAGCCCAGGTCGCCGTGGCCACCAGTCCGATATGTAGCCCGGAGATCGCGATCAGGTGCGCCGTGCCGGTGGCGATCAGTATCTCACGCAACTCCGGCGACAAGTGCTGTCGATCGCCGACCAGCAGGGCGACGGCCAGTGCCGCACCATCCTGCCGGGCGATTCGTCGTTGCAGTGCTTCGCTGATTAGCTGGCGCCAGTAATGCAGACCGCTGGCAGAGGATAATTCCCGGTTGTCTGCATCCGCCTGAACCGTGCCGATCGCGGCAAGGCGCTCTGCGCGCCAGTACCTTTCCATGTCAGCCGCGCCCGGATTCCGGGGCGCGGCGACGGAGCGCATGCGCAGGTGCAGCTGCCAGTGGGATCCCGCCCGGATATCGCTGGGTGGCCGGTACCAGCGCACCAGGATCCGCGCTCCGGCGGGCAGTTCGGAACCTCCGTCCGGCCGAAACCGGAATTCGAGTGATTCTCCGCGCTGTTGCGGAATGCTTGCGATGGTGCCTTTCACCAGCCGTTCGCCCCAGGCCTCTGGCGGTTCCTGCCACGCCGTTACCTGGGGTTGCAGTACCAGGGTGCCGGCCATGAGCCCAACCAATAGCGCGGCAAGCAGCTGGATCGCCCGATGACCTCGGAGTGCCATCAATGGAATCAGAAACCAGCCCAACCATGCCGGTGGCAGCACGGGCAGCAGGTGCGGCAACAGAAGACCCGCCGCCAGGGCGAGAAGCAGTCCAGTCATGACCGTCCCTGGTCAGGGCCTGGCGTCAACGGGCCAGACAACCGACGACAACCTCCCTGTTGTCACCCGGTCAGTCTAGGAAACCGAATCGAAAAAGTAGCGTCGTCAGGTTTGTGCTGAGACAATCCGCCCGCTCATGAGCGTCCCGTTAGCCCACACCCCGAATCGCCTTCTGACAGCAAACGTACGATGCCGAAACACCTTATCCGACGATACCTGCCTAGCTCGCGAAAAATGCGCGAGCACCAGTCCGTGCGGATGTTTGGCAGCCGTTTGCAGGATTCCCGACTCTGGCATCTGAACCGCCACCCGGTGGCGGGTGGCTTCGGTATTGGCGTGTTCCTCGCCCTCCAGCCATTGCCTTTCCAGATGGTGATCGCGGCCTTCCTGGCGATTCTGCTTCGTCTGAACCTGCCGGTTTCGGTGCTGGCCGTGTGGATATCCAACCCGCTGACCATGGCGCCGATCCTGTTCTTCAACTATCGGATCGGCAACTGGATGATGGGGCGCGGCGCGCGGGATCATGATTTCGAGCCGACCCTGCAATGGTTCTGGACCGAGTTTCACGCCATCTGGCAGCCATTGCTTCTGGGCAGCGTCCTCTCCGGTGCAATCGCGGGCATGGCGGCCTACGGCTTCGTGCACCTGGTCTGGCGGCTGCACCTGCGGCAGCGGCTAAAACTGAGACGACTGCGGCAACGGCGGAAAGCCGAGATGGAGCGTCGCGCCAGCCGGGACTGAACGCTGCTCTGCCCGGACGAAGCAACGCCACCCGCAGCCTGGCAGGGCCAGCCCGAGCTACCAGGCCCGCAGCGCAACACCGCCAGGGGCCGATATCGCCCGGGTTGGGCTGGTCCTCCATCGTCCGACCAGCACCAGCCGCTTGCCACGTGAGGTGAAGCGTTCTGGTATGGGATTGTCTTATCCGGCTGCCAGGTGCCCGTCGGTCATGGTCAGGGTGCGATCCATGCGGGCGGCGATGTTCCGGTCATGGGTCACCATGATCAGACTGGTGCCCTCCTCCCGATTGAGTTCCCGCAGGAGGTCGAACACGTCCTCGGCGGTCTGGCTATCCAGGTTCCCGGTGGGTTCATCCGCCAGCACGCAGCCCGGTCGGGTGACCAGCGCGCGGGCAATGGCCGTGCGCTGACGTTCGCCACCGGAAAGTTCTCCGGGCTTGTGTTGCAGACGCTCTCCCAGGCCGACCCGTTTCAGGATGTCTGCCGCCTTTGCGCGGGCCTCGGCCGCCGATTGACGCCGGATCAACAAGGGCATTGCCACGTTCTCCAGCGCGGTGAATTCGGGCAGCAGGTGATGGAACTGGTAGATGAAACCCAGGTGCCGGTTTCGCATGGCGCTGAGCTGCCGGCTGCTGAGGGCACTCAACGACTGCCCCATCAGCCGCACCTCGCCCCCGGTCGGCCGGTCCAGGCCGCCCAGCAGGTGCATCAGAGTGCTCTTGCCGGAACCGGAGCGGCCAACGATCGCCAGCTGTTCCTGCTGGGCCACATCCAGATCAATGTCCTGCAGCACGTCCACCGAGAGCTGGCCATCGCTGAAGCGGCGACTGACACCGCGGCAGCTGAGAATGATGTCGTTCCTGTGCTCACTCATAGCGCAATGCCTCCGCCGGATCGGTGCGTGATGCCCGCCAGGCCGGATACAGCGTCGCCAGCAGCGACAGTACCAGGGCCACGCTGGAAATGCGGAACACGTCAGGCCAACGCAGTTCACTGGGCAGATCGCTGATGTAGTAGACATCCGCCGCCAGGAACTCCTGGTCCAGCAGGCGCTCGATGAACGGCACGATATTTTCCACATTCAGCGCCAGCGCAATCCCGCCCACCGTGCCGAGCAGCGTGCCGAAGACGCCGATGATGGCGCCCTGGACAATGAAAATCCGCAGGATCGTGCCCTGTTCGGCGCCAAGCGTTCGCAGGATCGCGATGTCCGCCTTCTTTTCGTTCACGACCATTACCAGCGTCGATACGATATTGAACGCGGCCACAGCTATGATCAGTGTCAGGATCACGAACATGACGGTCTTTTCCGTCTGCACCGCACGGAAGAAGTTGGCGTGTTCCTGGGTCCAGTCCCGAACCCGGTAATCCCCGTCCAGCGTCAGATTCAACTCACGTGACAGGCGAGGTGCTGCCATCATGTCGTCGAATTGCAGCCGCAGACCGCTAATCTGATCGCCCATGCGGAAAATGGTGGCGGCGTCGTCGATGTGGATCATCGCCAGCCCGCGATCGTATTCATACATGCCGATATGGAAAGTACCAGCAACCTCGAACCGTTTCACCCGCGGTACGATTCCGGCCACCGTCGCCCGCGCCTCTGGCGTGACCAGGGTCACCATGTCGCCAACCTCGACCCGCAGCATGCGCGCCAGGGCGCTGCCGAGAATCACCCGGAACGCGCCGGACTCAAGGTCATCCGCCGAGCCGGTCACGATATGGTCCATCACCCGGGCGACGCTCCCCTCCCGCTGCGGATCAATGCCGCGGATCATCGTGCCGCTGACTTCCCTGCCCCGGGTGATCATCACCTCGCCATCGACAAACGGTGCGGTTGCCTCCACCCGTGGGTGTGTCTCCACCTCGTCGGCCAGGCGTGGCCAGTCCCGCAGACGGCCATTGGCCTCGGTAACGGAGCCGTGCGCGACCATGCCGAGAATGCGCTCGCGGAGCTCCTTCTCGAAGCCGTTCATCACCGACAGCACGGTTATCAGAGCGGTAACACCCAGGGCGATTCCCAGCATGGAACTGAGCGAAATGAACGAAACAAACTGGTTGCGTCGCCGGGCGCGGGTGTAGCGCAGGCCGATGAACAGTTCCAGGGGTTTGAACATGCGGTCGAATCTCCAGCGATCTATGGTCACAATCCAGGCGGTACGCGTCAGGGGCAGACCACCGGCAGCGGTCTGAGCAAGCGGATTTCCTGCGGGCTGACCTCGGCCCCCAATGCCAGAACCTGTACGCCGGTGGCAATGGCCTGGCGCAGGGTCTCACCGTACGCGGGATCGATCCTGTCCGCCGGGCGGACCTCATGCACATCCGCGCGCTGGGCGCAGAATACCAGCATCGCCGAGTAACCCTGCTGATGAAGCTGCATCAGTGCCCGCAGGTGCCGTGTGCCACGGGCGCTGACCGCGTCCGGAAACAGCGCGACCCCGTCGGTCACCGCTGCAGTGACGTTCTTGACCTCGAGAAAGCAGTCGGCACGATCGTCGGAGAAACGCAGACGGAAGTCGATGCGGCTGTGACCACCGGGCTGTTGAACCTCACGCCGGATCTCCTGCAGGCCCGAAATCCCGGGGACCAGGCCATTTTCCAGGGCCTCGGCGACAAGGGCATTGGCCCGTCCGGTGTGGATGCCCGTGAGGCTGCCGTTGTCGGCTTCCACCAGCTCCCAGGTATGGGCGTACTTGCGCTTCGGGTTATCCGAGGTACTCAGCCAGACCCTGGCGCCGGGCGTGGCACACCCCAACATCGACCCGGTATTGGGACAGTGGCAGGTCAAGGTGGTGCCGTCATCCAGGCGCACGTCGGCAAGGAACCGCTTGTAGCGGCGGAGAAGCTGGCCTGCGCGCAGGGGACTGTCGAACTGCATGGAGTGATCCTCGAAAAAGCCGGCAAGCATTCGCGGCATGTTGGCCGGGACCCGTACCCGTGGTCCTGAGGGCCCGGCGAAGGCGGCAGTCTGGTCGCAGGAAGAGCGAATTGGAAGCCGTGCGCCAGCGCGGATCGCCACCTGGCAAGACAAAGCCGGCGGCACCACCCTAGTCACTCCCCCGGCCTGTTAAGGAAACACTGATTTATTCCCGCGTCTGCGCCCGAGACCGGTTTTGTTCATCTGGCAACACGCGGTGCCGGTTCGGTAGCCCGAGCTACCGGGCCGGTGGCGCAACACCGCCAGGGACCAAAACCGGCCTGGGCCTCAGGCAAGCATGCGCCGTCGTACGCCGCCGCGTGACCGTCGGATTCGCTGGCCTGCAAGGCGCGGTGGGCCTTGCCTCGGAAAAAATGCGGACTCCAACGCAGGCGTACGAATAAATCAGTGTCTCCTTAAAGCTTTGCCTGTCTGGTGCCGATAACTATCTTGCGGCAAAAAGTCGATCAAGCCACGGGGACTCCAACCTCCGGCTTAACCAGGATTTCATGAGGACGATCGGAATGCGTGTGAACTTGCCCGTCAAAGACAGGGAAGAGCCGGTCCACGAGGGCGACCGACTTATCAGTACTACCGATCTCAAGGGTGTTATCAAAAGCGCAAACAAGACGTTTTGTCGCGTGGCCGGTTTCACGCTTGAGGAATTGCAGGGCAAGGTGGACTTCCCCCAGTACCGTGAGCACCCCGGCGCCTCATTTTGAGGCCT
>SKGQ01000197.1 GCA_007117515.1 Ectothiorhodospiraceae bacterium | reverse complement strand
GGAACAACTCCTCCAGATCGCGGCTGCCCATATGTTCACCGAGCGCGCGGGCCGCCGTCGCGGCGATCAGGGCACGACGCCACAGCCAATCGGCGGTCTCGCCGTTATCGCTGCGCAGTAACTTGTTCAGCGAGAAACTCAGCGCCAGCGATATACCGACGTTGAGTCCCAGCACCATGACGGCCTGCTGAACCGAGTCGCTTTTTCTCCGCCGGCTGTATAGCGGCGAGTTGGCCACGCGCAGAATGCGTGTGGCCAACGCCGGGTCCCGTGAGATCACCGCGCAGACCTCTGTCGGCTCCAGATCCGGCTGTTGCCCGAGATCCAGAATGTCCATGGCGATGGCGGGCAGGGTAGGCAGGGTCTGACAGTGCTGAAGTTGCTGCTGCAACTCGATTTTCATCATAAGACTGATCGCCTGTCGTCGTGGGGCGTTGCACTGTGGGTGGATAACACGCGGGCCCGTGGACGCTGTCAAGCATTGCATTGTTCCGCTCCGCCACGTCCCGGCGTCCTGGCTCCCCGGCGGCTTTACACGCCCCTGCCTGCAAACCAGACTCGACAGGTGTGTGAGCCCTGGAGAAACGCAGGCCCGGGAGTGAGCTGGCGTTACCCGGGGGCTTGCCGACACCCGCAAGCCATGGAGTGAACCAATGCCAGCCAGCGCGGAAGCTCGGGAAATCCGGCAGCATCTCGGCAGATTCCCACCCTTCGATGGCCTGTCGGACGAGTTGCTCGACGAGGTGGCGGGTGCGGTCGATGTTGCCTATTTCAAGAGCGGTAGCGCCATCCTCGATCGCGATGACGAGATCGACAGCCTGCATTATATCCGCAGTGGCGCCGTTGACATCTATCGCCGCAATGGCGCGCTGTACAACCGTCTGGGGGAGGGTGACATTTTCGGCCATTTCAGCCTGCTGCGGCACCGCAAGGTGCATTTTCCGGCCAAGGCGATCGAGGACACCCTGATCTACCTGATCCCGGTCGAGGTATTCACGGACCTGTGTGATCGAGACGAGCAGTTCGCAGATTTTGTCGAACTTGAACGGCCCCGCATGCAATCCACGGTCGAGAAACAGTTCAACGAGAGCAGCATGCTGACCACCAGGGTCCGGCGTCTGATTGCCCGACCACCGTTGATTCTCGATGGCGCAACCTCGGCCCGAGAGGCGGCCACGCGAATCGGTGAGGAGCACATCTCGGGTGTTCTGGTGACGGGGCCGGCCGGTGACCGCCCGGATCGTACCTACCAGGATGCCAACGGCGAGGCCCGTGAACTGCTCGGCATCCTTACAGACAGCGATTTCCGCGAGCGCGTGGTTGCTCAGGGACGGTCCGTGAATACACCGCTGGCACAGCTGCTCGATTCGCGACTGATCAGCGTGCAATCGGACGTCACCGCCTACGATGCGATGCTCACGATGCTTCGCAGCAATGTCCAGCATCTGCCGGTCTTGCATCGACGGGAGCCAGTCGGGTTGCTGCATTTGACGGATCTGATCCGTTTCCAGACCAACAGTAGCCTGTATCTGGTCAGCACGATTTTCAATCAAGGTAGTGTCGCGGGTCTGTCCCGGCTAAAGCCGGACGTCGAGGCGGCGTTCCTGCAAATGGTGGACGAAGACAACAGTTCGCAGATGATTGGCAGTGCCCTGGCCACCATCGGCCGGGCCTTCAGTCGGCGCCTGCTGGAGCTTGCCGAGCAGGACCTCGGTCCGCCGCCGGTCCCCTACTGTTTTATTGCGCTTGGTTCCATGGCGCGCAATGAACAGACCATCGTCACCGATCAGGATAACGCCCTGGTGCTGGACGACAGTTTTGATCCTGCGCAGCACGACTCCTATTTCAGGGAGTTGGCAAAGCGGGTCAGCGATGGTCTGGCCGCCTGCGGTTACAGCTATTGCACCGGCGGCATCATGGCCACTACCGATGCCTGGCGTCAGCCCCTTCGAGTCTGGAAATCCTACTTCAATGGCTGGATCGACAAGCCCGATCCGGAGCGGCTGCTGCACAGCTCCATCTTCTTCGATCTGGACGGTGTCTACGGTGAAGAGGGTTTTGCGCTGGCGCTGCAGGACCTGGTCGCCGAGAAGGCAGCGCAAAGCCCGCTGTTCCTGGCGGCCATGGCGCGCAATGCACTGAATCGCACACCCCCCATCGGTTTCTTTCGCAATTTCGTCATGGAAAAGGATGGTCGGCAGAACAACACCATTGACGCCAAGCGCCGGGGCACGGCGCCGATGACGGATCTCATCCGCGTGCACGCCCTGGCCTGTGCGTCACGGGCGCAGAACTCGTTCGAGCGGCTCAACGCCATTGGCCAGACCCAGTTGCTGCCATCCGGCGTCGGTGAGCGGCTGCGGTACGCCTTCGAGTTCATTGCCATGATGCGCATCCGTCAGCAGGCACTGGATCTGCGCCAGGAGCGGCCGCCGGATAACAAGGTCGATCCGGAAACCATTTCCGCCACTGAGCGACATCATCTGAAGGATGCCTTCCAGGTCCTCAGTGACGCGCAGAAATTCCTTCGCTTCCGCTATCCCCTGCCATGAGGCTTTTACGCCGACACGGGGATACAAACACGTCGTGGCCCGCCTATCTCGCGGATCGTGCCACCAGGACCAGAAATCCGGAGCTGGGCGCACTGTATCAAAGCTGGTCAAGCCTCCGGCCGGACATGCCGATTGCCGATGTGCCGATGCTGGCAATGGATCTGGAAACAACCGGTCTGGACGAAACACGGCACGCGATTATCAGCATCGGGCTGGTACCGTTCGATGTTCGTCGAATCCGCTTCTCCGCGCATGGTCACTGGCTGGTGCGGCCACCGCGGCCGCTGGAGGCGAAGTCGGTGACGCTGCATGGCCTGACCCATGATGATCTGGCAAATGCTCCCGATCTGTCAGAAATTCTGCCTGAGATCTTTCAGGCCATGCAGGGGCGGTTGCCGGTGGTGCATTACCGGCAGATTGAACGTCCGTTCCTGAATGCCGCGGTCCATGCCCGGCTAGGTGAGCCCCTCTTGTTTCCGCTGATTGACACGTTGTCCATCGAGGCTCGCTGGCATCGTCAGACCTGGTGGGCGCGTCTGCGTGCCGCGTTCGGTGCGTCGCCGACCTCGCTGCGCCTGGACGAGAGTCGACTCCGTTACGGGCTGCCGGGCTACCAGCCACACCATGCCGCGGTTGATGCGCTGGCCACCGCTGAGTTGCTGCAGGCCCAGATTGCGCGCCGCTATGCCGCGGATACACCGGTCGGCCGACTCTGGACATAAAAAAAGGGCGCCCGCCGGGCGCCCTTTTCTGCGAACAGCGACCGGTCAGTCGCGAGGCTCGCTCATCAAGCCCCTGATGATGGCGTAACAGGCCACCAGCAGCACCAGGGTGAACGGCAGACCGGTGGAGGTCACCGCCGCCTGAAGTGCTGCCAGGCCGCCACCGATCAGCAGCGCGATGGCCGCTGCACCCTCGATGATCGCCCAGAAAAGGCGCTGCGGCTTCGGCGCATCGACCTTGCCGCCGGCGGTGATGGTGTCGATCACCAGCGAGCCGGAATCCGACGAGGTGATGAAGAACACGATCACCAGTGTGATGGCGATAAAGGACGTGATTTCCGTCAGCGGCAGGCCGGCCAGCATGACGAACAGCTTGTCCGCCTCACCCTCGAAGGTGCCGGCGAGCAGTTGCTCGATCCCGGCGCTGCCGAAGGCGGTCATCCACAACACGGAGACCGTGGAGGGGACCAGCAGCACGGCGATCAGGAATTCGCGTACAGTGCGACCCCGGCTGACCCGGGCGATGAACATGCCGACGAACGGTGACCAGGAGATCCACCACGCCCAGTAGAAGGCGGTCCAGCCCTGACTGAAGTTTGCGTCCTCACGACCGAAGGGGTTGGACAAGGCCGGCAGGTTGACGACGTAGCCCAGCAGGTTCTGGAAGAAACCGGTCGCGATCACTAGCGTCGGGCCGACGATGATCACGAAGCCCAGCAGCAGGAAGGCCAGCCCGATATTGAACTGGGAGAGACGCCGCACGCCCTTGTCCACGCCCAGGAAGATCGACCCCATGGCCACGATCGTGATGCTGACCACCAGCAGCACCATGGTTGTATTGGTGTCGGGAATGCCGAACAGATCATTGAGGCCGTTGGTGGCCTGCTGGGCACCGAACCCCAGAGAGGTCGCAAGACCAAAGAGGGTGGCGAAGACCGCCAGGATATCGATCACGTGTCCTGGCCAGCCCCACACGCGCTCCCCGAGGATCGGGTAGAAGATCGAGCGCATGGTCAGCGGCAGACCCTTGTTGAACGAAAAGATTGCCAGTGCCAGCGCCACGACGGCATAGATGGCCCAGGGATGCAGTCCCCAGTGGAAGATCGTCGCCGCCATGGCCAGCGCGATCGCCGCCTGTTCGTTGCCCTCGGCGCCGCCCAGTGGGGCCCAGTCGGTCCGGACTCCGTTCTCGGTTGTGATGCCCGCCAGGGCAGTTTCGTAGTGGTCCATCGGCTCGGAGACGCCAAAGTACATCAGGCCGATGCCCATGCCGGCGGCGAACAGCATCGAGAACCAGCCGAGATAGCTGAAGTCCGGTGTCGCATCCTGCCCGCCGATCCGTACCCTGCCCAGGGGCGTGAAAATCAGCGTGATCGCAAGGAGTAGGAAGATATTGGCGCCCAGCAGGAAGAACCAGGACATGTTGCTGGTCAGGAAGCTGAACGCGTTTTCGAACATCGGCTCGACCTGATCCTGCAGGGCAAGGGTAATGATCAGGAAGAACAGAATGACTGCCCCCGAGAACATGAAAACGCTGCCGTGGAGATCCAGACGGACGCCGAGCGGCTTCGCCGTGTAGTTGTCCTGACCGATGACGTAATCGGTGTCGATCGGGTTGGCAGCCCCTTCCGGAGCGGGAACCCCCTCGGTTTCCGGTAGGTCGGACGAGGTATCGTCTCTGTCTTCAGCCATCGATTCGTCCTCTTGCTATGGTTATGGCAATGATGACGGCATGCTGATGATGCCGATGGAGCCCTAGGATTGGATGCGGTACCAGGACAGGTACCGGTGCCCTCCAGGGCTTACCCTACACAATGAAACGACCAGTTGCCTAACGGTCGCGGAGGTTGTCATGGCCAATGGCTGGGCACGAGAGGGTGCCGTACAGGAACAGATCGACAGCACGGTGGAAGATGCAGTTTCGCGTGCACGAAGCCAGTTGCCTCGGGGCGAAAGTGCTGAATTCTGCGATGCCTGTGAGCAACCGATCCCGCAGGCGCGACGCGAGGCCGTGCCTGGCGTGCGCTTCTGCGTGGCTTGCCAGAGTGAGCGCGACGAAGATCAGAAACGCTTCAGTGGTTATAACCGGCGTGGTAGCAAGGACAGCCAACTGCGTTGAAGCCGGAAGGTAAGACAGCCGCTGACACGGTCGCGCAGAATGCTGCGTTCCATCGGCTCGCGGATGATGAGCCAGTCTGGCTGTTCGGCTACGGCTCGCTGATCTACAAGGTCGACTTTCCCTATATTCGTCGCCGTCCGGCCTGCATTACGGGTTGGCAGCGCCGCTTCTGGCAGGGCTCGGAAGACCATCGGGGTGTCCCCGGGCGTCCGGGGCGCGTGGTGACGCTGGTGGAGGCCCCTGGCGCCGAATGCGGCGGCGTGGCCTACCAGGTCGCCGGCCGGGTTTTCCGCTCACTTGATGTGCGTGAAAAAAACGGCTACCTGCGACTCTGGGTGCCTGTCCGCCTTGCGGGTGGAGATGCCGTGGATGGGCTGGTCTACATCGCCGGGCCGGACAACCCGGCTTTCCTGGGGCCGGCACCGGACGCCGCGTTGGTGAGGCAGATCGCCGCCGCCCGGGGACCGAGTGGCAGCAATCGCGAGTATTTGCTGAAACTCGCGGCGGCACTGCGTGGCCTGGACGAGGATGATTCCCACGTATACGCGCTTGAGACCATGCTGCGCAACGGCCCGGGACGCGTTGATCCCTGAACAGTTGGACGACGAGGTTTTTTTGCGGACAAACACGCCGTAGTGTTGTCGGCTTATTCAAGTTCAGACAACAAAGGGCGGTCATGCAGGCGTCTTCAGCATCCCGACAGGTAGTGGAGGAGCAGGTTTGAGAAAGGTCTTGCTCGGCAGTGCCCTGGTGATTCTGGTCCTGGCGACGGCAGCGACGCTGATCGGCACTGATCGGACGTCGACCCAGGGTGAGCAAGGCACCACCCCCGGCGATCCTTCAGAGCGTCGGGGTGCCCTGGTGGATCAGGTCGTATTCACTCAGGAATCGGACATCGGCAAGGTTAGCGGCCTGATCGAGAGCGGTGCGCATCAGGTCTTTGCCCAGGGGGTCACCAGCGCTTCCGTGTTTCACCGGATCCGTGATTCACAGAAAGTGGTCAGCGATCTGTCCTATGGCTCTTCGGTGGAACTGTCGCTGAATCCGTCCGGTCCCGAGTTCGACGACGGCAGTCTCAACCCGTTTCATGTTCCGGCCATGCGCGAGGCGCTGAACCGGCTGATCAACCGGCGTTACATCGCCGAAGAAATCTACGGCGGTCTGGCCGTGCCGCGGTATTTGCCGATCAACACTGCATTCCCGGATTTTGCTCGACTGGCGGACGTGGCTCGCGCGCTGGAACTGGAATATCAGCATGATCCGGATGCTGCGGCCGCTGTGATCAGCGAGACTATGCGTGGGCTGGGCGCGGTGAAGCAGGCGGATATCTGGCATTACCAGGGCCGCCCGGTGCGGCTGATCGTGTTGATCCGCACCGAGGACGAGCGTCGTCGCGTCGGTGACTACGTGGCCAACCTGCTCGAAGATCAGGGGTTCCGGGTGGAGCGGCGTTATCGCACCGCGGAGGAGGCCTCGCGGATCTGGATTGCCGCCCCGCCCTCATCCGGCCAGTGGCACATCTATACGGGTGGCTGGATCTCGCCATCGATCAATCGCGACGTCGCCGCCGATCTGGCCTATTACTACACGCCGCGGGGCCGGGCTGAAGCCCTGTGGCAGGCTTACGAGCCGGATCCGGAGTTCGACGCACTGGCCGATCGCCTGCAGCGGCGTGACTACCGCAGCTGGAGCGAACGGCAGGCGCTGATGGCGCGTGGCCTGGAACTGGCGATGAAGGACTCTTCGCGGGTCTGGATTGTCGACCAGCTGAATGCCTGGCCCCGGGCCGAAAACGTGGAGCTGGCCGCGGATCTTGCCGGTGGCACCGCCGGCTCGGCACTCTGGCCCTACACCCTGCGATATCGGGACCGGCTCGGTGGCAGTATGGTCATGGCCGCGCCGAGCCTGCTCACCGAACCCTGGAACCCGGTCTCCGGCAGCGGCTGGATTTTCGATCGCATGATCCTGAATGCCATCGAGGACTCCGCCGTCATGCCGGACCCGTTCACTGGTCTGTTCTGGCCCCAGCGACTGGCGGGAGCCGAAGTGACCGTCGAGGAGGGTGTGCCGGTCAATCGAACCCTGGATTGGCTGAGCCTGGAATCCGCCGGCGAAATCACGGTGCCTGGCGACGCCTGGATCGACTGGGACAGTGAACGGGGCGAATTCATCACCGTGGAGGAGGCTCATGGTGAGGAGCCGCTCACGGCCCGCAGTCGGATTCGCATCCAGTATGAGGATGGCTATTTCGACCGCCGCTGGCATGACGGCAGCCAGGTCTCGCTGGCGGACATCCTGCTGCCGTGGATCCTCAGCTACGAGCGGGCGGACGAAGACAGCCCGTTATTCGATCCGGCCCACGTGCCCACGTTTGAAGTCTATCGCCAGCATTTCCGTGGCTGGCGCATCGTTTCGGAATCGCCGCTGACCATCGAGATCTACAGCGATCAGATTTTCCCGGACGCGGAGAACATGGTCGGCGCGCGCGTGCCCGCGGCGCAGCCGTGGCACATGCTGGCACTGGGCATCCGCGCCGAGCGTGCTGGCGATATCGCATTTTCCTCGAACAAGGCGGATCGCCTGCAGGTGGACTGGCTGAACCTGGTCGGCGGGCCCAGTCTTGCAATCCTGGACCGGCATCTTGAGCGCGCGCGCAACGAGAATTATGTGCCTTTCGCCAACGTGCTCAAGGAGGCGCTGCGCGAAGGTGAAGCCCGGCAGCGCTATGCGGCGATCGGTGACTGGTACGCGGAAAGAGGCCATTTCCTGGTCGGTGATGGTCCGTTCTATCTGCACTCGGTGCATGCGGTCGAGCGCAGCCTGGTGCTGCGACGGTTCGAGGACTTCCCGGACGCGTCCGACAAATGGCTGCGCTTCACCAGGGCCGAAATCCCGGAGTTGAGCCTGGACGGGCCGCTGGTGGTGGAGCAGGGCGAGGCAGCGGCATTCCGCCTCCGTATCACCTTTGAGGGCGAGCCCTATCCCAGTGAAGACATCGAGGCCGTGCGCTATCTGCTGTTCGACGGTAGTGGCGAACTGGCGGTTCGCGGCGATGCGGCGCCGGACGACGACGGCGTCTGGAGCGTGACCTTGAGTCGCGGGCAGGTCGAGGCACTGGGCTCCGGCGCAAACAGTCTGGAGTTTGCAGTCACCAGTCATCGCGTCGCATTACCGAGTTTTGCCACCCATGGTTTCGCTACCGTGCCCGCGCGCCGTGCGGCCCGAACGGGAGGTGGCGAATGAGCGTTGCAGGGGGAATGCAAAGGGATATCCGGCGTCTCGGGCTGTTTACCGGCAAACGCTTGCTGGCGCTTTTCCTGACCATCCTCGTCGGGGTCTATCTGACCATCCTGATCGCCAACATGGGCGGCCGCGTGGATGACCTCCGCATGGTCCAGATCCAGGGCCAGGTCTCCGAGATGGTCCGCGCCGATCCCTCGTTCCAGGACATGCCGAGTGAGGAACGCAATGCGCTGATCCAGCGGCAGGTGGATCTGGAAGTCGAGCGGCTGCGATTGGATCAGCCGTTCATCCTGCGCAGCTTTGATTACCTGTACCGGGCCATGCTGCTGGATCTGGGACGTGCCGAGCAGATGCACAGCGACAGTGGCTCACGCCAGGTCTATGACATTATCGTCGAGCGCTTGCCGGCAACCCTTTTGCTGTTCGGCACGGCCAATCTGCTGGTGTTCTTCTTCTCGGTCTATATCGCGCTTTCGCTGTCACGACGCTATGGCAGTGCCATGGATCGCAGCGTGATCGCGCTGGCGCCGAGTTCTGCTGCGCCAGCCTGGTTCTATGGCATTTTCCTGATCCTGCTGTTTGCCTTCGTCATGCCAATCCTGCCCTCCGGTGGCATGGTGCAGGCGCCGCCGCCGGAGAATCCGCTGCTTTACGCCCTCGATGTCTTGCGCCATATGCTGCTGCCGGTGCTGGCCATGTTCCTGTCGCAGATCTTCATCTCGATTTATTCCTGGCGGACCTTTTTCCTGATCCACTCCAGCGAAGACTATGTCGAGATGGCCCGCGCCAAGGGCCTGCCGGACAAGCTGATCGAGCGTCGCTATATCCTGCGGCCGACACTGTCACCGATTGTCACCAGCTTCCTGCTGATGCTGATCGGTCTGTGGAGCGGCGCAATCATCCTCGAGCAGGTGTTCAGCTGGCCGGGGCTGGGCACGCTGCTGTTCCAGGCCATTGGCCACCGTGATACTCCGGTGATCATCGGCTCGGTGGTGATCTTTGCCTATCTGCTGGCATTGACAGTGTTTCTGCTCGACATCCTTTACGCGATCCTGGATCCGCGCATACGCATTGGAGGCGATTGATGGGACGGTTCTCCGCCCTGTCCGAACTGCGCAATTATCCCTCGGCCATTGTCGGGCTGGGGATCATCGCCTTTCTGGTCAGCCTCGCGGTCTATACCGTGATCGCCATTCCCTACGATGATGCGCTGGACAAATGGCGTGGTGGAGAGCAGTGGCGGCTGTACCCGGTGAACGCGAGCCCGGTCTGGGCTGATCGGCTGTGGGGCGGGCGGGCGCCCGAAACCCAGGTGATCTCCAGCCGCGACGCCGATATCGAACGCGAGTCCTTCGAGGGCGGGGAGCGGCTGTCCATTCCCCTGCGAGTGGATTATCAGGCCGGTGACTTTCCGTCGGAAATGACGGTGTTCTTCGATGCAGATGGACATGAACGCGAGCCATTCGCGCGCCTGGTCTGGCGCACGCCCGATGGCCGGGAGATGCCGCTGGGTGGCAGTCGCATTGCGTCTCAGGATCGTAGATCGATTTCCCAGGATCGGGCGCTGGAGCAGCGCCTGGGCCTGGTACCACATATCGGCCTGCTGGCGACGCCGGATTCCGAGGCCGGCGCCGCCCGGGTGCAGACCGGCGAATACACATTGATGCTGGATGTCATCGTGTTTCAGGAGGACGCCGATTTTCAGGCCGAGCTGGTGCTCTTCGGCCGGGTCCATGGCCTGGCAGGGACCGACCACCAGCGCCGTGATCTAATGGTGGCGCTGATGTGGGGCACTCCGGTGGCCCTTGCCTTCGGCCTGCTGGCGGCAGTCGGGACCACAATCACCACGCTGGTCATCGCGGCAACCGGCGTCTGGTTCGGTGGCTGGGTCGACGCCACGATCCAGCGGCTCACGGAGGTCAACATGATCCTGCCGCTGCTGCCGATCCTGGTCATGGTCGGGACGCTGTATTCCACCAGTATCTGGCTGATGCTCGGGGTGGTGGTCGCACTTGGTATCTTCAGCGCCGGCATCAAGATGTACCGTGCCATGCTGTTGCCGCTGCGCCAGGCCCCCTACATCGAGGCGGCCCAGGCCTATGGTGCCGGCAACACGCGCATCATCCTGCGTTACATGATTCCGCGCATCCTGCCCGTACTGATTCCGACATTCGTTACGTTGATCCCGACCTTCGTCTTCCTTGAAGCATCGCTGGCGGTGCTGGGGCTGGGCGATCCGGTGCTCCCCACCTGGGGCAAGGTGTTGAACGATGCCCAGAGCGAGAGCGCCCTGTACAGCCAGTATTACTACTGGGTGTTGTCGCCGGCCTTCCTGCTGATGCTTACCGGGCTGGGCTTCGCCATGCTCGGTTTCGCCCTGGACCGTATCTTCAATCCGCGACTGAGGACCTTGTAGATGGCCGTGCCGCTGCTCAGCGTCGAGAATCTCAGTCTGAACTACCACACCCGGCAGGGCCTGGTGCAGGCGGTGGCCGGCGTGGATTTCGAGATCCGTCATCGGGAAGCGCTGGTGGTGCTGGGCGAAAGCGGTTGCGGCAAGAGTTCGCTGGCCAAGACCCTGATGCGCACATTGCCGCGCAACGCTGGCAGGCCGGAAGGCCGGGTGCTGCTGGAGGGCGAGGACATCATGGCGCTGGACGAGGAGCGGTTCCGGCGTCAGGTGCGCTGGTTGCGGATCGCCCTGGTCATGCAGGCCTCGATGAATGCGCTCAATCCAGTGGTGCGGGTGGGTGAGCAGGTGGCGGAGCCACTGCGGGTGCTGCGCGGCTGGTCCAGGGTGCGGGCGCAGGAGCGCGCGGCCGAAGTTTTCGATCTGGTGGGTATATCCACCGATTTTCTCACCCGCTATCCGTTCGAGCTGTCCGGCGGGATGCGGCAGCGCGTGGTGCTGGCCATGGCGCTGGTGACCGATCCGCAGTTGATCATCCTCGATGAGCCCACCTCGGCGCTGGACGTGCTGACCCAGGCCAGCATCATGAATGTACTCAAGCGCATCAAGCGGGAGCAGGGCACCAGTTTCATCCTGATCACCCACGATGTCGCCACCTCCAGCGAGCTGGCTGACCGGGTCGCACTGATGTATGCCGGACAGATTGTCGAGACCAGCAGCGCCGCCGAGTTCTTCCGCGAGCCGGCACATCCCTATGCCCGGATGCTGATGGACAGCGTGCCGCGATTGCATCAGGAGGCCCGGCCGACACATATTCCGGGTCAGCCCCCGAGCCTGCTGGATCCGCCGTCGGGCTGTCGCTTCGCCGACCGCTGCCCGCAGCGTTTTGACCTTTGCGAGCGGGATCCCGGTGCCTTCCGCAAGGGCGATCGCCGCCGCGTTCGTTGCTGGCTGCATGCCGGCGGGAGTCAGTTGTCATGAGTCACGCTACGTCTGCTGCGAGGGTTGACGCCGACCAGCCCCTGGTTGAGGCGCGTGACCTGCGCACCTGGTTTGAATTGCGCCAGTGGGGCTTTATGCGCCTGGGCTCCGTGAAGGCCGTTGATGGCGTCAACTTCTCGCTGCGGCGCGGCGAGTCAGTTGCCTTTGTCGGCGAAAGCGGCTGCGGCAAGAGTTCGCTGGCTCGTACGCTGTTGGGTCTGCACCAGCCCACCGAGGGGGATGTGATCTTCGAGGGCCAGTCAATGGCGCGACTCGGCCGGCGGGGCATGCGCGATTACCGGGCTCGCGTCGGTTACGTGCAGCAGGATCCCTTCGGTGCGTTGCCGCCGTTCCTGGACGTGCGTCGCATTCTCGCCGAACCCCTGAAGATTCACGGCGTCGGCCGCAGCGAACGTGAACGTCGCATCCGCGCTGTGCTGGAAGAGGTGCGTCTGTCGCCGGCGGATGATTACCTGCGCAAGTTCCCGCACATGCTCTCGGGCGGACAGCAGCAGCGGGTCGTCATCGCCCGGGCGCTGATTCTCGAACCCTCGCTGCTTATTGCCGATGAACCGGTGTCGATGCTCGATGCCTCGGTGCGGGTCGAGATCCTCGATCTGTTGTACCGCATCCAGCAGCGCCGGGAGCTGACCCTGGCCTTCATTACCCACGATCTGTCCACGGTGCGGCATTTCGCCGACCGCATCTTCGTCATGTACGCCGGCCGCATTGTCGAGACGGCGACAGTCAACGAGTTGCTGGATCATCCCCAGCATCCCTACACCCAGGCCCTGCTGGCCGCCCTGGCCGACCCCGATCCGGACAATGCTCTGGAACTGCGCGAGGTTCCCGGTGGCGAGGCCCCGAGTCTGCTCAACCCGCCGCCCGGCTGTCGTTTCCATCCGCGCTGCCCGAAGCACATGCCGGGCGTCTGTGACGTCGAGGATCCGGAGAATTTCGAGCCACGGCCCGGCCATCTCTCCGCCTGCCTGCTGCACCGCTGAGCCCATGCAACTGATCGTTTCGGGCATCCTCCTGATGCTGCTCAGCCTGAGCCTGTTGATGGCCATGGTGACGCCGCTGCTGACCCCGGTGCTGGGCCTGTCACTGCTCGCCTATGGGGGATGCGTGACCGGCTTTCTCCTGGCCCTTGCCGGGGCACTGTCCCGCCTCCGCTGAACCGCGCAGCCGTAAATCGGTCCCACCGCAGGGAATGACGCTTTCCGGGGAGTGCACTGGATGCAGCAGAACGATGTGAGCCGGGACCGCACCGTGGATCCTGAGGAAGTGGCCCGTTATCGCGCGCTGGCAACCATGTGGTGGCAGGCGGACGGCAAGCTCTGGCCGCTGCACACCCTGAACCGGCTCCGTACGGGTTATATCCGGGATCAACTCTGCGAGGCGTTGACGCGCAGCGCGAACGATCAACGACCGCTTTCCGGGCTGCGGATACTGGACATCGGCTGTGGCGGTGGTCTGCTGTCCGAGGCCATGGCGGGTCTTGGCGGCAGCGTCACCGGGGTGGATGTGGTGGACAGCAATATTCACGTGGCGCGGCTGCATGCCGAAGAGCAGGGCCTGGCCATCGATTATCGGTTGAGCACCGCCGAGTCCCTTGTCGAGGCAGGCGAGCAGTTCGATGTTGTGCTGAACATGGAAGTGGTGGAGCACGTCGCCGATCTGCCGGCGTTCCAGGCCGCAGTGAATCGCCTGGTGTTGCCCGGCGGATTCCAGTTCATTGCCACCATCAACCGCAACCCGGTGTCCTACGTGGTCGCGATTCTCGGCGCCGAGTACATCTTCCGCCTGTTGCCCAAAGGCACCCATCAGTGGCGGCGTTTCCCGACACCGGATGAAATCCGTCGTCTGCTCACGGAGGACGGCTTTCAGGTTATCCGGCAGACCGGGGTCAAGGTCAATCCGCTCAGTCGGCGAATGTGGCTGTCCCGTTCCATGAGCGTCAACTACATGCTGATGGCGCAGAAGGAGACCACTGATGAGTGACCTTGAACGTCCGGTCGTATTCTATGATGGCGGCTGTCCGGTCTGTCGCCGGGAGATCGGTTTTTACCAGCGTCTGGACCGGAAAAAAGGGGCCATCGACTGGCGCGACATCACCCGTGAGCCCGAGGCCCTGGAAGGCACCGGTGTGGACCTGGACACCGCCATGCGCCGCTTCCATGTGCGCGACGTTGAAGGCCGCATGCGCACCGGGGTCGATGCTTTCGCACTGGTCTGGGAACACTTGCCGGGCTGGTGGCTTCTGGCCCGGGTGGTTCGTGGCCTCTGCCTGGTGCGACCGCTGGAGCGCCTCTACGTCTGGTATGCGGATCGGCGTTTTGCACGACGGTGCAAAACCGATACCTGCGGTCCGGATTGATCCGGAGCGCAGGCGCGGGAATAAGTCAGTGGTGCCTCAGTTGGTAAACAGCCGACTGTTCTGCTGCCCCATGATGGTAGCGATGGCACCCGGCCTGGCAACACCGACCCCCTGCCGCAGGTCGCTTTCGTCCTCGGACCGGTTTGGCAGAAAGATGGCACACACCTCCACCTGAATGCCCGCCTCGATCAGGCCGCCCAGCATCTGCCGCGGTGATGCATCAGCCGGCTGTACCACCCCTGTCCCGGTGTCCGACTCCTGCAGTGCCAGTTCCGCCGCCGTGTCGCAGAGCAGGATCTGCGCGCTGCCACCGCTCTGGATGTAATTCCTGGTGAGGATCAGGGCCATGGCCTGGCTGTCGTTTGAACCGGAGGTGATCACCGACAACAGATGCGGTTTGCCGTCAGCGGCGGTAGCTACCGTGGTGCCGAAGACAACGAACAGTAGAAGAAACAGTGTCCTTTGAATCATGCTGTGCTCCCGGGGTCAGTTGGCGTGCCTGGTGCGATCGGTGTTGATGCCCAGCGGACAATAGGCCGGGCACCAGCCCATTACTGCCGTGGCCAGCGGTATCAGTCCGATCCATCCCCAGAGGGTCTGCGGGCCGACCAGGGCCAGGCTGATCAGGAACAGGCCGGCGACAGCGCGGATGGCGCGGTCAACAGTGCCCATGTTGCGTTGGAACATGATGAATCCTCCTGATGCTGTGGGTAACCGGGTACAGTAAACGCCTTTCGCCGGAGGCGCTTCAGTGACTTGGTCACAGAGGTGCGCGTTGCCGGGGCTATGCTGGAGCGATATCGGTACAAGGGGCAGGAAACGAACATGGAGTCATCTGCTGAGCATCATCCGTTACTGGCGGCCCTGGAACCCGAACGAATGAAGCAGGTGCTGGGGCAGGCACCGATGGTGAGCCTTGAAACCGATCATCAGGTGTTCCGTCCAGGCGAGCGCTGTCAGGGACTGCCTCTGGTGCTGCAGGGCAGTGTCCGGGTACAGATGGTTGGCTGCAGCGGCAACGAGATTGTCCTGTATCGGATCGGTGACGCCGATGTCTGCACCCTGTCCATCGGTTGTCTGATGTCTGCGCAGCATTACCGCGCCGAGGCCGTCGTCGAACAGCCGACCACCGCGCTGCTGCTTTCCGCCGCATTATTTGACCAGTTGATGGCCGAATCGGCCGCCTTTCGACGCGAGGTGATGGCGGCTTACGGGCGACGGCTGGACAGCCTGATGCTGGTCATCGAGGAGGTGGCCTTCGGTCGCATGGATAAGCGCCTGGCCGCCTGGTTGACAGAACGCGCCGCGCACGGCGGCGCCCTGGCGTTGACGCATCAGGCTGTCGCTGTCGAGTTGGGCACGGCCCGAGAGGTGGTCAGCCGCCTGCTCAAGGAGTTCGAGCGCTCAGGTCTGGTCAGTCTGGGACGACGATCAATTCGGATTGTCGATGCCGATGGTCTGGCGAGACTGGCATTGCGGGGCAACTGATGGTCGGCTTCTCAGTTCCTGTCCGGACGCACCCGGACGCCATCGCCGACCTGGTCACTGGGATGCACGATAATGGTTTCGCCGGCGCTGAGTCCGTCGATGATCTGGACCGAAGCGCCGCTTCGATGGCCGATGCGGACATCCCGGCGCACGGCCCGTTGCTGGTCGATGCTGAACACCTGCCACTGCTCGTCACTACGGAAAAGTGCACTGGAGGGAATCTGCAGCACCTCGGTGTCTTCCCACAGTACGAATCGGGCTTCCACCCGATAGCCGTCACCAAGCCGTTGCCAGGTTTCACGGGCGGTTTCGATCCGGATCAGTACCGGCACGCGAAACTCCTCCACGCCCAGCGCCGAGGTGCGTTCGAAGCCGCGAGGTTCTACCCGTCTTACGACGCCCTGTAGGGCGTCGTCCCGACCCCAGCGGGTCAACTCCACACGGGTGCCTGGCTCTACCTGCACCGCATCCATGGATAGCAGATCCACCCGCGCTTCCAGTTGTTCGAGGTCGCCAATTTCCAGAACCGCCTCGCCGGCATTGATCGGACCCTCACAGCAACGCGGGCGTGCCAGGATGGTGCCATCGATAGGAGCACGTACGGTCAGGGTCGGTTGGCTTGCGGGAGCACGTTCGCCGTCCTGGATAGCCAGTGTGGTACGGGCTGCTTCCAGTTCGAAGGTGGCAATTTCCACGGCGTGGCGTGCGCTGCGTTCGGCGGCCCGGCTGGCGTCCCGCTGACCGCGACTGCGTTCCAGCTGCTCCGTGGAGACGAACTGCTGGCCGTGCAGCGTCTCGAGGCGCTGGAGTTCCGACTCGGCGACCCGCAACTGGGTACGGCGAATTTCCAGCTCGGCTTCGGCAAGTTCCAGTCGTGCACGGGCGGCAGAGACGGCCTCCCGGGCCTGTTCCCGGGCTCGGGGGTCCAGCGACGGCGAGGGCATTGCTTCCAGTTCGAACAGGGCATCCCCGGCACTGACGGTGTCGCCTGGCTCCATTGTCACGCGGCGCAGAAAACCGCTGATCGGAGCCGATACGGTATGCGGGTCGCGCAGCTGCATGCGGCCCTCTTCCTCCACCACCAATGCGAATGGTCCCTGCTCCACCGTGGAGACACTGACTGTCACCGGCGATGGCAGCAACAGGGCGCCAAGGCCCACCAGCAGCGCCAGACTCATGACCAGATAAAGCAGCTTGCGACGCAGGGGCATGAATCTACTCCACGGCTTTCAGCGCCGAGACCATGTCCAGGCGGTACAGACGGCGCATGACCAGAAGAACAGAGAGGGCGCTGGCCAGCAAGACGCCGGCGGCGGCGAACCCATAGGCCTGCGGCGTGATGACAAACGGAATCCGCAGCAGATCCATGCTCAGGGCCTGGTTCAGCAGCCAGGCGAGCCCGCTGCCAATGGCCCAGCCCAACGGGATCGCCAACAGGGTCAGCAGCAGCAATTCGCCGATCAGAATCCAGGCCACTTCGCCACGGCTGAAGCCCAGCACCCGCAGGGTGGCCAGTTCCCGCTGGCGTTCGGCAAAGGCGATGCGTGCATTGTTGTAGATGACCGCGAAGGTAATACTGCCGGCGAGCAGAAGCAGGATACCCATCAGTACCAGCACGGTCTCATCGATATAGCTGCGGATGGCCGATTCCGCCTCACCGGTGAGACCGATGCCGGCCACACGGGGCAGGCGGTCCAGTCGCGGCAATAGTGCGTCGAGCTGGGTTTTGTCGACCTGCAGCCAGATGCCGTTGATCGCCGGTCCCTCGCCCAGCAGTCGGTTCAGTGCTCGCCGTTCCATGTAGGCACCAACGCCGATGGGTTCGGCGACCACGCCGGCCAGCACGATGGTGCGGCTGCGACGCTCACCTTCCAGGATCTCCAGTTCCAGGCTGTCGCCGGGTCGGGCTCCCAGTTCGTCCGCCAGGTAATCGGTGAGGATCAGACCGTGCTCCGGCAGTGACTGCTGTCGATGGCGAACGTCGATCAGACCACGAAGCACCGATCTGTTTTCCATGCCCAGCAAGGCCGTGCGGTAGGTTCTGTGGCCAAGGGCGATGCGCACCGGCACGCTGCGATAGCCCTCGCTCAGCAGCACCCCGGGCAGATGCCGCAATTCACCGATGGCGCGTTCCGAGGTCGGGTCGGTCAGGCTCAGGTGTAGATCCGCCTGCTGCACCAGCCGGTATTGCACGTCCAGCATCCGATCCACGGCCTGGAACTGGTAGCTGCCCACCAGCAACAGGCTGGTGGACAGGCTGATGCCCAGCACCGAGAGAATAGCCTTCAGCCGATGCCGGCCCAGATTGCGCAGGATGATGCGTCCCGGTTGGTCCAGCCAACGCCAGAAACGGGTTCCGCCAAGCCAGCTCTGTTGAAAGTGTTCCGGCAATGGCGGCCGCATGGCCTGTGCCGGCGTCAGCCGCACCGAATGGTGCACGGCACGCGCCGTACCGATGCCACCTGCCGCGGCCGCCACCAGAATCGCCAGCGCGATCCCGCCCGGTTGCAGACGGAATTCCAGGGTCGGGAATCGGAAGTACTCCATGTACAGGCGGGCATAGCCCTCGGCGGCCCAGGCGCCAGCACCGATTCCCAGCAGCAGGCCGACGGCCACGATGAATGCGGTCAAAAGCAGGTAGTAAGTAGCAATCTGCGCGTTGCTGTAGCCAAAGGCCTTGAGCACGGCGATGTCCTGCCGCTGGGTCCGGACAATGCGCTCCATGAGCACGCTCAGGAGAAAGGCGGAAACACCCAGGAAAACCAGCGGAAAGGCCACTGCCATGACCCGGAGCTGATTCATCTCCTCACTGATGAAGCGGTGCGACGGCAAATCGTCGCGGTCATAGGCCCCCTGGCCGCCGTAACGGGCCAAGCCCGCGTCCAGCAGGACCTGGATCTCCGCCGCGGATGCCCCCGGTTGCAGCGTTGCCACCAGGCTGTTGAAGGCTCCGTCCATGTCGGTGGCGCGGGCTACCGTACTGCGGTTCATCCAGACAACGGCAAAGCGCTGGTAGTCCGGCAGCAGGTCGGCAGGCCCGATCTGGTAGACGAACTCCGGTGACAAGGCGATGCCGCTGATGGTCAGTCGTTCCTGTCGCCCCTGGATGATGGCCTGCAAGTGGTCGCCAGGCCGCAGCTCATGCGCTTCGGCGAAGGGTTCGCTGATCACCACCTGATCGCCGCGTTCCGGGTCGGGCAGGCCACCGCTGCGCAGGTAGAGCCGGTTGATGCCAGGCTGGCGGCCATCCGGCAGCGACAACAGCAGGCCGCGCACCGGATCGTCGAAATTCGCTACCTGCAGGCGGATGCCGCTGCGCACCCGTGTCTCCAGGTGGTTGATGCCGGGGCTGTCGGCGAGCCGGCGGGCCACGCTTTCCGGGGCGCGTTTGAGTTCGGCGAAAAGTTCGGCAAAGCCGTGTTGCTGGTAGAACCGCTCCTGGGTCAGTTGCAGGGCATTCAGCGTGGTGACGCTGAGAATCAGGGTCATCACCCCGGCGCCGATGACGACGGCAATGGCCAGCACCTGGCCGCGCATCCCGACAAGTTCGCGAAACAGTTTGCGTCGCAGGCTGCGCATCCGGGTCTACCAGACCAGGGTGCTGGGCGAACATGGCTGCGCATTGCGCTCGATGCTGGCGATGCGTCCGTCCCGCAGCAGGATGACCCGATGGGCCATCTCGCCGATCACCGCGTTATGGGTGATGATCACTGTGGTTGTACCCAGGCGCTGATTGACCGCCAGCAGGGCCTCCAGCACCTGACGCCCGGTGGCGGAGTCCAGCGCCCCGGTGGGTTCGTCGCAAAGCAGTACGGCAGGCTGTTTGGCTATGGCGCGGGCAATGGCCACGCGCTGCTGTTCGCCGCCGGAGAGCTGAGCCGGGAAGTGATCCAGCCGCTGGCCCAGCCCCACCAGTTCCAGGGCCTGCTCCGGTGCCATGGCGTCACGGCAGATGTCGGTGACGATGGCGACGTTCTCGCGTGCGGTGAGGCTGGAGATCAGGTTGTAGAACTGAAACACGAAACCGACATGATCCCGACGGTAGATGGTCAGTTGCCGCTCGCTGGCCTGTGACAGATCCTGATCGCGATACAGAACCTGACCGCTGCTGGCGTGGTCAAGCCCGCCGAGGATATTCAGCAGGGTGGATTTGCCCGAGCCCGAGGCGCCGAGCATGACTGCAAGTTCGCCGGCATAAAGGGTCAGGTCGATGCCACGCAGGGCATGAATCTCGGTCTCGCCGACACGATAGGTGCGGGTCAGCCCGTTGGTGCGGAAAACGGAGTTCGCAGTCGACGACACATCAGGAACGTCATGCCGCGTGTCTGCGTTCACCGCAGTGCGAACAGCAAGATGGCCAGCACCAGCACCGCGACCGTGCCCAGACAGGCCCGGAGAAGCCGGCCGGTGCTGCCGCGACGGTTGTCAAGCGTGTAGCGGAAGCGCTCGCAGATCACCCGCTCCGGTGGTACCCGGAATCGATGCAGCAGGGTGTGCTCCACGCTATCGATCATGGCCGGGGGGCCACAGACGTAGAACACGGCATTGCCACGTTCCGATTCCGGGACGCAGTGGTTGAGCAGGGCCTCATCGGGAACGCCCCGTTCACCGTCCCAGTCCGCGGGTGGTTCCGACAGCGCCTGATGGACGCTGACCCGGCCGTCCCTGGCAAGTTGCGCCAGTTCCTCGCGATAAAGGATCTGTTCCGCAACACGATTTCCCTGAATCACACGGACGCGCCGGTTCACCCCGCGACGGATCACATCCCGCAGTAGCCCCATCAGCGGTGCCATACCGACACCGCCACCGATCAGAACCAGCGGCCGCACGTCTCCCTGCTGCAGGGTGAAATTGCCGTAGGGGCCATCCAGATAGACCCTGCTGCCCTGTGGGATGTCCCCAACGCCATTGGTGAAATCCCCGGCTTCCTTGATCGTCACCTCCAGCTGCGGGCCATCGGCCGGCGTGGAACTCAGCGAAAACGGGTGCTCGGTGATACGGAACAACGCACGCTCGAAGCGCAGCCAGACAAATTGTCCGGCACGATAGGGGAAGAGGTCACCAGGATGTCCCGCTGCGGTATCCGGCTCCAGGGTCAAGATCCAGGTGCGCTCGGCTGCGTGACGCACGGCATGCACACGATAGGGCCGCCGTCGCTGACGCAAGGGGATGAGCAGATGCACGTTCAGCAGCGCGCCGATGGCGATGGCCACGGCCACCACCCAGACCCCGGCGAGCAGGGGGTCGCCGCTGTAATGGCCGGCTTCCACTGTGTGGTGCAGCCCGAACAGGGCAATCAGTAAGGCGCCGACGCCATGACTGGCGCGCCAGGTTTCGTAGCGGATGCCCAGATCATCGCGAACCGCTGCCGTGAATACCAACAGCAACAGCAGGAACCAGGCGGCCCAGCCGGTCAGACTTGGTAGCAGACCGATTTCGCCGCCACTTTCGGCGGTGGGGTCATAGGGTGCCGTGGCGCTCTCGGTGGGCAGATAGTAGAGGAACGGATGCAGCACCAGGAACAGAACCAGCAGCCAGGCCATGATCTGATGGAACTGCATGACCCGGTCCATGCCGACGGCTGCCGACAGGCCCTTGAACCGGCCCGAAAGCAGGAATTCCAGCAACAGCATGGCGAAGCCCACCAGCGCCAGACCACTGGCCAGGTCCTCCAGGAAAGGACGTGGTGGCAGCCCTTGAGCGGCAGCGAGGATCAGCGGCACCAGCGCAAGCAGACCGTAGCCGCCGAGTAACAGCCAGGCCAGTCGGGTTTCACTCATGTAGTTCCCTTTTTGCAGATACGCGACGCGAATGGACCATCCCTAAAGCTGGCTTCCGGAGTTTGGCAGGTCAAGCCGGCGCCGGACTCTCCGCGGCGTCGGTTTCCCCGCCGCGCCGAACTTTCTGCAGCGTGTGCAACCCCTTTATCAGTTGATCCAAAGCCCGACGCAGGGTGCTGAGTTCATCCAGCAGGTTGACCATGCGCCGCACTGGCAGGGTGCCCTGACTTCCCTCGCGCAACAGTTTCTCCTTGATGTGCTGATAATCGTTAAGCAGCGGGTTGGCCCAGTTGATCTCGGTCAGGTCAGACGCTGGAATCCAGTCCCCATGTTCCCGGACAGCAGCAGCCAGACGCTCACACCATTGCCAGGCATCCCGGGTGCCGCTGGTATCCGCACCAGCGGTGCGGGTCCGACGCTGGCGGCGGTAATCCAGAGCACGTTCCGCGATGTCCGCCTGATACTGACCGGCCCGCAGCGTCAGCGGCGGTGCGTCCTGCAATGCAGCTGGCATCTCGGTGTCGTGCAGGCGGTTTATGAACTCGGCGATGTGATCGAGCCGCTGTTCCAACGCATCCCGCCGCTGTGACAAATCCGCGTCGTGACCCGCCAGACTGTCCAGCAGCAGGGAATTGGCCATGCCACCGGTGCGTTGCAATTCCAGCATCACCGCATCCAGCGCCAGAGCCGGACTTCGCAGCACATTCCGATCCAGGAATTCAGGCTGCGCAAGGTCCTCTTCACGGGATCGAAAGCGCCGGTGCAGCCAGTTCACAAGGCTATCCGTCAGTGGCCAGATCACTGCCAGGCCGGCAATTTTGGTCTGGGTGTGGAACACGGCCAGCGTGGTGGCGATACCCGCAGGGCCAGGCAAGAGGCCGCCAACCTGCGACGCGAGCCAGAGCTGAAGCGGCAACGTTGTCAGGGCCACAATGGCGGTAACCACGTTGAATATGACATGGGAGAGGGCAACCCGACGCGCATTGACGGTGGCACCGATGGAGGCAAAGACGGCCGTGGACGTGGTGCCGAGATTGGCGCCAATGACCATTGCGGCGGCGGCTGGCAGCGGGATCAGGCCGCCGGCCGCGGCAGTCAGTGTCAGGGCCAGCGCGGCACTGGAGGACTGCATCAGCACAGTCAGGATCGTGCCGATCAGTAGCATGAGCATGACGCCGGGCAGTCCCGGTAGCGCCAGAGCGCTGAGGTCCACTGAGCCACCCAGATCCTGGAACGCCAGCCGCAGGATATCGATGCCGACAAAAAAAAGACCAAAACCGGCCAGCGCGTCACCCAGAGGCCCCCGGCGGTGACCCCCGGCACTGACGCGCAGTGCCGCGCCGATGGCAATAGCCGGCAGCGCCAGTATCTGCAGATTGACATTGAAGCCGAGCAGGGCGACCAGCCAGCTGGTGAGCGTGGTACCGACATTGGCACCGTAGATAATGCTGATTGCCTGACCCACGGATAACAGACCGGCGTTGACGAAGCCGACAGTGGCAAAGGTGACCGCGCTGGAGGACTGCACCAGCGCCGTGATCAGCATGCCCGAGCCCAGGCCCCGCCAGCGGCTGCCGGTACAGGTGGCCAGAATGCGCCGCAGGGCATCCCCAGCCGAGATGCGCAATCCTTCACTCATCAGGCGCATGCCGATCAGCAACAGGCCAAGGCCCCCGGCGAATTGCAGCAGACTCACCCCTTGCATGGTGCTCATGGTTTCATTCGCCGAAATGCGAACCGCATATGTTCATGGTCCCCGAATCTCTGATATTCACACTGACTTGGCGGCAATTCGTGATTTTTCATGGGCACGCGTTTAACAACCGTCGTCGTTCTGCGACGATACCTCAGGTTGGCTGATTCGCGCTTTCTTGTCAGCGCCACTCGCTTCGCAACAACGTTCCAGGTAGGTAAACGCGGTGCGCCCGGATATCCTGACGGCTGATCAGAGTGCCGGTTTACTGGCCACGCTCTGGGCTGGCAATGAGGCGCATTACGCGCTGTTGCGGTGCCCGCGGGCGCACAAGCTGGACTGCGTCGCGCTCAGTCCTGGCGGGCGATGACCTGCTGCGCGAAACGGCGCGGCGAATGATGGCGGCGCTGCGCGCCTCGGACGTGGTCGGACGCGTGGGCGGTGATGAATTCATAATCATTCTGCCGAACACCGATGCGCCGGCAGATGCCAGTCGCGTCGCCGAAAAGCTCCGCGCCGCGATCGCCGAGCCGGCGAGGTTTTCCAGTGTCGGGCCGCTGCGGATGTCGGCCAGCATAGGCATTGCCTGGTATCCCGACGACGGCACGGATCTGGGGCAACTGATACGCCATGCCGATGGCGCCATGTATCAGGAGAAGCGCCGGCATGGCAGGATTGCGCCCCGGTCATCGAGGGGATACGAGGAAACCGATGGGGGCTGAGTCGAAGTCGCAGGAGTCGATTAATACCGATCCGTTTTACGGGCAAGCCGAAAGGGGCCCACTCAAGGGCATGAATCCGCGAGTCACGATCATCTCCATGGTCGTGATTCTGGCCGCGGTCATTGCCGGTGGCGCCTACACCACCCAGAGTGCCCAGGCCGTCAGCGGATTGCGCGGGTTTCTGACGCCGTTTCTGGAATGGTATTACGTTCTGCTGGTTGGCTTTCTGCTGTTCTTCATGGCCTGGCTGGGCACCGGGCGTTACAAGAATGTACGCCTGGGTGGCGATGACGAACGCCCGGAGTTCACCTATTTTTCCTGGATCAGCATGCTGTTCGCGGCCGGTACCGGCGTCGGTATTCTGTTCTGGGCCGTGGCGCAGCCGATACTCCAGTTCCAGTCCAACCCTTTCGTTGAGGATGGTTACAGTGCCGAGGCCGCGACCGTGGCCATGCGGCTCAGCTTTTTCCACTGGGGGCTGAATGGCTGGGCGATTTTCTCCTTTGTCGGCCTGATTCTGGCGTATTTCGCGTTTCGCCATGGCCTGCCGCTGACCATCCGATCTGCCCTGTTCCCGTTCCTCGGTGAGCGTTTTCGCGGTCGCTGGGGCGATTGTGTCGACGTGCTTGCGGTGTTCGGTACCGTGTTTGGCGTGGCCACGACACTGGGGCTCGGCGTGCAGCAGATGAATGCCGGCCTGGGCCAGGTTTTCGGCATCGAAACCTCGGTCACGCTGCAGCTGACGGTCACCGCGGTGATCATGGGGATTGCGACGGTGTCGGTGATGTCCGGTGTCCAGCGCGGCGTACGCATTCTGTCAGAGTTCAATGTCTGGCTGAGCATTGCGGTGGTCGTATTCCTGCTGGTGTTCGGCCCGACCCAGTATCTGATCGGGTTGACGATCGAGGCAACCGGCGATTACATCCAGAATCTGCTGGCAATGACCTTCCATACCAATGTCACCCGCGGCAGTGACTGGCAGGCCGAATGGACCGTGTTTTTCTGGGGCTGGTGGCTGGCCTGGTCGCCATTTGTCGGCATGTTCATCGCCCGCGTCTCCCGCGGCCGCACGTTCCGCGAATTCGTGATGGGGGTGCTGCTGGTGCCTACCGGGATAACGATCATCTGGATCGGCCTGCTCGGCGGCACCGCCTTGCACCATGAACTGTTCGGCGATGGTGGAATCGTCGAGGCCGTGTCGCAGGACGAAGCCGTAGCCCTGTTCGTTACCATCGAGGCGCTGGATATCGGTTTTCTGGCAGTGATTGCCAGTGCGGCGATGGTCGTCCTGATCGCAACCTACCTGATCACCTCGGCCAACGCCGGCACGCTGGTCATCAACACCATTCTCGCCGGCGGCGACCCGGATCCGCCGGTCCTGCATCGGCTGCTCTGGGGGGTGATTCTCGCACTTCTGACCGCGACCTTGCTGCTGGCGGGCGGGCTTGAGACGCTGCAGAACGCGGTGGTGACTGCAGCATTGCCATTCTCGCTGGTAGTGGTGTTGATGGTCGCTGGTCTACTGCGCGCGCTGAATGGCGAGCGGTTTGCCGCGCGGCGGGGGCAGCGTTCAGCTCATCCGCATGAGCCTTGGGTGGAAACGAGCCAGGAGGCGGACGGCACCGACGACCAGGTGGAAATTCATCCGGTGGTCGAGAGTGCCGCCGACGATGCTGCGAAACCGGGGGACTAGCCTCGGAAAAAAATGCGGACTCCAACGCAGGCGTGAGCATAAATCAGCGCTTCCCTAATAGGCCATGGCTGGACGTTCGGGCGTGGCGGACGGTCTTGCGAAGTAGAAACCCTGGACGAAATCGACTCCGTGGTCCTGCAGCCAGTCCCAGTCCTCGCGCGTTTCTATGCCCTCCGCGATCAACTGCACGTCCAGTTCCTTGGCCATGTCGATCAGTCGTGAGGTGATCGAGGCCAGATAGCGGCTGCTCGACACCCCGTCGACCATCTCGCGGTCGAGTTTTACGAAATCCGGCCGTATTCCCTGCAGCAGATTCAGCGAGCTGTAGCCCGCGCCCAGATCGTCCAGGGCGACCCGGAAACCGTGGTGGCGGTATTCGGCGAGAATGTTCTTGAGATGCCCATGGTCGGAAATATGATCGGTTTCCACCACCTCGAACACATACCGTGCGGGGCTGGTTCCGATGGCATTGACCGCGTCGAACGTGGTTTTCAGGCAAAACGACGGGTCGTAGACGGAGGTCGGGTTGAAATTGATGAACAGTGTCTCGTGAATGCCGGCGCCGTGGGCTTGTCGGATCGCCGCGATTCGCGCCGCGCGATCCAGGTGAAACATCAGATCGGCATCCCGGGCCGCACCGAACAGCCGGTTCGGCTGGATAAGTTGCCCCTCGGCATCGACCCCCCGGGCCAGTGCTTCGAAGGCGAAAACCTTGCTGCCGTCGGCGCGCAGGACCGGCTGGAAATGCATCTCCAGACGATCCTCGGCCAGCAGTTCGCCGAGCCAGGAGGAATTCTTGCGGGCAATCAGCACACGTAGCGGCGTCATGTCCGCCAAATGGCTGATTCCGAATGCTTGACCTGAATCCAGCATCACCGCTGGGCAATTTGATTGTTCCGGCGACGTCATCAGGCGATCCAGGTCACCCAGCAGTGCCGGCGCCTGACCGTCGGGGACGCCAACGGCGAGCACGGTGCTGTCGATATCCTCGACGTCCCAGCCTGCATCACGCAGGCCGCGAACCGTCATCGCCCGCGTGTGTGCCAGTTTCGGCGCCAGATAAAGTCTTATGTCTCCCTGTGGCAGGGATGGAACTACTTCACAACCGATACATGCCACTCAAAAGAACTCCGTATGCTCCTGCTCCATGACCGATTCTCGCGACGGACTTCCTGTCGCCTGCCGGCAATACCACCCGGGTGTCATCGGGCAGATCACCCGCGCCATGCCGCCTCGTCCGAATCAGGTCATATCCCGATCAGAAACCAAATGCAGCATTGGTGCAAACTCGCTGACCGGTCGCCAAACCCGTGCAGAATACGTGACTCATGCTTCTGGTGCCGCTAGCCTGTGGGCAGTTCAGTGGAATTCAAGGAGTCCGGCCCATGGGAAGGCATGCCATGCCAGCAGACTATATTCGCGCGTCGTTCGTGACCGTGATCATCGGACTGGTGACCATCGCGCTGTCGGCCTGTGCCGGTGCCTCCCGGTCACCGGCGCCGGATTCTCAGCGCGAGACTGTCTGGGCCAGCGACAATGGCTATGTCTGGCTGGTGCCGAGTGAACGCGGTGCCGCGCCGAATGCCCATCCGACTTCGCTGGATGCCGGGGAGGTGAATCGTCTGCTTTCCGGCCTGCGAGCGACGAATGCCGACGGGCGTGGTCTGGAGGCCGCCACCGGCGCGGATCACGAAGGACCGGTCTTTACGGACGACATGCGCCAGCGGTTGTCGGAGCCGTTGAGTCGCGCCCTTGCCCAGGCCGGGCCGGAACAGGACGTGCTTCTCAGTGTGCGTGGTTTTCGGGCACTTCCCGGCTCGTCCCGTATTGGCAATACCGTGGTCACATCCGCACGCCTTTTCTACAGGGATGAGGCGTTGCATGTCATGGTTGGCGAGCTAAACCGGCGCATCGAGCGGGAATTTCCGTTCCAGTACACCGGTCCGACGGACCTGTCCCGCCGTGGCAGCGATGCGCGTTTCGGCAGTCGAGAGGTGGATGATGGACGGCGGGGGTGGCAACTTGTTGCCACCGAGCCAGGTGTCAGTCTTGCGGGCAGGAATGGCGCAACCCGAAGCGACTATGCATTGGCCTCGCTCACCGCCGCAGCGGAGCAGCCGGCGCGTGAGCCTGAACCGCGGCGAGCGACCAGGACGGAAACTGCACCTGAAACGCTGCCGGAGGCGGCAAGCCCCGCGCCCGAGCCGTCGCCGGCGGCGGACGGATTGCCCATGGCGGAGCAACCCGAGGTCGACGCCCTGCCAAGTTCACGGCGCGAGGAATTGCGCGAACTGCGGGATCTGTACGACGAGGGCTTGATTCCGGAATCCATATATCACGAACGCGTCCGTGAGTTGCTGGGCAGCTGACGGATCAGCGCCGCTGGCAGGCGCTATCGTTTCCGATACCCGGCAGCGCGCGAGCCTCATCGTAGGGCAGGCTGCCGATCCCCGTGTGCTGCATGGACAGTTCCAGCGAGCGGCTCAAGGCGTAAGCATAGACGCGGCGGTAGAATCCCAGATCGTCGCGGTGATGGGGCAGGGCGCTGCGCAGCGTTTCCGCGCGGCCGAGTTCCAGTTCAAAGCGCCGTCGGCCATCGCGCAGCGTCTGCTGTAATGCCGCGTCCGCCTCGGCCCTGGCGTCGAGTTGCAACGACCAGCTCATGTCCTCGTGCAGCCAGCATTCGCCGATGTAGTCGCCGGCAATCGCCGGATGCCAGGAGTCCGGCGGTGTCAGGCGCAGCCGGAAACGCCCGTCTTTTCGGTACAGCCAGTGTGGTCGACCGATGGTCGGCTGAAAGTCGAACTCACTTTCCAGAATGAAAACGGCCGTGAATAGCTCGATGGCAACACGCCGGGCGTCCTTTGGTTCACTGACCCGGAGGGCGCCGCCCTGTTGCTCGATCACGGCCAGTAGCGGTGATACGCCCTTACCCTGCGGATTCGGTTTTCTGGTCATAGGCAGGCAGACCAATCCGTCTTCCAGTGGTTCATCTGTCATCTGTCTGTCATCCGTCGTCGGCAAGCTGCAACCCGGATGCAACAAACCGGGAGCACGTCATGCCTCGCACCACCATCGCCCCAGTACTCATGCTGATCCTGCTGCTCGCCGGCTGTGCCGGCTCCTTGCCACGGACCGCAGTCGTTGAATCGACAACCATCTGGTCGACCACGGATGGCTACGTCTGGCTGGAGCCAGCCGAGGGAGATGCCCGCAACGCGCATCCCGCCGAACTTTCTGAAGCGGACCTGCAGCTCGCTCTGCGTGGGCTTCGAGTCGAGCAGGCGGAGGACCGCCGACTGGACCGCACCATCTCGGCCTTCGCCGGTGACGAGGTGCTGACCGAAGAGATGCGGGACCGACTAGCCGGCCCCTTGTCACGGGCTTTCGCCCGGGCAACGCCGGAGCAGGATGTATTGTTCACGATCCGCGGATTCCGCAGCAGCACCTGGTCCAGTTACGTGGGCAGGGATGTGGTGACTTCAGGGCGCTTGTTCCGCGATGAAACCGGTTTGCAGGTCATCATCGGTGAGATCAATACCGAACTGGATACCGCGTACCGGCATGCTCGCGGCCCGGAAGCGGTGGCGACGCGATCGCTACCCGCACCCCACGGCTACCGTGGTCGGGCGGCGACCGGTGCCTGGCAGCTGATTGAGGATCAGGGTGTCAGCCGGCATGCTGACCGCGGTACCTTGCGAACCGACTGGGTGCGGATTGATCTGCCGGAGTTGCAGCGGGCGGCTCGCAGCGGGGCTTCGCACGGCGGACCAGCTGGGAATGGGGCTTCCCGGGACACCGCACGGGATCCGCGCGAGCGGCTGGAATTGCTGCGTGAGATGTACGACGACGGCCTGATTCCCGAGGATGTCTACCGGCGTCGGGTGCAGGAGATCGCTGACGAGATCTAGCAACGACGAAAAAATCCGGTCGGCGGCCGTGCCGGGAAGGAACGCCACTCCCAGTCTGGTAGGGACAGTGGAAGTTTTCGGCTGGCCCTGTTGGAGCAAAGCGACGCCAGGCCAGACGAAAGCTTGCACTGGCCCAAATAGTATCGGGAAGCGACCAGGCCCCGTGCCGCGTGAGGACAAGCTTTTTTCCGTCCTCGCGTCGCTGCGCTCCGAAAAGGCCGGAGAAAAACCTTCTCCTCCCCCGGCACT
>SKGQ01000193.1 GCA_007117515.1 Ectothiorhodospiraceae bacterium | reverse complement strand
CGCCGATGAGGACCGTCTGCGCTACTACGACGAGGAACCTTATCGGATCCTGTCGCTGGCACAGCTGCTTGGTATGGGCAGGAGCACGCCACCGACGAGCCTGAAGCGAGTGCCGCTGGTTCTGGTCAGTGTCGGGGACAAGCGCCTGGCCCTGTATGTCGATGCGCTGATGGGTAACAGGGAAGTGGTGGTGAAGTCGGTTGGCCCCCAGGTTTCCGCGGTGCCGGGCGTGCTCGGCGCCACGTTGCTGGGTGATGGCAGTGTCGTGCTGATCCTCGATCTGCCGGCCCTGATCGGTGCCGAGTCGGCTGAGCCGATGCCGGCTCCGGATCTCGAAGCGCTGCCCCCGGAGTACTCCTCCCGGGCTCCGCTGGTGATGGTGGTCGATGATTCAATCACCATGCGCAAGGTGGCCAGTCGCCTGCTGGAAAGGCATGGCCTGCGGGTCATTACTGCCCGGGACGGCGTCGATGCTGTCGCGCTATTACAGGAAACCCGTCCGGACGCCATGCTGCTGGACATCGAAATGCCGCGCATGGATGGTTACGAACTGGCCAGCTTCATTCATAATGAACCGCAGCTGCGTCAGTTGCCCATCATCATGGTGACGTCACGCACCGGCGAGAAGCACCGACAGCGCGCACTGGAACTGGGCGTACAGCATTATGTTGGCAAGCCCTACCAGGAGAGTGTGCTGCTTGCTTACCTGGGGCAGGTGCTCGGCCTGAATATCGTTTCCGAGACCGAAACGCCGGGCTGATTGCGGACGAGGCATGGCAGAAATCGAGATATGAGCGAGACTGATCACTCACAGTTGCGGGGACTGCTGGCGCCCATGGGGCGTTGCAATCTGCTGGTCCCCGGAACCCTGGTCGCGGAGGTGCTGGCCTATGCCGTGCCGGAACCGGCAGGTGGTCCGGACTGGCTGCTCGGGCAGGTGTCCTGGCACGGCGGATTCTGGCCCTGTATCGATCTGGAATGCATGGCCACCGGCACGCCTGCCAGCGGTACCCCGCGACGACGCCTGCTGGTGCTGAAACGTGTAGACGGTGCCCGGCGGGCCGACTTCCTGGTGCTCCTGATACAGGGCTCGCCGCGGCTCACGCTGGTGCGCCAGGATAATCTGGAAGTGGACCCGGAGGGGCTGGAGGGCACCGGTATTGCCGCCGCCGTTCTACTCGATGGGGGACGTGCCGTGATTCCGGATTTTGCTGCCATTGACCGGCTGCTGAACGAACTCGAAGCAGCTTGATCCACCGATGAAGTGCCCCCGTCTTTATCTGGGTCAGCCGTTGTATCCAGGCGCCGAACTGGAGTTGCCGGCGGATTCGGCCGGCCATCTGCGCGTCCTGCGTGCCCGACCAGGGCAGGCCGTGATTCTGTTCAACGGCGATGGTCGGGATTACCCGGGCGAACTGCTGGCGCTGGAGCGACGTGCGGCGCGCATTGTCCTCGGTCAGCCACAAGCGAACGCCACGGCACCGGCCCTGGCGCTGACCCTGTTCCAGGGCGTGAGCAAGGGCGATCGCATGGACACGGCGATTCAGAAAGCCGTGGAACTGGGCGTGGGGTGCATCGGCCCGGTGTTCACGGAGCGCAGTGTCGTGAGGCTGGACGAAAGACGGCTGGCACGGCGGCACGCGCATTGGCAGGGTGTGATCGTCAGCGCCTGTGAACAGTGCGGCAGGGCGGAACTGCCGCTACTGCTGCCGGCCTGCGACCTGCCCGCACTACTAGCAGATGGCCGCACCGGAAGCTGTCTGGTCCTCGATCCCACCGCCAGCCAGGGCATCAGCGAGCTGCCGCCGCCGAATGGCGGCAGCCTCGATCTGCTGGTCGGTCCCGAGGGCGGACTCAGCGATCAGGAAGTCGCCACCGCCCGCGAAGCCGGCTGGACCCCCCTGCGTCTCGGGCCGCGGGTGCTGCGCACGGAAACCGCCGGAATCGCCGCATTGGCAGCCGTTCAGGCGCTATGGGGGGATATGGGGTAGCCGCGCTTCGCGCGGCAGGTTTCAGTGTTCAGTTTTCAGAGGGCGCCTAGGCATGGCTCAACGGCGGAGCTGGACTCCAGACCCGTAGGGCGGGTCAAGCGCAGCGGATCCGCGCGGTGTGATCCGCTATCGTGTTGGCCAAACGGGACGCCTGACACTGCGTGCATTCGCTGTGCTTAATGCACCCTTGTGTCTACGGGTCAAAAAACCTTCGGTTGATATCGACCGATCTGCAACCGCAAGCCGCGATTCGCGCCTTAATTGCGTCCGAAAACCGAAAACCTTCTTTGTCCGAAAACCTACGCTCCGCGTGCTACGCACGCGTGGCGTACTCAATCCCTTCCTCCGCCACCTTCGCCAGATGATCGATCTGTTCCTCGTTGATCACGTAGGGCGGCATGAAGTAGACGATATTGCCCAGCGGACGGAGCAATGCCTCGCGGGTGAGGGCGTGCTGGTAGACGCGGATGCCGCGGCGTTCCTGGAACGGGTATGGCGTGCGACTGACCGGGTCCTGCATCATCTCTATTGCCAGGATCATGCCGGTCTGGCGGATCTCGCCAACATGCGGATGGTTCGCCAGATGGGCGACTGACCGACCCATGTGTGTCGCCAGTTCCCGGTTACGACCGATCACGTCCTGCTCGCGGAAGATCTCCAGCGTGGCCAGCGCCGCACTGCAGGCCAGCGGATTGCCGGTGTAGCTGTGCGAGTGCATGAAGGCTCGCAGCGTCGCGTAGTCATCGTAGAAGGCCTGGTACACCTGGTCGGTGGTGAGTACCACGGCCAGCGGCAGATAGCCGGCCGTCAGGCCCTTGGACAGGCACAGGAAATCGGCGCTGATGCCGGCCTGTTCGCAGGCGAACAGGGTGCCGGTGCGGCCGAAGCCCACGGCAATCTCGTCGGCGATCAGGTGTACTCCATGCCGGTTGCAGGCCTCGCGCAGCAGTTGCAGATACACGGGGTGATACATGCGCATGCCGGTGGCGCACTGGACCAGCGGCTCCACGATTACCGCGGCGGTTTCGTCGGCGTGATCGGCCAGCGACTGTTCCATGTGCGCAAACATCGCCCGGCTGTGATCTTCCCAGCTCTGGCCCGGTTCGCGCTGGAAGCAGTCCGGGGACGGGACCGTGATGGCTTCCATCAACAGCGGCTTGTACGTCTCCTTGTACAGGGCCACGTCGCCAACGCCGAGTGTTCCCAGGGTTTCGCCGTGATAGCTGCCACTGAGAGTGATGAAGCGCCGTTTCTGTGGTCGCCCGAGGTTGTGCCAGTAGTGGTAGCTCATTTTCAGTGCCACTTCGACCGCCGACGAACCGTTGTCGGTGTAGAAGCATCGGGTCAGTGGCGCCGGCGTTAGTTCCACCAGCCGTTCCGAGAGTTCGACCACCGGCTCGTGGGTGAAACCGGCCAGCAGCACGTGTTCCAGCTTGTCCAGCTGTTCGCGAATCCGCTGGTTGATGTGCGGATTGGCGTGGCCGAACAGGTTGACCCACCAGGAACTGATGGCATCCAGGTAGCGATTGCCGTCCAGGTCATACAGCCAGACGCCCTCGCCACGACGAATCGGCACCAGGGGTAGCCATTCGTGGTCCTTCATCTGCGTGGTGGGGTGCCAGAGCACCTCCAGGTCGCGTTCGATCAGGGAGCGGTTGCCGGATGCCATTCTGGACCTCAGGCGGATGCCGCGTCGGCGCGCATCGGCAGTTCCAGATTGCGCCAGATGGCCTCGGTGGGGCCGGCCTGGTTCAGCGTGTAGAAATGCAGGCCGGGCGCGCCGCCATCCAGCAACTGCTCGCAGAGGTCGCTGACCACGTCGACGCCGAAGGCCTGCAGCGAGGCCTTGTCATCGCCATAGGCCATCAGCCGTTTGCGCAGCCAGCGCGGGATTTCCGCGCCGCAGGCGTCGGAAAAGCGGGCCAGCTGCTTGAAGTTGATGATCGGCATGATGCCCGGAACGATCGGGATCGTGACGCCGGCATCACGGCAGCGGTCGACGAAATAGAAATAGGCGTCGGCGTTGAAGAAGTACTGTGTGATGGCACTGTCGGCGCCGCAGTTGACCTTGTGCACGAAGTGCCGCAGATCGGCATCGGCATCATCCGCCTGCGGATGCACCTCCGGGTAGCAGGCCACTTCGATACGGAAATGGTCGCCGTGTTCGGCGCGGATGAATTCCACCAGTTCGCTGGCGTAGCGGAAGTCATCGGCGCCAACGATGCCGGTCCCGGATGGCATGTCACCGCGCAGGGCGACAATGTGTCGGATGCCGTGATCCCGGTACTGGCCCAGGATCTCGCGGATGCTCTCCGGTGTGGCACCGATGCAGGAAAGATGCGGCGAGGCATCAATGCCGCCGTGGCGTTGAATGTCCACCACGGTCTCGAAGGTGCGGTCGCGGGTGGAGCCGCCTGCGCCGAAGGTCACCGAGAAGAACAGCGGCTCCATGGGCGCCAGTCGCTCGCGCGTGCGCTGCAGGCGAGCTTCCGCTTCCGGGCTCTTGGGCGGAAAGAATTCGAAGCTGAAAACCCGCGAGTCATTGCTGTCGGATGTCATGCTGTGGTTACCACATAGTAATAACGGATAGCACCCCGCCGGCGATGACGCCGGCGGGGTGAAGCAGGGCTGGCTCGATTCCGATCAGTACCGGTAGGTGTCCGGCTTGAACGGACCGGCGGCATCAATGCCGAGGTATGCGGCCTGCTCGTCGGTCAGCGTCGTCAGTCTGGCGCCAAGCTTTTCAAGATGCAGTGCCGCCACCTTCTCGTCCAGGTGTTTCGGCAGCACGTAGACCTTGTTCTCGTACCGCTCCCGATGCTGCACCAGTTCGATCTGGGCCAGCACCTGGTTGGTGAAGGAGTTGGACATGACGAAGCTGGGGTGACCGGTGGCGCAGCCCAGATTCACCAGTCGCCCCTCGGCCAGCAGGATGATGCGGTTGCCACTGGGCAGGGTGATGTGGTCCACCTGCGGCTTGATGTTGTCCCAGGGGTACTGCTTCAGGCTGGCTACATCGATCTCGTTGTCGAAATGACCGATATTGCAGACGATGGCGTTGTGTTTCATCTGCACCAGATGGTCGTGGGTGATCACCTTGTAGTTGCCGGTGGCGGTGACGAAGATATCCGCCTGGGGCGCGGCATCTTCCATGGTCACCACGCGGTAGCCTTCCATGGTCGCCTGCAGGGCGCAGATCGGATCGACTTCGGTGACCCACACCGTGGCACCCTGGCCGCGAAGGCTCTGGGCACAGCCCTTGCCCACATCACCGTAACCGCAGACCACGCAGATCTTGCCGGCAATCATCACGTCGGTGGCCCGCTTGAGGCCGTCCAGCAGCGACTCACGGCAGCCGTAGAGGTTGTCGAACTTGGACTTGGTGACCGAGTCGTTGACGTTGATGGCCGGGAACAGCAGCGAGCCGTCCTTTTCCATCCGCAGCAGGCGGTTGACGCCGGTGGTGGTTTCCTCGGTGACGCCCTGGATGGCGGCCAGCGCACGGCCATACCAGCCGTGGTCGGTTTCAAGGCGGGCGCGGATGCTGGCGAACAGCGCCTTTTCCTCGTCGCTGCCCGGATTATCCAGCACCGACAGATCCTGCTCTGCCTGGGCACCCAGGCTCAGCAGCATTGTGGCGTCGCCGCCATCGTCGAGGATCGTGCTGGCGGTCTGGCCGTTCTCGAAATCGAAGATGCGGTGACAGTATTCCCAGTATTCCTCGAGGCTTTCGCCCTTGTAGGCGAACACCGGCACATCGGTGGCGGCAATCGCGGCCGCGGCATGGTCCTGGGTCGAATAGATGTTGCAGGACGCCCAGCGCACGTCCGCACCCAGTTCCACCAGTGCTTCGATCAACACGGCGGTCTGGATGGTCATGTGCAGGCTGCCGGCAATTCGGGCGCCTTTCAGCGGCTGCTGATCACGGTACTCCTCGCGGACGGACATCAGGCCCGGCATCTCGGTTTCGGCAATGCCGATTTCCTTGCGACCCCAGTCAGCGAGGCCGATGTCGCGCACGATGTAGTCCTGTGCTCTGGATTCAACGACTGCATTCATGGTGCTCACTCCTTCGGGGGAGAACGTCTGCCGTCCTCCACATTCGCTGAGCGCCGTTCAATTCAAGAGTGGTGAGGACCAAGCCTGGCAGGGAAACTCCCGTTGCAGCGCTCCTCGGCCTTCACCTGTGCAAACACTTCTCGTTCTAGCGTCTGTGCCCGGGATCAGGTATTCCCGGGAAAGTCCTGTTCAGGCGGCTGCGGCGGTCCGCAGGGCCTTGGCGCGATCGGTCCGCTCCCAGGTGAACTGATCACCGGTTCGACCGAAGTGCCCGTAGGCCGCGGTCGGCGAATAGATCGGCCGCAGCAGGTCCAGCATGGTGATGATGCCCCAGGGCCGGAGATCGAAGTGGTCGCGGACCAGCTTTTCGATCTGGCTATCGTCGATCGTGCCCGTGCCGAAGGTGTCGACCATGACCGAAGTCGGTTCGGCGACACCAATGGCATACGAAACCTGGACTTCGCATTTTCGGGCCAGGCCGGCGGCAACGATATTCTTGGCCACGTAGCGGCAGGCATAGGCAGCCGAGCGGTCAACCTTGGACGGATCCTTGCCGGAGAAGGCGCCGCCACCATGCCGGGCCATGCCACCGTAGGTATCAACGATGATCTTGCGGCCCGTCAGGCCACAGTCGCCCATGGGTCCACCGACCACAAAGCGACCGGTGGGGTTCACCAGATAGCGGGTCTCGGAAGTGATCCATTGCTCCGGCAGCACAGGCTTGATGATCTGTTCGATCACCGCCTCACGAATCTCCGCGTCCTTCGCCGATTCCGCGTGCTGGGTCGACAGCACCACGGTGTCGACCGCCACCGGCTGGCCGTCGCGATAGCGAAGCGTGACCTGGCTCTTCGCATCGGGCCGCAGCCAGCCCAGTTCGCCGCTGGCGCGCAGTTCCGACTGCCGCTGCACCAGCCGGTGGGCATAGGTGATGGCTGCCGGCATCAACACGTCCGTTTCGTCGCAGGCATAGCCGAACATAAGACCCTGGTCGCCGGCACCCTGTTCCTCCGGCGAATTGCGGTCGACGCCCTGGTTGATGTCCATCGACTGCTTGCCCAGGGCATTGATGAAGGCACACGTCGCGAAATCGAAACCCATCGCGGAGTCGGTGTAGCCGATCCGCCTGACGGTCTCGCGGGCGATCTGTTCGTAGTCGACATTGACGTCGGTCTTGATCTCTCCGGCGAGCAGGATCATGCCGGTCTTGGTCAGCGTTTCGCAGGCCACCCGGGCATTCGGATCTTCCGCCAGAATGGCATCAAGCACCGCGTCGGAGATCTGATCCGCCATTTTGTCCGGATGACCGGCGGACACCGATTCCGAGGTAAAGAGAAACTCGCTCAACCGTCTGACTCCTCCAAGTGTGGGCGACGTACGCAAAAGACTGACAAGTGTACGGTCTCGCCATGGAATTTCCAGCCCGTTGACGACTCTTGCCGCCATCGGTTCCGTCCGGGTTATGCTCGCGGCGAGCAACACTTATATAAGACGGCTTGCTGCATCGACCAAACTTAGCGAAAATTGCCGACTTTTCACGGCACCCATCGGGGCATCCGTCCGTCGCCGAGCAAGAGGCCGCAAGAGCTTCCGGGCGCGACGGGCAAGCTAGTGGTGCGCGCCCGGAATTCTGAATCCAGAGAGGAGTAGTCGACCTATGACGTCGCGTAAAGACCTGGCGAACGCCATCCGAGCATTGAGTATGGACGCGGTGCAGAAGGCCAATTCGGGGCACCCCGGTGCACCGATGGGGATGGCCGAAATCGCGGAAATGCTGTGGAACGATTACCTGCGCCACAATCCGCGGAATCCGGACTGGGTCGACCGCGATCGCTTCGTCCTCTCCAATGGCCACGGCTCCATGCTGATCTACAGCCTGCTGCACCTGAGTGGCTACGACCTGCCGATGGAGGAACTGAAGAACTTCCGTCAGCTGCATGCGCGCACTGCGGGCCATCCGGAGCATGGCTATGCACCGGGAATCGAAACCACCACGGGTCCGCTGGGCCAGGGGCTGGCCAACGCGGTGGGCATGGCGCTGGCGGAAAAGGTCCTTGCAACCCAGTTCAATCGTCCGGGACACAGCGTGGTGGATCACCGCACCTGGTGCTTCATTGGCGATGGCTGCCTGATGGAAGGCGTTTCGCACGAGGCCTGCTCGCTGGCCGGTACGCTGGGTCTGGGCAAACTCACGGTGTTCTACGATGACAACGGCATTTCCATCGATGGCGAGGTGGAAGGCTGGTTTACCGACAATACGCCGGAACGTTTCCGCGCCTATGGCTGGCACGTGGTGGAGAACGTCGACGGTCACGACAGCGAGGCCGTGAAGAAGGCTATCGAAAAGGCCAGTTCGGTCACCGACAAGCCGAGCATGATCTGCTGCAAGACCGTGATCGGCATGGGCTCGCCGAACAAGGCCGGCACGCACGATGTGCATGGTGCGGCGCTGGGCGACGACGAAGTTGCCGCGACTCGCGATGCCATCGGCTGGCATCACCCGCCGTTCGAGGTGCCGGAAGAAATCTACGACGGCTGGAATGCCGTCGAAGCCGGCAAGGCGGCCGAGGATGCCTGGAACGAGGCCTTTGCCGCGTACGAGAAGGCACACCCGGAACTGGCGGCCGAGTTCCAGCGGCGCATGCGCGGTGAGCTGCCGGCAGACTTCGCCGCCGCCGCCGACAAGTTGCTGCGTGAAGCCAACGAGAAGGCCGAGAAGGTTGCGACCCGCAAGGCGTCGCAGGCCGTGATCGAAGGCTTCGGCCCGGTGCTGCCGGAATTTCTCGGCGGTTCGGCTGATCTGACCGGTTCCAATAACACCAACTGGTCCGGTACCAAGGCCATCAGCACCAGCGAGGCCGGTGGCAACTACATCCACTATGGTGTGCGCGAATTCGGCATGACCGCGGTGATGAATGGTGTTGCCCTGCATCGCGGCCTGTTGCCCTACGGTGGCACCTTCCTGGTTTTCTCCGACTACGCCCGTAATGCCGTGCGCATGGCGGCTCTGATGAAGCAGCGGGTGGTCCTGGTCTACACCCATGATTCCATCGGTCTGGGCGAAGATGGCCCGACCCATCAGCCGGTGGAGCATGTGCCCAGCCTGCGCCTGATTCCGAACATGCACGTCTGGCGGCCCTGTGATGTGGTGGAAACCGTTGCCGCCTGGCGCGCTGGCGTCGAGCGCGAGGATGGTCCCACGTCGCTGGTGCTGACCCGGCAGGGTCTGCCCCATCAGCCCCGCGACGAAGTGCAGCTCGCTAATGTGGCGAAGGGCGGCTACGTGCTGAACGATTGTGACGGCGAACCGGAATTGCTGCTGATCGCCACCGGCTCCGAGGTGGAGCTTGCGGTCAATGCCTGGCAGGAGCTGACCGATGCGGGGCGCCGCGTGCGCGTCGTCTCCATGCCCTGTGCCGAGGTCTTCGAGCAGCAGGATGCGGCCTATCGCGAGGCGGTGCTGCCCCGGACGGTCAGCAAGCGGCTGGCGATCGAGGCTGCGCATCGCGACTGGTGGAGCAAGTATGTCGGCCTCGACGGCGATGTGGTGGGCATGACCACCTACGGTGAGTCGGCGCCGGCCGGTGATCTGTTCAAGCACTTCGGCTTTACCACCGAGAATGTCGTGAAGCGGGCGAAGGCCCTGCTGCAGAGCTGATTTGCGGCGTATGCTCCGCGTCGCTATCAATGGTTACGGGCGTATCGGCCGCTGCGTGTTGCGCGCTCTGCACGAACGCGGCGATGCGGAGCGGATTCGGGTGGTGGCAATCAATGAACCCCAGGATCTGGCCAGCATGGCTTACCTGAGCCAGTTTGACTCCACCCATGGTCGGTTTCCCGGCCGGGTGGAGGAGGACGGCGAGGGGCTGCTGGTGAATGGTCGGCGGATCACCGTGTTCCATGCCGCCGAGCCCGAGGCCGTGGACTGGGAGTCGCTGGAGATCGATCTGCTGCTGGAGTGCTCCGGCAGTTTTGGCGATCGCGGCACCGCCGAGCGATACCTGGCATCGGGTTGCCCCCGACTGCTGCTGTCGCAGCCGATGAACACCCGCGAGGACACCGACATTACCGTGGTCGTTGGGGTCAATGAGCACGCGATCCCGGCTGACGCACGACTGGTTTCCAACGCCTCCTG
>SKGQ01000056.1 GCA_007117515.1 Ectothiorhodospiraceae bacterium | reverse complement strand
CCACCGATGCCGTGCAGGTGGTCCATGGCTGCCTGAGTGCGGTGCGCGAGCTTCAGTGCGGAGCGGCTGCCAGCAACGTCGGTTGCGAGTCCGGTCAACAACGGCTCACGGGCCTCGCCCAACAGGCTTGCTGCCTTGGCGACGGCTGCGCCGAATTCAACGACGGAGTCACCGATGCGAGGCTCGGCCGCGGGCTGGGCCTGGCCAAACCCGGCGCGGCTGCGCGGGCACGCACCTTGCTCCACGGCAAAGGCGGCATCGGTGGCGCGCAGTGCAAGATCGTCGCAACCCAATCCGCAAAACGGGCAGGGCACATTGCGTACGTTGTCCAAGTCCGAAATCTCCGGATCGGGAAAGTGTTGGAATCTGCTCTGGCTCGGTTGCCGCGACTTTTCTGAAAACGGACGCTTATCGCCACCGGGTGACCTGGCATTTAATCATCAATGCCGATTCGCTGTCATGTTGCGCAGCAGAACAGGGCCTGGTCCTGTCTGGCAAAGGTGGCTCTGAACAGACTGTGCATGAATTAAGACAGAATCGTGATGGCTTCCGGATGGCGCGGAGCCGCCATCGATACCCTGCATTCCTTTCCGACACGGTCTGCCGTGCGCGCTGCGACTGTCGTCGTAATTCGATAATCGCTGCCGACTGACCATGCCCTTTGATGGAAAATGGTCGGGGCTTCGGGTGCCCCTCGGCCTTGCTCCCGCGAGTTGCTGGCACAGGGGTTGCAGCCAGACCAGCATGAACATGTATTCATCAAAGGCTCAGATCGCACGGGTTCGGGTTCATGCGCCGGCCCGCCTGCACATGGGGTTCCTTGACCTCCATGGGGGGCTCGGACGCCGTTTTGGCAGTGTCGGCCTGGCTCTGGACCCGGTGTGTACCGCACTTTCTGCAGAGCCTCATGGCGACATCCTGGTGCGGGGCAATGCGCCTGAGCGGGCACCGCGCGTCGCCGCACAGATGCTCGCGCGGCTGGGTTTCTCAGGGGGCATTCGGCTGCATTTCGAATCAATGATCCCCGAGCATGCGGGCCTTGGTTCCGGCACCCAGCTGGCCCTTGCGGTCGGGGTTGCGATCAGCCGCCTTTACGGGCTCGACTGGGACACGGGCCGGGTCGCTCATCAGTTGGATCGCGGCGCGCGTTCGGGGATCGGAGTCGGCGCCTTCGATCACGGCGGTTTTCTGCTGGACGGTGGCCGTGGCGAGTCTGATCGGCCACCACCGCTGCTGTCGCGCCTGATGTTTCCAGGTGACTGGCGGGTGCTGCTGATCATCGACCGGACCGAGCGCGGCCTGCATGGCGCGGCGGAGTTGCAGGCGTTCAGGGATCTACCCGAATTCCCCGCCGATATCGCAGCGCATCTGTGTCGGGTCGCACTGATGCAACTGCTGCCGGCAATTCAGGAACAGGATCTGGCCGCGTTCGCCAAGGCGATCTGGTGTTTGCAGACTGCGGTGGGCGACCACTTCGCGCAGGCGCAGCAGGGCCGATTCTCCAGCCCTTTGGTTGCGGCGCTGCTGGAGCAGGCGGCGGCCGAGGGCTTGCCAGCGGGGCAGAGTTCCTGGGGGCCCACCGGATTCGTTGTGCTGCCTGATGCCGGCAGCGCCGAGCGGTATCACGAACAGTTGCGCAAGCAGGCGCCGGATCTGGAGTTCGTGATCTGCCAGGGTCGGAACACGGGTGCCGAGGTGCTGGTGGAGCAGGCCCAGCGTCTGGCCTCCAGCTAGCGCGTGGGTCGGGACCAGGCCGCTGACGGCCGCCGGGACGCGCCTTACCTGATCGTCGGCACCAGTGTGCGCGGCCTGGTGCAGTCGGCCGCGGCTGCTGGCTATCGGGTCATCGCCATGGATGCCTTCGGTGATGACGATACGCGGGCAGCAGCCAGTGTTTTCGTGCCTCTGCCGCTTCGTGCAGGCGCCATTGATCCGTCGGGTCTGGCCGAACGACTGTCCGCTGCCGCTGCACGGCATCGGCCCGCTGGTCTGGTCTATGGCAGTGGTCTGGAAATGCTGCCGCACCTGCTGGACAGCCTAGCGCCCGAGGTGCCGGTCTGCGGCAATCAGCCGGCGGTACTGGCGGCGGTGCAACGCCCGGAATGCCTGGCGGCCTGGCTTGATGGCGGACCGGTGTTGTTCCCGGAAACGCGGACGGCACGACCTGACGCCGCCGAGCACTGGTTGATCAAGCCGTTGGCAGGAAGCGGGGGAAGTGGCGTACAGCCGGCTATCGTTGGCGCCGCAGGCCCCAATGAGGTTTATCAGCGTCGGATTCGGGGCGTGTCCCTGTCGGCGCTGTTCCTTGGTGACGGCAATCGTGCCTGCCTGCTGGGCGTGCATCAGCAGTGGTGCCGGCCGGATAACAGTGAAGGGGGAGGATTTCTGCATGGTGGCGCGGCAAACCGTAACGATCTGACCACCACGCAACTGGGTCGACTGCGTATGTTGCTTGATGCGCTGACTGCCCGGGCGGGGTTGCGAGGACTGAACGGCATCGATTGCATCGATGACGGCCAGCGGCTCTGGCTGATCGAGATCAATGGTCGCCCGTGCGCCAGTCTGGATCTGTATGATGCCGCGCTTCCCGAGGGGCTGTTTCACTGGCATCTGCAGGCGGTTCGAGGCCTGCTGCCGGAGCCGCCGTCCCAGCTGGCGCAGCGCGGTTATCGGGTTGTCTATGCGCCGCATTCGCTGACGGTGCCGCGCGGCCTGGACTGGCCGGCCTGGGCTTCCGATCGGCCTTCTCCGGGAAGCCGCGTCATGGCGGGTGCGCCGGTCTGTACCGTGCACGCGACCGATGATGATTTCGAGGCCTGCTGCCAACGGCTGGAGGCGCTCGAGCAGCAGATTCTGCAGGCCCTGCGTGAACCGCGCCGGCCCTGGTGGTGCGCCCTGCTGGGCGGCCAGAACCGACAACTGATTTAAGCTCATCAATAGAGGGGACGAACCGAGGTGTCACTCACAAGCCTTTCCAACGCACCAAGTATCAGCGATGGCGCCGACCGCATCGTGCGCCAGCTCACTGAAAATGCCAACGATTTCCGGCTTGGTGTCAGCCGCAGCAGCAGCGGCGTGACCCTGATCGACGCGGGTATCGACAACTGGGGCGGCCTTGAAGCCGGCCGTCTGATTACCGAAATCTGCATGGGCGGTCAGGGACGCGTGAGCGTTCACGGCGGCTCCGGCATCGCGGACTGGCCGATGGCGATCAGCGTCCACAGCGCGAATCCGGTACTGGCCTGTCTGGCCAGTCAATACGCCGGCTGGAGCCTGTCGCACAAGGAGACCAAGTTCATGGCACTGGGCTCCGGGCCGGCGCGCGCCCTGGCGCGGAAGGAGCCGCTGTTCGAGGAACTCGCCTACCGCGACCGCAGTGGTCGGACCAGCCTGGTGCTGGAGGTCGATCAGGTGCCGCCGGACGCGCTGCTGGAGAACATCGTGGCCGATTGTGGTCTGTCCAGCGCCGAGGAACTCACCATCATCCTGACGCCGACGCAGAGCCTGGCCGGCATCACCCAGGTTGTCGGACGGGTGCTGGAGGTGGCGTTGCACAAGGTGCATACCCTGGGCTTCGACCTGGGCAAGGTGATTGACGGCATGGGCTGGGCACCGTTGCCGCCGGCCGGTGGTGACTTCCTCAAGGCCATGGGTCGTACCAATGACGCCATCATCTTCGGCGGCACCGTGGTGCTGCAGGTAGATGCCGACGATACCGAGGCCGAGAAGCTGGCGCTGGAGATGCCGAGTCAGGTGTCGAAGGACTACGGCACACCGTTCGCCGAGCTGTTGAAAAAGTTCGAGTTCGATTTCTACAAGATGGACCCGAATCTGTTCAGCCCGGCGCGTATCGTCGTCAATGCCCTGCCCAGCGGCAAGCGCTTCGTCGCCGGGCGGGTCGACGAGGATGCGCTGACGCGGGCACTGGACGGTAAGTAGGGGCTGCCAGGGCCATGGGTACCACAGTCGCCATTGTTACCGACACGCCCGGATGGCACGGCGCGCGATTGCGCGACGCCTTCCGCCGCCGCGGCTGTGATGCGCCCTGGCTGCAGTTGCAGGACTGCGTGATTGATACCCGCCTGCCAGGCGGTGTGCGTCTGCCTGGCTTCGGCGGGCGTCTGCCGGATGCGGTCTTCGTGCGGGGCATTCCCGGAGGCAGCCTGGAGCAGGTGGTGTTCCACCTGAATATCCTGCACATCCTGCAGGCGCTGGGCGTACCCGTTTACAACGACGGGCGGGCCATCGAGCGCAGCGTGGACAAGGCCCTGACCAGCGCCCTGCTGGCCCGTGACGGCATCAACACCCCGCCGACCTGGGTCTGCGGCAACCGGGATGAAGCGGAATCCATCCTCGCGCGGGAGTTTGCCGCCGGACATCGTGTGGTGATCAAACCGGTTTTCGGCGCTCAGGGCGAGGGTGTTCAGCGCCTGGAGCGTGCCGGCGAACTGCCGTCGGCCGCGGCCTGTCAGGGCGTGTATTACCTGCAGCGTTATGTGGACACCGGCAGTATCCGCGGGCGTGACTGGCGCGTGCTGGTGGCCGGCGGCCGCGCGGTGGCAGCCATGCAGCGTATCGGCCTGGACTGGATCAGCAACGTCGCCCGCGGCGGTGAGGTGCGCTCGGCACCGCTGGCGCCGGAACTGGCCGAACCGGCGGAGCGGGCCGTTGCCGTGCTCGACATGGATTACGGCGGCGTCGATCTGATTCGCGATCGTGACGGCCGGATTCATGTGCTGGAGGTCAACTCCGTACCCGCCTGGCGGGGTCTGCAGACCGTGGTGGAGACGGATATCGCCCAACTCCTGGCCGACGATTTGCTGCGCCGCCGGCTGGGCCGTCCTGCCCTAGAGGTCGTGTCATGAGCGCCGCCGCATTACCGGCGGCGATGGCGCCTGAGCGGGCCTTCCGCTGGGCCTGCTGCATGGACCTGCGGGCGCTGAAGCCAGGCAATGTGGCGGCCAGCCGTCCTGGCCATGGCATGAGCGGCCGCGACTTTCTACTCAGTGCACGGCTGTCGGCGGTGGCCCTCTGTGTGCCGCAGGCGCCGCTCGGCCAGCGCCTGCGTGACGCCGCCAGTGCCACCCGTGACGCGGTGGGCTGCAACACCAATCTTGGCATCCTGCTGCTCTGTGCACCCTTGTTGATGGCTGCGCAGCAGCGCCGCGCAGGACAGGGTCTGCGGAAGGCAGTGATGACCGTGCTGCAGAACGCGGACCTTGCCGATACCGAGAATCTGTACCAGGCGATTCGTATCGCCGCCCCCGGGGGGCTTGGTGATGCACCGAAGCATGATGTACGTGATCCGGTGGAGGCCTCGGTGCTTGAGGTCATGGCTGAGGCCGCACATCGGGATCGGATTGCCGCCCAGTATGTGGACGGTTTTCGGGATCTGCTTGGTGCCAGAAGGGAGACGCTGGCCGGTGACTGGCGTCGCTGGCAGTCACTGAGCTGGGCCACGACGGCCTTGTATCTGGGTTACCTGGCGGAAGCACCGGACAGCCATACCCTGCGTCGGCAGGGGGCGCAGACCGCCCGATGGCTGATGGAGCAGGCGGCACCCCTGGCCGACGCCGTTGCCGCCAGCGACGATCCGCGGCGGCTGCGCGGGCAGTTGCTGACCTTTGATCGGGAGTTGCATGCCCAGGGCATCAACCCCGGCACCTGCGCCGATCTGACGGTGGCCACCATCTGCGGCCTGCTGCTGGAGCCCGATCCCGGAGCAGATCGGCAGACCACGCGGGACGCCGCCGCCGGGAGGGCGCGGCCATGACCCGGTGCCGGACGTCACTCAGCCTGCCCCGCGCAGATCGCTGTCAGGCGATCCGGATCAAGTCGGCGATCCCAGAGCACCGAGGCCAGCAACACGCCAGCGGCGCCGGCTTCGCGCGCGGCCTGCAGATCGGCATGGTCGCGGATGCCGCCGGCAAGATGGAAGCGGTGACCCGGTGCGCGGCGGCGCAGGCTTGCCAGGCGCGCCAGATCGGGGCCACTGCCGCTGCCCACCCGCTTCAGATCCATCAGGATCAGGTCCCGGGGCCAGTTCGCGGTGGCCTGCTCCAGGGCATCCGGGCCCAGGGCTTTGTTGCCGCACCGGTCCAGCGACAGCACCGGATGTTGAGTTTTGGCGAGTGCGGCCCGGAGCGCAGCAAGACTGGAAAAGGCCTCGCTGCCCAGCACCGGTCGCACACCCTCCGGTGCGCCCAAGGGTCCGGCGTCCAGCCAGACGGTACCGGGCCAGTCGCGGGCCAGTTCCGAAACCAGCTGCCGTTGGTTGCCGACGCCGGTGATCGCGTCCAGATCCGCCAGATAAAGCGTCTCGAAGGGATGCAACTCGCGCAGCGCGGTCAGCACGTGGGCCGGTTTGCTGTCGCCAACCAACGCGCAGTCGAGCGGCCGATAGTGCTCGCGTCGCCCGCCGGCGGCGCGCACCACCCGACCGCCCATCAGGTCCACCGCCGGAATGATTTGGAGGGGGGCTGACATATGCGGCTCGCGATTCTCGAGTATGTATTTGCCGGTGGCACCGAAGATCCCGATCTGGCGCGACGGTTGGCGCCGGAGGCCAGGCAGATGGTCATGGCGCTGCTCGAGGATAGCATTGCCGTGCCCGGTCTAGAGCCTCGTGTGGCTGTGACCGCAGAGCTGGCCGATGCGGTTCCCGCTGCCTACCGGGTTCTGCCGGCGTCGGGCGAGTCGACGGTCGATTTCTGGCACCGGGCGACGGCCGCTGCCGACGCCGTGGTGCCGATCGCTCCGGAGAGCGTCGGGGCACTGGCAAAGATGACCGCAGGTCTTGAGGCGGCCGGCCGCTGCGTGCTGGGCAGCTCGGTATCGGCGGTTCGTGTTGCCGGCAGCAAATCCCGCACGGCCCGGGTGTTGCGGCAGGCAGGCGTTGCCGTGGTCCCGACCTGGGCGGCTGGGGACTCGCTGCCCGAGCCATGGGGGCCCTGCCTGCTGAAGCCGGACGACGGCGTCGATTGTGACGGTATCCGCCTGCTGCCCGCGGCGCCGGCTGTCATACCCGCAGGACAGGTGCTGCAGCCGGTCCTGCCGGGACAGTCCTGCAGTCTGTGCCTGCTCTGCATGGATGACGGCGTGACGGTGCTGAGCTGCAATGAGCAGCGGATCAGCGGCGATGGCGAGACCTTCCGCTACAACGGCAGCCGTGTCGCAGGCAGGCCCGTGCAGCCTCAGCACCGGCAGCTGGCCGCAGCGATTCACGCCGCGATTCCAGGCCTGTTCGGCCTGGTCGGTGTGGATTTTCTGGATGCCGACGGTCAGTTGACCGTGCTGGAAGTGAATCCCCGTCCGACCACGTCGTTCGCTGGGCTGCGAGCCGCCACCGGTATCGGGCTTGGCACCCACCTGTCGGCCTTGTTCCAGTCCCGTGTCGCGGTGCCTTGCGGGCAGGAGGGGGCGCCATGAGCACCGTGGTCGGCTGGGATATTGGCGGCGCCAACCTGAAGCTCAGTGTTCTCACCGACGGTGTGGTGCAAGCAACGCTGCAGCTTGCTTGCCCGCTATGGCGCGGCCTGGACCGGCTGGAGCAGGCCCTGGGTCAGGCCCGTCAGCGACTGGACTGGCCGACGAAGACCCGCCATGCCGTGACTCTGACCGGCGAACTGGTGGATCTTTTTCCTGACCGTACCACCGGCGTGCAGCAGATACTCGATGTGGTTGTGGCCCGCCTGCTGGGCCCGCTGACCGTGTATGGGGGGCCCAGCGGCCTGTTGTCTCCGGCTGCGGCCCGTGAGAACCCGACCAGTGTCGCCTCCGCCAACTGGCACGGAAGTGCAAGGTTGCTGGCCCTGGCCGGCGGCGATGGCGTGCTCGTGGACGTGGGCAGTACCACCAGCGACATCATTCCGGTGCGGGACGCCGAGGTCTGCCACCAGGGGCTCAGCGACCACGAGCGCCTGGTATCCGGAGAACTGGTCTATGCGGGAGTGCTGCGCACACCGGTCATGGCCATGGCCCGCTCGGTGCGCATGGGCCGGCGTCAGGTGCCCTTGATCGCCGAGTTGTTTGCCACCGCCGCTGACGTCTACCGGTTGACGGGTGAGATCGGACTCGATGCCGATCCCTGGTCTACCGCCGACGGTGGGCCGGCGACGGTGGAGGGCAGCGCCCGTCGTCTGCTGCGCATGGTCGGGCTGGATTTCCAGCAAGCCGGTCTGGACGGTGCGCGGGCTATGGCGCGTCAGCTTCGGCGTCAGCAGTTGCAGGGCCTGAGCCGCGCACTGGACAAAGTTGACGGTAACCGTTCGGCACGGCTGGTCGCTGCCGGTAGCGGCCGTTTCCTGGTTCATCAATTGGCGCAACAACTTGGTCGCCGCTGCGATGACTTCGAGCAGGTCTGCGCCATCGAGGCCCTGGATCGGGAGATGGATCTGGCCAATTTCGCGCCGGCCATCGCGGTGGCCATGCTGCGGGAGCAGGTCTGTGAGTAGGGCAATCCGCATCGGCAGCCTGCCCTACGCGGAGGAAGGCTCGCGTCTGTTCGAGGCGGTGGCGCACTGGCCCTGGTCCGTGTTTCTTGACAGCGGGCCGGCGAGTCGCCGCCACGGTCGCTACGACATCATCGCCGCGAATCCCATGACGGTGCTGATGACCCGGGGCCGCTTGACCGAGATTCGTCGTGAGCGGGAATCCGTGCTGTCCTCAGCGGATCCACTGGAATTGCTTGCCCGCGAACTCGGACCGATGGTGGAGACGCCTGACTTCCTGCCACTCGCCGGCGGCTGCCTGGGCTATTTTGCCTACGATCTCGCACACCGGTTGGAGGGGCGGCATGGCGCTGCAAGCCTCGCCGAGGGCCTGCCCGAAATGGCGGTCGGACTGTATGACTGGGTTGTGGTCATTGATCACCAGGAACGCCAGGCCTGGCTCGCCAGCCAGGGCCAGAGCCATGACACAACGAATATGTGGCCCGAGCTGATTGCCCTGTTCAGTCAGCCACCGCCGGAGAAATCCCGTCGGCGGCACCGGCTACGGGTCTCCCCCGGGCTGCAATCCAACCTGGATGAAACTGCTTATCGGCGCTGCTTTGACCGCATGATGGACCACCTGCAGGCGGGCGACTGTCGCCAGGTGACGCTGTCCAGGCGCTTTGACGTTAATACCTCCGGCGACCCATGGAACGGTTACAAGCGGCTGCGCATGCTGAACCCGGCGGCCTTTGGGGCCTTTCTGCGGTTGCCGGACTGCACGGTGCTCAGCAATTCGCCGGAGCGCTTCCTGCGCGTGCACGAGGGTCGAGTGGAGGCCAGCCCGGTGGGCGCGGCACGCAGCCGATCCCGCGATGCCCTGAGTGATGCCGATCTGATGCGGCGACTGCTTCAGGACACCGGCGAGAAGGCCGCCAGTGATGCCCTCATCCAGCTCATGCAGCAGGATCTGAGCCGCTTCTGCCGGCAGGGCACGGTCCGGGTCCTGGAGCGCCACCGGCTCGAGAGCTCGGCACACGTGCATCATCTCATCAACCGTCTCAGCGGTGAACTGGACGCACCTTACAATGCGCTGGACGCGCTGCGGGTCTGCTTCCCGGGCGCCTCCACAACTGGTACGCCGCGCCAGCAAGCCATGCAGATAATCGACGAGGTCGAGCCCTGTGGTCGCGGCATCTGCAGTGGCGCCATCGGTTATCTGGGTGGTAATGGCCACATGGATCTCAATGTCGCCGTGCACACCCTGGTGCATACGCGCGGCAAGCTGCGCTTCTCGGCTGCGGGCAATCTGACCGAGGAGTCGGCGGCGGAGGACAGTTACGCCGAAACCAGTGAGCGTGCGGACACGTTGATGCAGATGCTGGCACTGCGGGAGGTCGGCAATGCGCGTGATTAAACTCGGCGGTAGCCTGATGCAGGGTCCCTGGTTGCGGGCCTGGCTTGGTGTCGCCAGCCGTTGCCCGGATGCGGTAATCGTGCCAGGCGGAGGCATGTTCGCCAATGCGGTGCGCGAGGCGCAGGATTTCTGGGAGTTCAGTGAAGACGTGGCGCATCGCATGGCGTTGCTTGCGATGGACCAGTTCGGCCTGATGCTGGCGGCGATGGATCCGCGGCTCGTACCGGTGAGTAATGCGGCAATGATCCCCAGCCTCGTGGGCATCGGTCATATCCCGGTCTGGTTGCCGGCCACGGAGCTGACGGACGGTCACCCGGAGGTGCACGAGAGCTGGGATTTCACCT
>SKGQ01000109.1 GCA_007117515.1 Ectothiorhodospiraceae bacterium | reverse complement strand
GTTGCAGGATCTGGCAGTGGCGGGCCAGGGCATGCAGGGCATCCAGCACCGGCCGCGGCAGGGAGGTGATGCCGAACACCAGGATGCGACGGGGTAGCTCCGGGAATTCGCCGCATGCCGCCTGATCCAGGGTCCGAAGGAATCGCTCCTGGATGCCGGGTCGGGAGAGCAGCCGTGCCGCCTCGCCGGCGTCCGCATGCAGGGCCCGCCACAGCGCCGCCTGCCAGCGCAGGTCGGCGGCTAGCGGCTTTGCGTTCCCACGGGCGTCTGTCAGTTGATCCCGCTCCGCCAGCCAGTCCGCCAGCCAGTCGGCGCGGTAAACCTGATACTGGTCGAACAGGTCCGCCAGGCGGCGGGCCAGCTGGTGGCGCTTGCGATTGTTCTGATCGGTGTCGAGAAAGCGGACCAGCGGCGCGAAAGTGTCGGGATTCGTGTTCAGCAGCCCGGGCAGCAGACGGTAGATGCGCCACTGCAGGCGTTGCTTTTCGAAGGGCGAGGTTTCCGGCACGGCCTCGGTGCCGAGGACATAGCGGTAGGCCTGCCAGAGAAACGACTGGGGCAGCAGGAAGCGCTGCGCGGCGGCGATGCCGCAACCTGGTTCCGCGCCACGTTCCGGCGCGGCCAGGGCCAGTTTCAGCCACTGAGCCATGCCATTGGACTGCACCAGGACGGTCTCGGATTCCAGCGGTGACAGGGGATGCGTACGAAGCCATTCAATGGCCAGCGTGCGCAGGGTTTCCAGGCGATTGCCATGGAGGACCGCAAGGCCCGGTTTGATGCTGTCGGGCCGGAAGGGCTCATCGCTGCCGGTCATGATCCCTCTTGCTGATTGACGTCCTGGGGTAATGCGCGCGTGTGTCCGGCCAGCACAGCACATACGTCCGACAGGCGTTGTCGCGCGGTCGCCATCATGCGCCGTTGGCGTCGTCCGCGTCATCGACCAGAGCTGTAACACCCTCTATCCGGATCACCCGCACGCGCTGACCTCTCTGGAGCCGGTCGCCGCGGACGTGGCGAGCCGGGAAAAAGTCCGCGCGATGCGAGATGCCCGGCCGGTCCCCGCGCAGCGTTATGGTGAAGGTGTCTTCCAGCAAGCGCTGATCATCGCTCGGTTCCTTGCCCCTCCGGCGCAGACGCCGTGAGATCAGCACCACCAATGGCACGGCGACCAGGGAACCGATGGCTCCCGCCGCGATCTGCCCAGTCGTCGTCAGACCGAACGCACCGGCACCGGCGGCAGCCAATACGCCAATGGCCACGATGGGCAGGATGATACTGGCGCCACCCAGGAGCAGGATGTCGACCGCCAGCAGGGCCAGTCCAAGAATGACGAGAATGAGCGGTGAGTAAGGGTCCATGGGCATCTCGGTGAATCGATCAGGGTTTCCTCCGGAGTAGTCGGACTCAATCACGCCGTCAGCAGCCCCGCAACTGCCGCATTGCAGGTTGCCCCGCTCGGGCCATGGCGTCGGAATGACATCTCGCGCGTTGTTGTTGACCACGTCGGCGATCGATGTACACTACCGCGCTCACAGACGACAGGCGCGTAGCTCAGCTGGTTAGAGCACCACCTTGACATGGTGGGGGTCGTTGGTTCGAGTCCAATCGCGCCTACCAAATTGAAGAAAGCCGCCGGAAGGACCGTCCGGCGGCTTTCTTATTGCGCAGAGCCGCGTGTTGGCGTCACTGTCGGCAGGCAGAGCATGGTCTGTAAGCTGCTGCGGTTGCTGACGAGGTCAGCCAGGGTGTAGCCGTCCAGCACCGTCAGGAATGCGTCCAGAGCCTCGCCGAGGATCCCGCGCAGGCGGCAGTCCGGTGAAAGCGGGCATGTCCCGGCCGGGTTGAAACATTCGACGATGTCCAGGTCGTTTTCCGTCTGCCGTACCAGTGCGCCGACGTTGATGGCAGTGGTTTGCTGGCACAGCCGCAGGCCGCCGCCCTTGCCCCGCAGCGTTTCGATGTAGCCCAGTCGTCCGAGCTGGTGCACCACTTTCATGACGTGATTGCGCGAAATCCCGTAGCGTTCGGCGATCTCGCTGATCGTGGCGCGATCCTGGTCGCTCTCGCGGACTGCCAGGTAGATCAGGACGCGCAGCGCATAGTCGGTGTATCGGGTGAGGCGCATGGTTCAGGCGGTTTCCGGTGGCGAAGTGCTTGAGTTTCTCACAGTAGCCACCGGATTCCGCCCCTTGAATCGCCTTTTTGTTCAGGCTTCGAGTACGTCAGATCCGAACACCTCATAATGGATGTTCTCCTCGGCTACGCCGCGGGCGCGAAGCGTCTCCCGGTGCAGGCGGATGAAAGGCAATGGTCCGCACAGGTAATAGTCCGCCTTGCTCTCAGGGGCGGGTAGGTCCACGCGGTCGAGATCGACCTGCCCCGGCTTCTCGTCGCGGCCCAGTTCGCCGTTTGGTTGTTCCAGGAAGAACGCGGTGCGGATCCCGTCCGGATTCTGCTGGCGGGCGGACTCGACTTCGTCACGAAATGGCTGCACCCCACGATTCCGCGCCCCGTGTACGAGCAGCACCTGCCGATTCGTCCTGGCGAGCGTCTTCAGCATGCACAGCAAGGGTGTGATGCCGACGCCGCCAGCAACCAGCACCACCGGGGTGTCCCGCTCCTCGTGCAGGTGGAAGTCGCCGAAAGGCGCGCTTAGTTCGATCTGCGCGCCTTTGCTGAACTGCTC
>SKGQ01000178.1 GCA_007117515.1 Ectothiorhodospiraceae bacterium | reverse complement strand
TGAGAACGGCATTGTGATGGATGTCCACGGGGCTTCTCCTGCTTGGGCTGCTAAGTCGACAAACTCAGCATCCATCGGAGGGGTTCCGTGGACAACCTGTTGAGCAATCACACTTAAGGAAGCGATCTGCCAGACGCGGATCATTTCGCCTCCGGCGGAGCCTGCGTCAGCTGGATGAGTCCAGAGGCGGGTAATCCGTGTAGCCGCGCTCGTCCCCGCCGTAGAAGGTGTCGTAGTCCGGTTCGTTCAGCTCGGCATTGGCACGCAGGCGCTCCGGCAAATCCGGGTTGGCGATGAACAGCCGACCAAAGGACGCCAGATCGCAATGCCCTGCTTCGATACGCTGCCGCGCTTCATCAGCCGTATAGGCACCGTTACCGATATACGCCCCGCTAAACGCTGAACTTATGGCATCGATGACCGGCTGCGGGCGGCCGTCGGCGTGATTGCCCTGGAAGGAATCCTCGACCACTTCGATATAGGCAATGCCGCGCTTGTTGACGGCCTGGGCAAAGGCGCCAAAGGTCGACACCGGATCGTCATCGCGCATGTCGTTGAAACTGCCGGTGGGACTAACCCGAACGCCCACCTGCTGCGGTGACCAGACTTCCAGCACGGCATCCAGCACTTCCAGTGGCAGACGCAGGCGGTTTTCGATGCTGCCGCCATAGGCATCGGTGCGCTTGTTGCTACCGGTCCGAATGAACTGATCCAGCAGGTAACCATTGGCGCAATGAATCTCGACGCCGTCGAAACCCGCCTGCTTCGCATTGCGTGCGCCCTGACGGAACTGCTCGACGATACCCGGCATTTCCTCGATGCCCAGGGCACGTGGTTCCAACACATCCACCATGCCTGATTCGGCGCTGATGAAGGTCTGGGCACCCTCTGGCGCGATCGCGGAAGGCGCCACCGGAAGCGCACCGTCAGGCTGCAGTTCCGGCCGAGAGATCCGGCCCACATGCCACAGCTGCAGATGTATACGTCCTCCGGCCTGGTGTACGGCATCGGTCACCAATTGCCAGCCGGCAATCTGCTCGGCGCTGTGAATGCCTGGCGTGAAGGCATAGCCCTTGCCCTGGGGGGATACCTGGGTCGCCTCACTGATGATCAGCCCGGCGGAGGCCCGTTGCCGGTAATACTCCGCATTCATGGCGACCGGCACGTCACCCGGTTGCGCGGCGCGGGAGCGGGTCAGGGGTGCCATGAGAACCCGGTTGGGCAACTCCAGATCGCCCAGGGTGAAGGGCTGAAACAGCGGATCCTGCTGTGCTGGCATGTTTGAAGGTCTCCATGATCGGTTTAGCGGCGTGGACGAGTACGTTGGTCCAGCATGATGGGATATCAAGGGCCACCCCGCACGGCGATTGCCAGAATCGGAGAGGCGTCGTAGGGTCGGCTCTCTTTCCGACCAGGATTTCACCGTGACCAACCCTCGCCATACCGTATGGATTGTCCTGATCTGCGCCTGCCTGGCGGTCATGCTTAGCATGGGCATGCGCCAGTCCTTCGGCATCTTCATGCCAGCGATCAGTGTCGAGCTGGGCGGCAACCGGGAAGTCTTCGCGCTGGCCATCGCCCTGCAGAATCTGGCCTGGGGTCTGGTGCAGCCCGGCGTCGGCATGCTCGCCGACCGCTATGGCTCCCGAATCGTCGCTGGCGCCGGGGGCGCGCTATACGCCCTGGGTCTCGCCCTGACGGCGCTGGCCACCACGGCCGTTGCGCTGAACCTGAGTCTTGGCTTTCTTGTCGGTACCGGCCTCAGTGCGACCACGTTTGTCGTGGTGCTTGGCGCTGTGGCAAAGGTGGTGCCGGAAGATCGCCGTGGCCTCGCCTTCGGCATCGTCACCGCAGCCGGTTCCCTGGGCATGTTCGCCATGGTGCCGATCAGTCACGGCCTGCTGGACGGGCTGGGCTGGCAGGGCGCATTCCTGGGACTGGCCGGTCTGGGCGTGCTGCTGGCACTGGTTGCCATCGGCTTTCCGGCAGCCACGCCAAGGGCGTCGGGCAGCGCTCCGCCTGCTCAGAGCATGATGCAGGCGTTACACCAGGCGGGAACACATCGCGGTTACTGGCTGCTGAACGCCGGCTTCTTCGTCTGCGGCTTTCACGTGATGTTCATCGCCACGCATCTTCCCGCATATCTGGAGGATGCCGGCTTGTCCGGTCGGGTCGCTGCCATCGCCCTGGCGCTGATCGGGCTGTTCAATATCGTTGGGTCGTTCGTATTCGGGATGCTGGGTGATCGCATCCGCAAGCCGCAATTGCTGAGCAGCCTGTACGCGGCACGTGTCGTCGTTATTGCCGTGTTCCTGTTGCTACCGCTGAGCCCGGCGTCGGCATTGATGTTCAGCGTCGCGATGGGCTTTCTCTGGCTGGGAACGATCCCCCTCACCAGTGGCCTGGTGGCGCAGATCTTCGGTCCGCGTTACATGACGACCCTGTTTGGCATCGTGTTCCTGAACCACCAGATCGGCAGCTTTGCCGGGGCCTGGATGGGTGGCCGAATCTTCGACACCACCGGCAGCTACGACACAGTCTGGCTGCTCGCCGTCGGTCTCGGCGTGATGGCTACCGTGCTGCATATGCCGATCTCGGATCGCCGGGTGAATGCCACGGCGGCAGCATGAGGCGCGAGGTCAGGGCCCACCAGGGGGAGCTTGGTCGCCACAGGGGGCGCTGAAGAACCGTGACATCTCCGATGCCACGGCGGCCGGCGCTTCCTCAGGCAGGAAATGGCCTGCGTCCAGCGCCACCGCGTCGACATCGCTGGCATAGCGGCGCCAGACCCCAGCCACGTCATACGTGCGGTGGACAAAACCGTGCTTCCCCCAGAGAACCAGCAGCGGTTGCGCAAGCCTGCGTCCGCGATCCTCGCGATCGTGTTCGAGGTCGATGCCGGCGGCAGCACGGTAATCCTCGCAAGAAGCGTGAATGGTGTCGGGGTGACGGAAACAGCGCAGGTAGTCATCCACCGCAGCCGGATCGAATCGGGCCCCAGGCGCGCTCCAGCGACTGAGCTTCTGCTGCAGGTAATACTCGGGGTCAGCGCCGATCATGCGCTCCGGCAGACCATCCGGCTGAATCAGGAAAAACCAGTGGTAATAGCCGGTGGCGAAGGCCTGATCGGTGGTTTCGAACATGTGCAACGTGGGTGCGATATCCATGACACAGCCTCGGCTTATCCGTGCCGGATGGTCCAGCATCATGCGATGCGTCACCCGGGCGCCACGGTCATGGCCCGCCACCGCGAAATGCTGGTGACCAAGGCTGGCCATCAGTTCCACCATGTCCCATGCCATGGCCCGCTTCGAGTAGGCGGCATGATCACAGCCGCCATCGGGCTTGCTGCTATCGCCGTAACCGCGAAGATCCGGACAGACGAGATGAAACTGTCCACTGAGTAACGGCGCCACGCGGTGCCACATGACGTGGTTCTGGGGATACCCGTGCAGCAAAAGCAACGGAGGCCCCACGCCACCATGGACGCAGTGGATCTCCGCGCCATCGGTATCGATGCGCCTTGCCTCAAACCCGTCGGGAAACATCACACTCATCCTCTGCCTGATCCCGCAAGCGCGGCCTGCAGGAAAGAATTCGCCGGGATGCTTCTGCATGAGCCTGAGCGGTACTGCGTCGGCAGCCGGCCAGGTGCCGGGCTCACCACTCAGGCCGGACGCGGAATGCGTTGCCGCCGCAACCAGCGACCGATGACACCGCGCTGGGGCGCGAACAGAAATGCCAGCAGGAAAAAGCCGGTGACCACCAGCACGATGGCACCGCCAGAGGCAACATCCAGACGTACAGCCAACGACAGGCCAATAACCGCCGATAGCATGCCGATTGCGGAAGCCAGGACCATCATGGCCGGCAGACTGTTGACCAGCAGATAGGCGGTGGCACCCGGCGTGATCAGCATGGCCACCACCAGAATGATGCCCACCGTCTCCAGGCTGGCAACGATTGCCACGGTAAGCAGCAGAATCAGACCGTAGTGAATCACCGAGGTATTCAACCCCAGCGAGCGGGCCTGCACCGGGTCGAAGACGTAGAGCATCAGTTCCTTGTAATACAGGATGACCACCAGCAGCGAAACCAGCCCCACCGCCAACGTGAGCATCAGGGCCGGATAGCGCACGCCCAGCACATTGCCGAAGAGAATGTGCATCAGATGCGTCGACGTGGCGATCTGGCTGATGATGACGATGCCCAGCGCAAACGCCGCAGTGAACATCAAACCCATGGCGGCGTCGGCCTTGATCCGGGTATGCCGTTCAATGACACCGATGCCAAGCGAGGTCAGTGCACCGGTAACCAGCGCGCCGATGAAAAACGGGATATTCAACAGATAGGCAATTGCCACGCCGGGCAGAACCGCATGAGAGATGGCATCCCCAAGCAGAGACCAGCGTTTCAGGATGACGTAGCTGGACAACAGTCCACACATGCCACCGACGACCAGGGCGGTAAGCAGGGCGCGCTGCATGAAGGCGTACTGGAAGGACTCGGCAAGAGCATCCGGCAGCAGATTGACGCCGATCATCATCAGCCCGATGAAGGCATCGACGACGCCGACACCCATGTCGTACAGGCGCTCGCTCATGCCCCCTGCCCCGTCGTTTCCGCGGCGTCACAACGGCTCACCGGATGATCTTCGGCCATCGGCTTGATCCAGTTGATGGTTGCAACCCGGGCGAGCATGTCATCGGCAAGCATGGCGTCTGGCGGCCCCTGACCCACCACCTGGCGGTTGATCAACACCACATGATCCGCGCTCTTGCGCGCACCCATGATGTCATGAGTCACCATCAGGACCGTGTGACCCTGGTCGCGCGTCTGCCGCAGCACCCGCATGATCAGTTCCTCACTGGCGCCATCGACACCCGCCAGCGGCTCATCAAGTAGCAGCAGGTCCGCCTCCTGCACCAGCGCCCGGGCCAGCAGTACGCGTTTCCGCTGACCGCCGGAGAGGCTGTCAATCGATGCGTGCTGGCGGTCCAGCATGTCGGTGTCCTGCAGCGCCCTGCGCACCGCCGCATAATGATCGCCGCGGATCAGCGAAGGCGGCAGAAAACGCTGCCATCCCCCCTGCTGACGGATATGACCGTAGCGGCCGGAGAGAACGACGTCGCGCACCGACAGCGGGAAATCCCAGTCAAGTTGCTCCTGCTGGGGCATGTAGGCAATACGGCTTTTGCGTCGTTCCTCTTCGATCGGCCGATCGTTGATCCGGATCTCACCGCGGAGCGGTTTCAGGGTGCCGGCAAGCACGCGCAGCAGCGTTGATTTGCCGGCCCCGTTCGGCCCGAGGACGGTAATCAGCCGTCCTGCCGGCAGGTCCAGATCAACCCCTGCAAGCACCGGATCGCGGTCATAGGCAACGGTGAGGTCGCGGATGGATACCGCCGCCTCGACTGTCCCACCGGCGATCCGGGGATGGTTAATCATCCGCCAGCGCACTCCGGATTGTGACGGCATTCTGGCGCATCATGCGCAGATAGGTCTCGACGCCGGAACCCGCACCGCCCACGGAATCCACGTATAGCGGGCCCGCCACCTTGACCCCGGAATCCTCGGCAACCCCTTCTACATAACGGCTGGATATGGTGCTCTCCCAGAACACCGCCGCCGGCTGCCGCCCGGCGATCACGTCGAGGATGCGCATGATCTGACTCGGTGTTCCCTCGGACTCGGAATTAGTGCCCCAGATCCCGTCATGGCGGAAATCAAAGGCCCGCGCAAAGTAGAGAAATGCCGCCTCGCTGGTAATCAGGACGCGCTGATCTTCGGGTACAGCCTCCAGTTCCGCCATCATCTCGCAGCGCAATGCTTCCAGGTTTTCAATGTAGGCGTCGGCATTGGCGCGCAGAGTGTCCGCCTGCCCCGGGAGACGGTCCGCCAGGGCCTCGGCAATGGCATCCACGTAAAGCGCCGCGAGGGCCGGATCCATCCACAGGTGCGGATCGGGCGCACCCTCGAGATCACCTGTGATAATGGGCAAGGTTTCTGCGCTGATCGTCTCGGCCAGAGACACGATCCGGGTACCTGGCTGCACGGTCGCTTCCAGCTGCGGCATCCACTGCTCCAGATCATAGCCGTTGGCGAACACCAGATCGGCCCGCTCCAGCGCCATGAAATCGCGTGGTCGCAATTCATACTCGTGCACCTCGGCCCCGGGCGGCGTCAGCACATGCAGGTCCACGGCATCTCCGGCGACCTCGGAAACGAAATCACCGAGGATGCTGAAGGTGGCGATGACGCGCGGCCGATCCTCCGCGACTGCCATCGATGCAGGGCCCATGACGGCCAGCAGCAACAGCAAGGCAACCGAAGTGAACAAGCACAATCCGCTGCATCGAGCCATTGCAAAGCCTTCTGATCGATTCACGTTACCTTTCCTTCACGATTCGACGTAGTGTCAGATTGTACACAGTGCAAAAAGAGAAGACCTCGGCGGTCATTATCGGACCTTCGACACGGGGGTCAGGCTCTCAGCCGCCGCCATCATGGGCCGGCAGAGGCAAGCGTCTATGCAGCCAGCCCAGACGCGGGTTACCACACCGCACCTCGACAGTACCCTCGCCACACACCAGCCAGCGCACGACGGCCTCGTGGGCGTTTCCGCGGGAGCGCTGCATCCACGGCATGTGCGACCAGACTCCCTGCCCGCGCCCCCAGCCATCCAGGTGCGGCAATGTTCTCCGTTCATGCTCACCGGCCTGCAGACTGCAACCATCGCATGCCAACGCGGCCCGGACTGGTTCGTTCCAGGGACTGTCCCGGCAGGTGCTGATGCCCGCAGTAGACAGATATCCGAGGTTACGCAGGCGGATGGAAACACGGTGCATGCCCGGCGCGATCGTTTCGACCCCGGCCTCGGCCAGCTCCAGCCGCGGCAGTAGCGCGGCGACATGGAACCAGTACTCGGTCATCTGTCGACAGATTTCGGCCAGCCGCTCCAGCGGTGGATTCCAGACCCCGACCAGCGGATTGAGGCCGCCGACCTCCAGCGGACCGAGCTGCGGATGGTGCAGGGGCTGCCAGTCCCGAAACAGCCGGCCACCATTATGTTCCGCATCCCAGTCGGCGAACCGCAGCATGTCGTCACGGCTGAGCGCAGCATAATGATCGACAAAGCGTTTGGCCGGTGGTCGGTCCAGTTCCTGGAACAGATCCCAGAGCTCGCAGACCTCCGCCAGGCAACCGCGTTGGTGATAGGCGAACTCCACCAGATCGCCGTGCAGCGGTTTCTCGGGCTCGTAGGTGAACTGCTCGAAACCGCTCACCGTGGGGTAGCCGATGGTGGCCTCAGCCCACGCTTCCAGCTGCCGGTAGAGCGCCAGATCCGCCTGATTCATGCGGCTGTCTGGCACATCGATACGGGGCCGGATAAAGACCCCGCCAAAGGTGTGCAGATTGAGCCATGCATAGAGATTGGGGTGCTGGACGGCAAAATCGATGACGGCCCGCGTTTCCGGTTCGGACCCGGCGTAGTCGCCGGCACCAATCTGTTCCGGCTCCGGCTGCCAGCTCCAGGGGAAATTCCGATTGAAGTCGGTAACACCTTCGAGTCCGCTGGGCTGGGGTACGGTCTCACCGTCCCAGTTCTCGATCAGGCCTTCAGGGTAGAGCCGGTAATAGGGTGGTGGGTCATCGACTTCGCGCGGCAGCATCAGCCCGGGATGCTCGCCGGCAGCCACGAAATCTCCGGCAGGGTCTTCAATGCGCAGCAACCGACACCAGCCGGTGCCGTCAAGATCCTCCGGTTCCCAACGCGGATCCTGTTGTGCGTGGGCCGCACGACGTGGTGCGGAGCGAATGAAACTGCCGGTTTGCATGACGCGCTCGGCACCGTCAGGCGACATCCTCGGGCAGATGTAGAACAGCACCTCCTGCAGCCAGACCCGGCGGTGTTCGGGAAGCGGGAAATCCGACTCTGCCCGCGGATGGTGCAGACCAATGGCCGCCTCGGCAATCGCCAGCGCGACACTTGAACCCGCCAGTTCGGCACCATGCATATTACCGTCAATCCAGACCCCGGGGCGCGTCCGGTCCGGATCCGGGCCAATGATCAGCAGCCAGACATCACGGCCTTCAGGCGTTGTCGCCAGGCTCCGTAACCGGACCACTTCCGGGTAGGCCTCGGCCCACTGCCGCAACTGCGCAGTCAATGCCTGATCGTCGAGGTAGGTCTCGGTGAAATGACCGGGGGGCAGCGGCTGAAGCATGAGCTTATCCTGCCTTATATGGTTTGCATGCGGGCATTCGGGAGCAAGCCTGATGGACGCGGCTTTGCTGGTTGATCCGACACTCCCGGTACCCGGCAGTTTCCAGGGACGGGCATCACCGCTGCCGGATCGGACGGAGACGCCGGCTCATGACACCGGATACCGATCTCAAGGACCGTGCGCTGGGAAGCGGTAGCGGCCTGCCTGAACGCGGGCTGATTCCATGGCGCGAGCCTTGCAGCCACTTTCGAGAAGACGTTGACCGATGACCGTGTTCGCGTTTGCTTGATAACCGCCACTGCGAGGAGCGCATCGAGATGATTGAATCCACCGGGCAGACTGGTCAGGAGCAATTCTTCGATGAGCTGCTGGACCATACGGATCAACCGCGGCCGGTGGCGGCGGATTTGATTACCTACCTGCAGGCCATGTCGCCGCGGGAGCTGAAGCGCCGGGTGGCCGCGGTGGATGCCGCGATACGCACCATGGGTATCACCTTCACCGTCTACAGTGACGGCGAAAACATCGACCGGGCCTGGCCCTTTGACCCGGTGCCAAGGATCATCCCGAAGCTGGAATGGGATTACGTCAACGCGGGTCTGAAGCAGCGGCTTCGAGCGCTCAACTGCTTTATCCATGACTGCTATCACGAGCAGCAGATCATCGCTGATGGGGTCATACCGGCCTCCATCCTGGCGGACTCGAAGAATTTCCGGCCCCAATGCCGTGGCATCTCGCCCCCTTTTGAGACATGGGCACATATCTGCGGCACCGATCTGGTGCGCGACGGCGATGGCACCATCTACGTTCTGGAAGATAATCTGCGGGTTCCGTCCGGCGTGTCCTACATGCTGGAGAACCGCCACGTCATGAAGCGGGTGTTCCCGGAGCTGTTCCAGAACCAGAACATCCTGCCCGTCAATGACTACCCAAGCCAGTTGCTGGATACCTTGATGTCACTGGCCCCGGAAGATGCGGCGCGGCCCTCGGTGGCCGTGCTCACGCCCGGCATCTACAACAGCGCCTATTTCGAGCACAGCTATCTGGCACGGCAAATGGGCGCCGACCTGGTTGAGGGTCAGGACCTGTTTGTCGGCGATGACAACTGCGTCTACAAGAAAACCGTATTCGGACCGCAGAGGGTGCATGTCATCTATCGCCGGATCGACGATGAATTCCTTGACCCCGAAGTATTCCGCAAGGATTCCACTCTGGGGGTCCCGGGCATTGTGCGAGCCTGGCGCGCCGGCAAGGTCGCCATCGCCAATGCCCCCGGTGCCGGCGTCGCCGACGACAAGGTCGTGTATGCATTCGTGCCGGATTTCATCCGCTACTACCTGAACGAAGAGCCCATCCTGCCCAACGTGCCCACCTATCTGTGCATGGAGGCTGAACAGCGCGCCCATGTACTCGACAATCTGGACAAGCTGGTGGTGAAGCCTGCCAATGAATCCGGCGGCTACGGTCTGATGGTCGGCCCCAAGGCCAGCGCTGCAACCCGAAAGCAGTTCGCCAAACTGATCCGGCAGCAGCCTCGCAACTACATCGCCCAGCCGACACTGATGCTGTCCACCGTGCCGACTCTGATCAAGAATCGCCTGCAGCCCCGACACGTGGATCTGCGGCCGTTCTTGCTCCAGGCCGAGAACATGCACGTAACCACCGGCGGACTCTGTCGGGTTGCGCTGCGCCGGGGCTCCCTGGTGGTGAACTCCTCCCAGGGTGGTGGCAGCAAGGACACCTGGATCATTGATGAGGAGACTGCCTGATGCTGTCCCGAGTCGCCGAAAACGTTTACTGGATGGCCCGTTATCTCGAGCGTGCCGAAGGCAGCGCCCGGCTGGTCGCAACCTCCAGTCAGATGCTGTTCGATCTGCCGCGGGAAACGCCGCTGTCCTGGGGCACCATGGTGGACATCCTGGGTGCCGGTGAAATATTTCGTCGCATGGGTCTGGAAGCCAGTGAACGCGACGTCACCCAGTTCCTGCTCAAGGAGACGCGCT
>SKGQ01000071.1 GCA_007117515.1 Ectothiorhodospiraceae bacterium | reverse complement strand
ACCGCCGAAGAAGATTGCCCGCCGCAGCAATGGCCCCAAGGGCCGCGGCGGCAGCGGCAATCGGGGTGGTGGACAGCGCGGCGGTCGCCGTCGTCCTGCTGCCAACGCCGACTGATTCGGCTTGAATTATCTGGCGCACCTGTATTTGTCGGACAGGGACGCCCTGCACCGGCTCGGCAATCTGGGCGGCGACTGGATCAAGGGCCGCATCGAAGGTCTGGACCTGCCGCGCCGCATGCTCGACGGCGTGCGCCGTCACCGCTGGATTGACACCACCACCGACCGGCACCCGGCCTTGAAGGATGCCCATCAGCTGTTCTCACCCCATCGGCGGCGCGCGGTGCCGATCATTCTGGACGTCGTCTTTGACCACCTGTTGATCCGTCATTGGGATTGTTTCACGAGGCAACCGCTTGGCGCGTTTCTCGACGATTGCTATGCGGGTCTCGACGCCACCCGCGACCACTGGCCGGAAGCGGGACGGCCCGTCCTTGACTCCCTGGTGCGCCGTCAATGGCTGGAGAACTATCAGGACCCTGGCATCGTTGCCGCCAGTCTGGATCGCATCAGCGCTCGCCTGCGGCGGGATATCGGCCTGCGTGGCACCGAGATGGAGATCCGGGCGGCGCTCCCGGCCTTGCAACCGCTGCACCGTCGCGTCATGCAGGACCTGACGCGGGCGCTTGATCGGGATGCGCAAGCCCAGACTCCGCCCTACACTTCTGGGCGTGGCCCCTGATCCAGCAGGAGACTCTCCGATGCGTCAGACATTGCTCAGCCGTCTTCTCGGCCCACTGCTTGTCGCCCTGCTGCTGAGCGCCTGCGGTGACTCCGACAGCCGCCGTGATCTCAGTCCCGCTGAGAACTACCAGGAGTTCTTCAACGAACTCGGTCGCGGCAATACCAACAATGCGCTGGAGCAGCTCGCCCCGGATGGCGCCCTCGGTGACACCTTTCGCGGCGGCGCCTACTACATGATGGCGCGCAACGTCTCGAACCAGATCGAGGAACACGGCGATCTGCGTGAGGTACACGTCGACCGGGAGGACGCCTGGAGCGAGGAAGAGGTCATGGTCGACGGACGGCTGATCTTCGCCGATGGCAAGGAAATGCCGGTGGCGATTCGCTTCACCCGCGAAAATGATCGCTGGGTCGGCCAGCTCTGATAGCCGTACTATGGACGTGCGCAGCCGTGGCCCTGCCAGCCCCCGGTGAGGCGCGACTCGGCAACTGACCCATCGCGGATCCAGTCAACGATGTAGCCCAGACTCTGCCGGTAGTCGCGGGCCTGCAGCAGGAGGTGCGGACCGCCCTGCTGGATCAGCAACTGCCGTGTCCCCGGATGCCGGCGATACAGGGCGCAGACCGATGCCAGGGGCACCATGCCGTCATCGCTGCCGTACAGAATCAGAGTCGGCCGCGACAATGCATCGGCCCGGTCCGAGGCCTCGTCGGTCAACCGGACCAGGCCCGCGTAGGTATCCATCCGCACTTGCTGGAAAACCCGTGGATCAGCGGCCAACCGTTCGATGGCCTCAGGATGCAGGCTGCCGTCGTCATTGCGGTTGATGGGATAATTGAACCCGGGCGCGATTCGGGAACCGGCCCGGATCAGGGCATCCCAGCCTCGGCGAAAGCGGATGTTCTCGCGCACCCCCGGGCCAACAGCGACCAGACCCTCCACCTCATGGAGATGGCCGCGTGCGTCGGCGGCAAGGGCGATCGAGGCACCCATGCTTTCACCGATCACGTGGAGCGGCTGCGACGGATACCGCTGCCGCAGCAGATCGACCACGGCGCGCATGTCCCGGATCAGCGCATCGGCACCAGGCCAGTAACCGCGCCGTGCCGTCTCGCCGAACCCACGTTGATCATAAGCATAGACGGTGATGCCACGTCCGGCCAGCCAGGGGCCGGTCAATGCTGCCGCCTCGCGGAAATCGCCAAAGCTGTGCATGAAAAGCACTACTGCCGTGGGGTTATCAGCCTTCCAGCGGGCTAACGGCTGGATCAGTCCGTCCGCTTGCACGAGGCGATCATCATGGAGTTCTGGCCCGGTTGAGCGTTGCGCCGAATCGACGCTCATAACCGCAGTGCACGCGGATAACAGCGAAACCAGCAGGAGCCATCGCGGAAACCACTCGCCAATGGATTGATCACCGTTCCGCAATCATTCAGAAATGCAGTCTCAGACCACCAACGGCGCCATAGAGCAATTCCTGCGTTCCCATGTAGTGCAGGGTCGCGTCGGCCACCACCTCCACCCGATCCGTCAGCGCCAGCCCAAGGCCCAAGCCAAAGCCGATCCTTGCCTGACTCGAGCCGCTACCCGGATCCCGATCGAGGTAACGATACACGGCCCCAAGGCGCACGCGATGGAAGGCCCTTTCGGTGAAATAGGTATTCAGCGCAAGCCAGCCGCCGACGGTGGTCACATCACGCTCGCGCCGCTCTCCGCCACGCCGTCGCGTCACGGGATCCATGCTCTGTGTCAGCTCCAGCTCCAGCGCCACGCTGGAACGCGGCGAGGCCACCGGGGTGTAATTGAATTTCCGCCCCAGTACCAGACTGCCCAGCGTGCCACCATTCCACCCTTCGAATGATTGCAAGCCCGCGCCGGCAAAGAGGTAGTAGCCGCGTGAGCCAGCGTCCGTGTCCGCCGGTGTCTCCTCCACGCCATCGGCATCGAAATCATCCAGTGCCCACAAGGTCGTCGCCAGGACCATGCCAATGGCGAACACTAGAACTCGGATCATTGCTGCCGTTCCTTTTGTTTTACTCGATTCCACGCTCGTTCACGCGCCTCGAAATCAACGGTATCCAGCTGCTGCCCATCACTGGCGAGATGCTGCTCCATCTGTCGAAAACGCCGCTCGAATTTCCTGTTGGCACGGCGCAGCGCCGCCTCCGGATCCAGCTCCAGATGCCGGGCGAGGTTTGCCGTCGCGAACAGCAGATCACCCAGCTCATCCTCAAGTCGATCGCGCCCGCCCTGGCCACGAAATTCGGCCTTCACTTCATCCAGCTCTTCGGCAATCTTGTCGAATACTCCCTCGGCATCCGGCCAATCGAAAGCGGCGCGCGAAGCCCGGCGGGTGAGCTTGACCGCCCGCAACAGCCCGGGCATGGCCAGGCTCACACCGGCCAGCGCCGAGTCATCCGCCGTCTGTTCGCCACGTGATGCCCGTTCCCGGGCCTTTATCATTTCCCAGCGTCGACTTTGTTCCTCGGCGCTGCCGACCCGTTCGTCACCGAACACGTGGGGATGCCGGCGGAGCATCTTGTCGCTGATACCGCTGGCTACGTCGGCAAAATCGAAATTCCCGGCTTCCTCGGCGATGCGCGCGTGAAACACCACTTGAAGCAGGAGGTCGCCCAGTTCATCGCGCAGCGCATCAAGATCATCGCGCTCGATGGCGTCGGCCACCTCGTACGCCTCCTCAAGGGTATAGGGTGCAATGCTGCGGAATGTCTGCTGCACATCCCAGGGGCAGCCCGACTGCGGATCCCGAAGCCGTCGCATGATCTGCAGCAGATCCCGCATCGCATCCAGATTGTCCTGCGCCATAGCCCCACCCATCGTGAAATCGGCTCCGAATCATTGCACTGCTGCCAACGGATTGGAAACCGTCAGAGCGAACGATCACGGTTTTCCAGGGTGCAGCATTGTACCGTTCAATCAAGTTGACAGGTCCAGACCGCTTGCCTACCGTCAACTTGCAACCGCGCCTCCGGAGCGACGCCACATCGGCATTCAGCCGGCAACAGCAATGAGGAATCAGGCAGCAGCCCTGAGGGAGATCCGTTATTGAGCACCCAGGCGCGAAAACCTCTCACTGCCCGTGGTGAGCGGACCCGATGCAAACTACTGCATGCAGCAGAACGCGAATTCGGAGAATTCGGATTCCACACTGCCTCGGTCAGCAGTATCACCCGGCGGGCCGGTGTCGCCCAGGGGACGTTCTATATCTACTACAGTTCCAAGGAAGCGATTCTGCGCGAACTTGTCGACAGTATCGGGCACAAGCTTCGCCGCACGCTGAGTGAAGCCATGCACGGTCTGGAGAAGCGCATGGACATCGAGCGCCAGGGCCTGCTCACGTTTCTTGATTTCGCGATCCGGGAGAAAAACCTGTATCGCGTGGTACTCGAATCCCAGTTCATCGATGAGTCGATCTATCGTGACTATTACCAGCGCCTTGCCGAGGCTTACGCGAACCAGCTGGAGCGCTCGCAGCAAGCCGGCGAAACGCGGGCCGGCTCGGCGGTGGCCCAGGCCTGGGCATTGATGGGGATCGCCAACTTCCTCGGTTTGCGTTATTCGGTCTGGGAAGGCCAACTGCCGCCGGATGAGGCGATTGATACGGTGATGGCCTTCATCGAAGGCGGCCTGACGCCGGACACGATGGACCAGACGCGGAATTAGTCAACGCCATCCTCGCAGTCGATGGCAAGGTCCACGCTGTGCACCAGATTGAACAACAGCTGGGCGATGAATCGATCGGCCTGATAGATATTGTCCGCGCCATCGGCCTCCAGGGCTTGCCGCGCCCGGGCCAGTTCCTGCGCGCCGAGGCGCAGTTGTGCCAGCGCCCGGTTGTGACGCGCACGATGAAGCTCCGGTTGCTGCGCCAGGGCGGTATCGAACGCCTCGATGGCGGCCTCCAGCTCACCCCGCGTAGCCGCCAGATTGCCGAGCCGGAACCAGGCCTGAGTGCGGGATGCATCGCGTTCGACAATCTGCCGGTACAACTGCTCGGCCTGCTCGGGCTGGTCGCCGTGATAGGCATGCATCGCATTGGCTTCCAGCCGCAGCACCTCGTTATCCGGGTCGCCGGCGGCGCCGGGTAATGCCGCACATCCCGCGACACAGAACAACAGACTGACGACAAGCATCAGGCGCATCGAAAATCTCCTTCGGAGTGATCCAGCAACAGCCAATACCCACGTTGGTGTGGCTCTGACACGCTCTGTATCATATCCGCCCAGAGAAACGCATCACGACAAGCGGAATCCAGCACTATGCAGACAGGTCCAGCGCAACGACGCGCAAGCGTCGCCGTCAATGTCGGTGGGGTCGTGGTCGGCGGCGACCACCCGGTCGTTGTGCAGTCGATGACCAACACTGATACCGCCGATGAGGTCGGCACGGCGATCCAGGTGGCCGAGCTCGCGCGGGCCGGCTCCGAAATCGTTCGTATCACGGTTGATCGCGAAGAAGCCGCTGCAGCTGTTTCCGGCATCCGGAAGCGGCTTGACGACATGGGTCTGAGCGTACCACTGGTCGGCGATTTTCATTTTAACGGCCACAAGCTGCTGGCGCGTTTTCCGGAATGCGCCGCCGCATTGGACAAGTTCCGGATCAATCCCGGCAATGTCGGACGTGGCTCGCGCCGCGACGGGCAGTTCGCCGAGATGATCCGGATCGCCGTCGATTACGGCAAACCAGTCCGCATCGGCGTCAACTGGGGCAGTCTGGATCAGGATCTGCTGGCGCGCATGATGGACCGGAACAGCGCACGCCCGGAGCCGCTGGATGCCCGCGATGTGATGATGGAAGCACTGATCACTTCGGCCTTGGACAGTGCCGCCCGCGCCGAGGAACTCGGCCTCGGCCATGACCGGATCGTGATTTCCTGCAAGATGAGCGGCGTACAGGATCTGATCAGGATCTACCGTGACCTAGCGACCCGCTGCGACTATCCGCTGCACCTCGGCCTGACCGAGGCAGGTATGGGATCGAAAGGCATTGTCGCCTCATCCGCCGCCATGGGTGTCCTGCTGCAACAGGGCATAGGGGACACCATCCGCGTCAGTCTTACGCCCGAGCCCGGTGCACCCCGTACCCAGGAGGTTCAGGTGGCGCAGGAGCTGTTACAGACCATGGGACTGCGCGCATTCTCACCCCTGGTAGCGGCCTGCCCGGGCTGCGGCAGAACAACGAGCACGCTGTTTCAGGAACTGGCTGGCGAGATCCAGCAGTTCGTACGCGAGCGCATGCCCAGCTGGCGGCAGTCCTACCATGGCGTCGAGGACATGAGCCTGGCAGTCATGGGCTGCGTGGTTAATGGTCCCGGTGAAAGCAAGCACGCGAACATCGGCATCAGCCTGCCGGGAACCGGCGAGCATCCGGTGGCACCGGTCTACGAGGATGGCGAAAAGACCGTGACCCTGAAAGGCGACAACCTCGCCGCCGACTTCAAGCTGGTGATCGAACGCTACGTGGAACGCCGGTACCCGCCGCTGACTGGCGACGGAGGGGAGCGCCGCTCAGGCGTCTGACGCTCCGAGCAGCGCATCGAGTCGAGCGGGATCGATCGTCCAGCCATGATTCACCGGACCCGCACCCCGACCCAGCGGGGCCGCGGTGCGAATGGCTTCCAGCAGGTAGGCACGACCACGCAACACGGCAGTGCGCAGGTCAAGCCCCTGGGCCAGGCCAGCGGCAATCGCCGACGCCAGCGTGCAACCGGAACCGTGGGTATGCACCGTTGGCAACCGGCGGTGTTCGAACACCTCGACCTTCTGCTCGCAGACCAGCACGTCCTGCAGCGCATCTCCCGGCAAATGCCCACCCTTCAACAGCACGGCGGTACCGGCTCGTTCGCCGAGCCGCCTGGCCGCCTCCGGCATATCCGAGACGGACTCCACCGGCGTACCGAGCAAGGCTGCCGCTTCGGGCAGGTTCGGCGTCAGCAGCCGGGCCTGGGGGATCAGGTATCGCCACAGTGCCTCCAGCGCGCCGGCGTCGAGAAGCCGCGCGCCACTCTGGGCCACCATTACCGGATCCACGACCAGCGGGCACTGGCGAGACCAGGGTTCGAGCTCGGCAGCCACGGCCTCGACGGTGGCTGCGTCATGCAGCATGCCGGTCTTGAGGCTGTCGGCACCAATATCATCCAGCACCGTGCGGATCTGCAGTCGCAGAAAATCAACGGGTGCCGGATGCACACCAGCCACGCCGCAGGTGTTCTGCGCGGTCAGCGCTGTAATGGCGGTGGCGGCGAAGCCTCCCAGACAGGTGATGGCCTTCGTGTCCGCCTGAATACCAGCACCTCCGCCGGAATCCGATCCGGCGATCACCAACACGCGTCCTCGCCTGCCCTGCTCGGTCATCGCAGCTTTTCCTCCAGACTCCGTCGATCGAGTTTACCCGCGCCGGTCAGCGGCAGTTGCTGCAAGACGTGCACCCGTTTCGGGACCTTGAATGCGGCCAACTGTTCCCGACAGTGGCCGAGAATGGCCTCCTCCGCCGCGGACGATTCAACACCGTCAGACAGCACCACCGCCGCCACCGGCACCTCGCCCCAGCGGGCATCCGGCGCAGCGATGATCGCAGCGTGTTGTACCAGGGGCAGGGTTTCCAGCACCTGTTCGATTTCCTCCGGCGATACGTTTTCACCGCCACTGATGAACATGTTGTCGGCGCGCCCGATAATCCGCACCAGACCATCCGGCTCCTCCAGCGCCAGATCACCGCTGAACACCCAGCCATCGGCCAGCAGCGCCGCGCCCGTGCGCTCGGCGTCATCGAGATAACCGGCGAAACTGTGCAGGCTGCGCAGGCACAACACGCCCGCCTGCCCGCGGGGAACGGTCGCCATCGTGTCCGGGTCGACAATCCGGTAATCGCCATGGGGCATGACCGTGCCGATGCTGTGCCGCCCATGGCGGAGGTCGGACGCAGTGGCATCTGGCGGTGAATGGATGAAATTGGACGGGCCGGCCTCGGTCAGTCCATAGGCCTGCCGTACCAGAATGCCGTGCGCCGCGAACGGTGCCATGACCTCACTGGCACAAGGTGCCCCCGCCGTTGTGATGGCTTCCAGCGTGGGCATGGGTTTCTTCCCGAACGATTGCGTGCCAGCGATCAGACTGAGCATCGCCTCGACCGCGCCAAAGTGCCGAATCCCCTGCTGGTGCACAAGTTCCAGCAAGCGTTCGGCGTCAAACTGCCCCATCAGCACCGAGAAGCCACCGCCGTGCAGAATCGGCGTTATCGAGTTCCAGCCCCCGATGTGGAACAGAGGAAAGGTAATCAGTTCACGCGCGTCCATCGTGCCACCGCCAGCGACGATCAGATCGAGCGCATTCCAGATCATCTGCCGATAGGGCACGATGCAGATCTTCGGCGTGGAGGTCGTACCGCCGGTGTGGATGTACAGAAACACATCTGTCATGGCCAGCGGACAATTGGCTTCGCGGTCGCGTCCCTGGTGAAGCATTTCGGCATCGTAGCCCTCGCCGTGCCCCTCGATTTCGAGCCGGAACTCCAGCGATTCGGGCTCCTCAAGTGCCGCCACCAGATGATCAAAGGTGTCCTCGCTGACCAGCAAACGCGGTTGAATGCGATGCATCAGTGAATTCAGTTCCCGCGGCCGCAGGCGATAGCTGAGGGGCGCGAGGATTATGCCGACCTTGCCGCAGGCCAGATAGAAGTCCACCGCTTCGACCCGATTACGCAGCATCAATGCGATGCGGTCGCCCTTGCGCAAGCCACAGATCTGCGTCAACCAATGGGCAAGGGCGTTGGCGCGTGCGTCCAGTTCCCCGTAGCTGAACGTGGCGCCGCGAATATCGTCGTACAACGCTGGACGGTCGGGTACGATCCGCGCCCAGCGACCGACCCAGTTTCCAATCCAGTCCATCGGCTGGGTTTCCATGGACTGCACGCGCGTCATTGCCTGTCCTCCTATGCTCGCCGGATGGGGAAACGCCGACATTGTGCGGCAAGCCGGCGGCTTGTCATACTCGCGGCGCCGACTCACGACAATCTGCAGAGGTCTGCCAGATGGAATTGATCGACATTGGCGTCAATCTCACGAACCGCGCCTTTGCCAAGGACCTGGAAACGGTCCTGGAACGCGCCGCCGCCGCCAGCGTGCTTTCCATGGTGGCAACCGGGACAACGGTCGAGGACTCGCGGAAGGCTGCGGAGATCGCCGCGCGCTTCCGGCGTCAGGTTGTCAGCACCGCCGGCGTTCATCCGCACCACGCTGACACACTGGGCAGCGAGGCCCTGCAGGAATTGGAGCAACTGGCCGCGTTGCCGGAAGTGGTGGCCATCGGCGAGACCGGCCTTGATTTCAATCGCGACTTCTCCCCGCGCGCCGATCAGGAAAAGGCATTTGAGGCGCAGCTGGAACTCGCGACGAAACTGAAAATGCCGGTCTTCATCCATCAGCGCGACGCCCATCACCGACTGCTGCCCATCCTGCGGGATTATCGCGATGAACTGGTCGATGCGGTGGTGCACTGTTTCACCGATACCCGCGAAGCGTTGCACGACTATCTGGATCTCGACCTCTACATCGGCGTGACCGGCTGGATCTGCGATGAGCGCCGTGGGGACGCCCTCAGGGACCTGGTCCGCGACATACCTGAGCATCGGCTGCTGATCGAGACGGACGCGCCCTACCTGCTGCCCCGCACGCTGAAACCGCGGCCCAGGAATGGCCGTAACGAACCAGCGTACCTTGGCTACGTGCTGGAAGCCGTTGCCGAACACCGAGGCCAGGACCTGGAACAGGTGGCGGCGACCACCTCTGCCAACGCGCGACGCTTCTTCCGCCTGGGTCGCGGCCTTCGGATCAGCGATTCCGAGGCTGTCGACCTGGGTCCGGGGCTGCGCAGCCACTGAACCAGCCGCAGCGCATGCCACCTGCCTAAAGCTGGAGAGTTGCCGCGGCGTCCTCGAGCACGCCACGCCCGGCGCCGCGACGATGGGCGTTCTCACTGATATGACGCCGGAACCGGCGTGCGCCGGGAACGCCCTGGAACAGCCCCAGAACGTGGCGACTCATGGCGCTCAGGTTGGTCCCGCGGTGCAGCTCCGCGTCGACGAACTCGAGGTAGGCATGGTAGACCGCCAGGCGATCGGGTGCCGGTGACGTGTCACCGAAAATGCGTTGATCAACATCAGCGAGCACCCATGGCGTGTGATAGGCGGCCCGGCCGAGCATCACGCCATCGACGTGTTGCAGGTGTTCCTCTGCCTCATCAATGGAAGCAATCCCGCCATTGATCACGATCTCCAGTTCCGGCAGCTCGCGTTTGAGCCGATATACGCTGTCGTAACGCAGCGGCGGCACATTCCGGTTCTGCTTCGGACTCAGCCCCTGAAGCCAGGCCTTGCGGGCATGAACGATGAAATGCGTGCAGCCGCTTTCCGCGACACGTTCAACAAAGGCCCGTAGATCCGCGTAATCGTCCATCTCGTCAATGCCGATTCGCGTTTTCACGGTCACCGGAAGGGCCGCGTTCTCCTTCATCGCACGCACGAGCCCGGCAACACGCGGTGGCTCGGCCATCAGGCAAGCGCCGAAATT
>SKGQ01000157.1 GCA_007117515.1 Ectothiorhodospiraceae bacterium | reverse complement strand
TCATGCGCCAGCGGGGCAGCACGCGGCTGAATACACTGCTGATTCTGTTGATAGTCGCCTTGCTGGCGTCGGTGGCGGTGCCGACGTGGCAGGCGCACTATGGGTTTGGGGATGAGGGAGGTTTTCGGGACGTTAATGAAAGAGGTTTCAGTGTTCAGTTTTCAGTTTTCAGACAGGGCCAGGCTGAAAGCTTTGGCATTCCGGTTATCCGCGTGGATTCGCTTCGCTTAATCCACCCTACGAAACTTTAGTCCGCCAACCTTCCTTGTCCCGCAAACGGATCACACCGCGTGGAACAGCTTCGCTTGTTCCACCCTACGGTGCCGGACGAAAAGTCGTGGCGTCTATTCCATTCCCAGCTTCTTCAGCTTGTAGCGCATGGCGCGGAAGCTGATGCCGAGTAGCTGGGCGGCGGCGGTCTTGTTGTTGTTGGTCTTCTCCAGTGCCTTGGTCATGACGCTACGTTCGATGTCTTCCAGGTAGCCTTCCAGGTCGAAGTCCTCGTCCGGGTCGGGGGTCAGGGCCTGGCCGGGGAGGGTCTGCACGGGTTCGTGGTTGGGCAGTTGCAGGTCATCCGGGGTGATCTGCTCGCCCTCGCAGAGGGTCATCGCCCGTTCCAGGATGTTCTCCAGCTCCCGCACGTTGCCGGGGAAGGGGTACTGGATCAGCGCATGCAGGGCCTGCTGGGAAAGCTTGGGTGCGGCCTGGCCGTTGCTCAGCCCGCCCAGCACGTGCTCCACCAGCATCGGGATGTCCTGCTGGCGTTCGCGCAGGCTGGGCACGTGCAGATTGATGACGTTGATGCGGTAGAACAGATCCTGGCGGAAGCTGCCCTCGTCCACTAGCGCCGAGAGGTTCTTGTGGGTGGCGGAGAGGATACGCACGTCCACCGGAATTTCCTGCTGGCTGCCCACCGGGCGCACGGCCTTTTCCTGGATCGCGCGCAGCAGCTTCACCTGCATGTGCTGGGGCAGCTCGGCCACCTCGTCCAGAAACAGCGTGCCGCCATTGGCGGCCTGGAACAGGCCTTCCTTGTTCGTGTTGGCGCCGGTGAAGCTGCCCTTGATGTGGCCGAAGAACTCGCTTTCCATCAGTTCGGTGGGAATGGCGCCGCAGTTGATGGGCACGAAGGCGGCGGTGGCCCGCGGGCCCTTGTCGTGAATGGTGCGGGCCACCAGTTCCTTGCCGGTGCCGGATTCGCCGCTGACGTACACCGGCGCGGTGCTGTGGGCGAGCTTGGCAATGGTGTTGCGGATGCGCTGCATGGCGGTGGATTCGCCCAGCAGCGTGCGGCCGGAGCAGCGTTGGCTGCGATCCTGCCGGCTGATGCGCATGGCATCGTTGACCAGACGCCGCAGCAGGGTGAGGTCCACCGGCTTGGGCACGAAGTCGAAGGCGCCGGCCTTCAGGGCCTGCACCGCGGCGTCCATGCTGCCGTGGGCGGTAATCATCGCCACCGGCAACTCCGGATACTTCTGCTGGATGTGCCCCACCAGGTCCAGCCCGGACCGGCCGGGCATCTGCATGTCGGTCAGACACAGATCAAACCGCTCTTTCGCCAGCAGGGTCTCGGCCTCCTCGGCCGAACCCGCCCCCACCGCACCGATCTCCATACGCTCCAGCGTCATGCAGATCAGATCCCGGATGTCGGGTTCGTCATCGACAACAAGTGTCCTGGCGTCGGCTTGCGCGTTGGTCATGGATTCTCGTTTTGGGGTGCCCGGTTGTTGTTCTCTTATTCTGGCATAGAAGAGGACAACCAAGGTTTTCGGACAAGGAAGGTTTTCGGATTAAAGATAGGCGCGCGGACGCGCGCCACCGAACGTTTCGTCGCGCACCGCAGGTGCGCGCCCTTGTTTAGTCCGCCAACCTTTTTTGTCCGAAAACCTTCCTTGTCCCGGTGCCAACCGCTTATCCGCGTGGAACCGCTTCGCTTGTTCCACCCTACGAAGGGATGACGGGGTGGCAGCCCGGGCGTGTTTAGTCCGAAAACCTAAGAGCGTCAACTCGCTCGTGCAAACGTAATCCGGAAACAAGCGCTCTGCGGTCGCACCGTCCTGAGCGTGAGCCTGGCGCCATTCGCTTCGCAGAGTTCGCGGCAGAGGTAGAGGCCCAGGCCGGTGCCGGCTTCCGAGGTGGTGAAGAAGGGCTGGAACAGGCGTTCGGCCTGGTCGGGTGGTACGCCGCGGCCGTTGTCGGTGATTTCCAGCCAGGGGCGGCCGGCGCGGTCGCGGCCGCTGACCAGGCGCAGGCGGGTCTCGTGGCCGGCGTCGCCGTGGTTGACGGCGTTCTGCACCAGGTTGCTGAGCACCTGATGCAGATGGTTGCCGTCCATGCCCACCACCAGTTCGTCATCCACATTGCGCAGGTCCAGCCGGGCGCCGTGCAGGCTCTGCTGCTGGCTGACCTCGTCGCCGAACTCCTCCAGCCAGGGCTTCAGCTGGATGCGTCTCGGTTGCGGTGGATCGCGCCGGGACATGCGCAGGACATCCTCGACAATGCGGTTCAGGCGGAGGCTCTGGCGATGGATGATGTCCAGCAGCTTCTGGTCGGCCGGGTTGTCGTTGTTTTCGGCCAGCAGTTGTCCGGCATGCACCACACCGGACAGCGGATTGCGGATTTCATGGGCGATGCTGGCGGTGAGCTGCCCCAGCGAGGCCAGTTTGGCCTGCTGCACCCGGGCATTGAGTTCGGCGCTGTCCTCCAGCACGCAGAGCGCGGCGCCTTCCGCGCCCAGTGGGCGGAAATGCGCCAG
>SKGQ01000210.1 GCA_007117515.1 Ectothiorhodospiraceae bacterium | reverse complement strand
TGCCTGCGCCTGCCGGACTGGATTCATGGCCTGATCGAAGCTGGCCACCTCGGCGCCAAGAGCGGCGCCGGTATATACCGCAAGGGCGAGCAGGGGGTCGAGGTGTTCGACCCGGAGCTGGGGGATTACCGGGCTGCGGAGGCAACGGTGTCCGAGGCCGTGAAAGAGGCCATGGCCCTGCCGGATCCCGCGGAGCGCTGGGAACGTATTCGGCAGCTGGATGATGATCAGGCGCGCTTCCTATGGGCCATCCACCGCGAGCTCTTTCTTTACGCGGCCTGGACCCTGGCGGAAATCGCGCCCAGCGCGGCAGAGGTGGACCGGGCCCTGCGTAACGGGTTTGCCTGGCGCGAGGGCCCGTTTGAAATCTGGCAGGCCATCGGATGGAAGCGAGTGGCGGGCTGGCTGCGGGATGATGCCGATGGCATTGCCGCGGTAGGACTGCCGGACTGGGTCCTGCAACTGGACGCGGCGCATGGCGAAAAAGGATCCTGGTCGGCGGCGGAGGGTGCCTGGAAGCCGCGTTCCGAGCTGCCGGTCTACCAGCGGCAGGCCTTCCCGGCCCGGTTGCGGGGTGAACCCGCACCGGCCGCCGGCAGCGTCTGCGCCGAGACCAGTGCCGTGCGTCTCTGGCACCTGACCCCCGATGTGGGAATCCTGAGTTTTCTGAGCAAGGGCAACAGCTGCTCCCAGGAGGTGCTGGACGGGATCCAGGAGCTGTTGCAGCGAGCTGAACAGGAATATCGGGCCCTCGTGATCTGGCAGCCCAGTGGCCATTTTTCTGTCGGTGCGGACCTCAAGGCCGTGTTGACCGCTGCCCGCGCCGGCGATCAGACGGGAATCGAACGGTTCATCCGCGGTTTCCAGCAAGCGGCCCAGGGAATCCGCGATGTGCGTATTCCGGTTGTTGCTGCGGTTCGCGGCATGGCTCTGGGCGGCGGCTGCGAGCTGGTGCTGCACTGCGACCATGTGGTGGCGCACCAGGAGGCGAACATCGGACTGGTGGAGGCAGCCGTGGGCGTGATACCGGCGGGGCGCGGTTGCACGGCCGTCGCACGTCGCTGTCAGACAGTGGTGCCTGGCCTGGATCCGGCGACGGCCGGCCAGGCCTATTTCCGGACCCTGTCCAACGCCCGGCGTGCCGGGAGTGCTGCCGAAGCGAGGGAACTGGGTCTGATGCCGCAGTCGTCCAGCATCATCGCCCATCCGGATGAATTGCTGCATGTGGCCGAAAGACAGGCCCTGGCTCTCGCTGAAAGCGGGTATCTGCCGCCGGCCTCGAGCCAGTTGCGCGCCCTCGGTGGTGAGGTGCTGGGGCAGATTCTTGGGCAGCTGGAGCAGGAGCGGAAGCAGGGCCGGATCAGTGACCACGATGTGGCCATTGGCACGCGTTCAGCCACAGCTCTCTGTGGCGGTGATGTGGCCGCCGGTACGCTGCTGCCGGAACAGCATTTCATGGACCTGGAATTAGAGGGGTTTCTGGCGCTCACTGCCATGCCGGAGACCCAGGACCGAATCGAACACATGCTGCGGACCGGCCGCCCCCTGCGCAACTGAGCGCACGGTGCCGACGGGAACCACTTCAAGGAGGTCATTGTGACGTTTGTCATTCTGCTTTTGATCGTCATTGCATTGCTCGCTCTAGCGTACCGTGGTGCGTCGGCTGTTGTCTGGAGTGGCGTTCTGCCGGCGGTGCCGTTGCTGCTCCTGATCACCGGTGTGATCGGAACTGCGGGCGTCCTGGTCGGCCTGTTGCTGACCGTGCCCGTGTCTTTGCTGCTGTTGGTACCGGGGCTGCGTCGTTCGGTGCTGACCGGGCGCCTGTTCGCACTCTTCAAGAGCGTCCTGCCCCCCATGAGCCGCACCGAACGTGACGCTCTGGAGGCCGGCGATACCTGGTGGGAAGGCGAGCTGTTCCAGGGACAACCGGACTGGCAGCGGCTGCATGACATGCCGGTGGGCAAGCTGAGCGAACGGGAGCAGGCCTTCATCGACAAGGAGACCGAGCAGTTGTGCCGGCTGCTTGATGATGACCGCATGGTGCGGGAAGACCGTGACATGACGCCGGAAGCGTGGGAGTACGTTCTGCGTAACGGCTTCTTCAGCTTTATCATCCCGGAGCAGTACGGCGGTCTGCACTTCTCGGCCTACGCCCAGAGCTGCATCGTCTCCAAGATAGCGTCGCGCAGCTTCTCTGCCGCGGTGACGGTGATGGTGCCGAACTCCCTCGGCCCGGGGGAACTGCTGATGCAGTACGGCACCGACGAGCAGAAGGACTACTGGCTGCCGCGGCTGGCAGACGGCCGGGAGATTCCCTGCTTCGCCCTGACAGGTACAGAAGCCGGTTCGGACGCCGCTGCTATGCAGGACGTGGGCATCGTCTGCGAGCAGGAGTACCAGGGCAGGAAGACCCTGGGCATCCGCCTCAGTTTCGACAAGCGTTATATCACCCTGTCGCCGGTGGCGACCGTGCTCGGCCTGGCCTTCAAGATGCACGACCCGGATCAGCTGCTGGGCGAGCAGCAGGAGTATGGAATCACCTGTGCTCTGGTGCCCACCAGTCATGAGGGCATCCGGGTCGGGCGTCGGCATTTCCCGATGGCGCTGTCGTTCATGAATGGCCCGGTTCAGGGCAGGGACGTGTTCATCCCGCTGGACTGGATCATCGGCGGTCCGGAAATGGCTGGCAAGGGATGGCGCATGTTGATGGAGTGCCTGTCGGTGGGGCGCGGCATTTCCCTGCCGGCACTGGGAACCGGCGCCGGCA
>SKGQ01000091.1 GCA_007117515.1 Ectothiorhodospiraceae bacterium | reverse complement strand
GGTCAACTCGACAGGCTGCGGCGGTCGATCGAAGGCCTCTTCCTGGCTGATGCCGGTGAGGCTGGCGCAGCCGCCAAGACCGATCATCATCAGCAGCAAGGCAAGTAGACGTGGCGCGTTCATCCGTTGCTGCTGGCTGGATCGGCGTCCGGCGCAGACTCATCCAGGGCGTCGAGTTCGGCCGGATCAGGGATCTTGCGCGGGCCCGGTTCCCGGGTCAGGAAGAAGTTCACGTCCTGGATACCGGTGTCGTCGATGGCGGCACCCACGGCGGCCAGCAGCCGAAGATAGTTCAGCAGGTAGCCGTAGCGTGCTTCCGATAACTGGCGTTCCGTTTCGAAGCGTTCGCGCTGCACATTCAGCAGGTCCAGCGTGGTACGTAGCCCCACCTCGATGCCGCGCTGGGTGGATTGCTCCGTGCTGCGGATAGAGCGCAGGGCCTGCTCCAGCGCTTCGATCTGGCGCAGGTTGCTGACCAGATTGAGATAGGTGGATTCGGCATTTATCGCCGCCGAACGCTTGGCGTCGATCGTGTCGCTGAAGGTCGCATCCCGTTCCGCCTGCCGTTCCCGGATGCGCGAACTGGTGGCGCCACCGGTGTACAACGGCATGGTCAGCTGCAGGCCGATCGAGGTCTGCTCACTACGCAACGCACCTCCGAACTGCTGCCCGCCGGCCGCACCGGCTCCGCCACCGCTGGTGACTTCCCCCTGGTAGTTGCGGCCATGGCGGGCGACCAGATCCACCTGTGGATAGCGGCTGCCGCGCTCCTGTTCCACTTCCTCGCGGGCGCGCTCGAAGCCCTGCTCGGCGATCAACACCTGCAGATTGTTGGCCTCGGCACGGCGGGCCCAGGCACTGGCGTCGGCCGGTTCCGGCGGATCGGCGCGGAAATCGTCCTGCAGGCTCATCAACTCGCCCACCGGGCGGTCAATCAGCCGCCGCAGGTTCTCGCGGGCGATCATTAAATTGTTTTCCGCGCGCAGGCGATCGGCCTCCACCAGGTCAAAGCGTGCCTGGGCGTCGTTCACATCCGTGACCGTGCCGGTGCCGACCTCCAGCGCTCGCTGAGAGCGTCGCAGTTCGCGCTCGATGGCAACCAGCTCCGCCTCAACCGTGGCCAGTTGATCCTGTGCCAGCAAAATGTCGAAATACGCTTCGCTGGTACGCAGAGCGAGTTCCTCGCGCGCCCGGGCAACGTCCAGCGTGGCCGTATCGATGACGATTTCAGCCTGGCGCCGGGCGGAGAAACTCTCGATGCGGAACAGCGGCTGCCGGGCCACCAGGCCCAGGTTCCAGCTCTCGAAATCGGTGGTGCGGCGCGGCTGGCCGCCAAAGCGGGTGTTATCCCAGTTGTAGGCGGATTCGGCCTCCAGGTTGACCTCGGGCAGGAAAAGTGCCCGCGCCTGGCTGCGGGTTTCCTCGCTGCCGCGGAAGCGGTCCTCGGCGGCCCGTAGCCGCGGATCCTGGCTTTCAGCAAGCTGGAAGGTATCCATCAGATCCAGGGGCTCGGCAATCGCCGGCTGCGCTGCGGCGAAAGTTGCGACGACGAGCCCGAGAACGACACGTCGGGCGGTTCTGCACACTGTCATATTGAGGGTTTCCGTCTTTCGATCGGCCCGTTCTGCTGGATGCGGGTTACGCATCGGTTTCCCGGCCTGACTCACTGACGATAGGCGTATTGCCGGTCAGCGGCAACGATCCGCTGGCGTGTCCGTTTCGTTGCCTGAAACGGTTCCGTTGGGGATCGCCCGGCAGCTGGGGCAGACGCCGTTGATCTCGATGGTCTGCCAGTTGACGTGGAAACCCTGCAGGGCTGCCTTGTGGGCCAGCAGATCCCGGATGTCGTCGTCATCCATCTCGGCCACGGCGTTACAGCGCTCGCAGATCAGGAACTGACCCAGATGCGGATGGCTTGGATCACCGCAACCGATATAGGCATTCAGGCTTTCGATGCGATGGATCAGACCCTCGGCCAGAAGGAAATCCAACGCCCGGTAAATCGTCGGTGGGGCCGCACCGCGGTGTTCTTCCCGCAACTGGTCCAGCAGGTCATAGGCCTTGACCGGCTCATGACGGCTCCAGATCAACTCAAGTACCCGGCGTCTGATTCGGGTCAGACGAGCGCCCCGGCGCGCGCAGCGCTCCTCCGCCAGCGCCATGGCATCAGTCACGCAACGCTTGTGGTTGTGCGACTCGCTGCGAAAAGGGGTTACGATCTGGTCTGTCATGCGCTGGATCCGCCGGCCATTGTTTGCAATAGAATAACATGTGACAAGCGAGTAACCGGTCCGTTGCTGCGCCAGGGAAACTCTGATGTTTTCCTGCGTCTGGGTCCGAGACCGGTTCTGGTCATCTGGCAAGGCGCGGTGCCGGTTTGGTAGCCCGAGCTACCGGGTAGGCGTGCGAATACATCAGTGTTTCCCTTGCGAATATACCGCGCTTTCCCTAAGCTTCGCGGCCATCGCAAACACTTGTTTTCCTGAGCGACTACGCTCGATTGTCTGCCGGTGGCATGCACCTGGCCCGTCGGTTCGGGCCAGTGGACCGTCACGGCGACCTGCCGTCTGACCAGACCGGTCTCGGGCGCAGACCTGTGAATGAACCAGCGTTGACAAGGAAACGCTGAGCGATTCGCGCGCAGACGCGGAAACAGAAGTCTCCGCTTTCTCAAGTGCTACCGCCGCTGTTCTCGCGGCAACGGTGCGAACTCTTCAACTGGAGCCGGCATGAAGATTCTTGTCCCCGTCAAACGGGTTGTGGATTATAACGTCAAGATCCGGGTCAAGGCGGACGGCAGCGATGTCGAGACGGCCAACGTCAAGATGTCGATGAACCCGTTCGATGAGATCGCCGTGGAAGAGGCCGTGCGGCTCAAGGAAGCCGGTCATGCAGATGAAGTGCTCGCGGTCACCATGGGCGGTTCAGCCTGCCAGGATGTGCTGCGCACGGCACTTGCCATGGGTGCCGACCGCGCCATGCTGCTGGAGACCGACGCCGAGTTGCAGCCGCTGGCCGTGGCCCGGCTGCTGCAGGCACTGGTGGAGCGCGAAGCGCCGCGGATGGTGATTCTGGGCAAGCAGGCAATCGATGACGACGCAGGCCAGACCGGCCAGTTGTTGGCGGCCCTGCTGGGCTGGGCTCAGGGCACCTTCGCCTCCGAGGTGAAGCTTGACGGTGACGGGCTGCTGGTGACCCGCGAGATCGACGGTGGACTGGAGACTCTGGCGCTCACGTTGCCTGCGGTGATTACCGCCGATCTGCGGCTCAACGAGCCCCGGTTTGCCAAATTGCCGGCCATCATGAAGGCGAAGAAAAAGCCACTCGAAACCGTGACCCCGGAGGAACTTGGTATCGCCATAGAACGGCGTCTGAAGGTGCTGGAAGTTGCCGAACCGCCGGAGCGCGAGGGTGGCATCCGTGTCGGCAGCGTTGAAGAGCTGGTGGAAAAACTCAAGAACGAAGCGAAGGTGCTCTGATCATGACCAGCCTGGTATTTGCCGAACACGATAATCGCATGCTCAATGACGTGACCCGGGTTGCGGTGACCGCGGCACGGCAGATCGGCGACGAGGTACACGTGCTGGTTGCCGGCGAGGATTGCCGTGCCGTGGCGGAGCAGGCGGCGCAGATCGAGGGCGTGAGCCAGGTCAGACTCGCCGAGGCCGCACACTACGCCGAGCCACTGGCCGAAAATCTTGCTGCGTTGCTGCAGACGATTGCCGCTGACTACAGCCACATCCTCGCTGCATCGACCACCACCGGCAAGAACGTGATGCCGCGTCTCGCCGGGTTGCTGGACGTGGCCCAGGTGTCGGACATCATGGCGGTGAAGGCGCCGGATACCTTCGTGCGCCCGATCTACGCCGGCAACGCACTGGCCACGGTGCAGGCGACCGATGCCACCAAGGTCCTGACCGTGCGCGGCACGGCCTTCGACAAGGCGCCGGCGGAGGGCGGTTCAGCCTCTATTGAAGAGCTGGCGCCGGCCGAAGATGCTGGCCTGTCGCGCTTCGTCAATCGCGAACTGACCGAGTCGGACCGACCGGAACTGACCGCCGCGCGGGTCGTTGTCTCCGGCGGCCGTGGCCTGGGCAGCGCCGAGAACTTCCGCATCCTCGAAGCCCTGGCGGACTGCCTCGGCGCCGCAGTCGGTGCCTCCCGCGCCGCGGTCGACGCCGGTTATGTGCCGAACGACTACCAGGTGGGACAGACCGGCAAGGTGGTGGCACCGGAGCTCTACATCGCCGTCGGCATCTCCGGCGCCATCCAGCACTGGGCCGGCATGTCCGGCTCCAGGGTCATCGTCGCCATCAACAAGGACGAAGACGCCCCGATCTTCCAGGTGGCGGACTACGGACTGGTGGCGGATCTGTTCGAGGTGGTGCCGGAGTTGACCGAGAAACTCTAGATTTTTCGATCGGTGTTAGGTTCAAGGTTTAAAGGTTTTACGTAAAACCTAAAACATGAAACGTAAAACGTCGCGGCGCAGAGCGCCGCGTTACATATTCGGATAATTCGGTCCATCGCCGCCTTGCGGCGTGACCCAGCGGATGTTCTGGGTCGGGTCCTTGATGTCGCAGGTCTTGCAGTGGACGCAGTTCTGGAAGTTGATCTGGAGCTGCGGCTCTCCCTTCGTTTCCACGATTTCGTAGACTCCTGCCGGGCAGTAGCGCTGCTCGGGGGCGTCGTAGCGTGCCAGGTTGACCTGCACCGGGACGGCGTCGTCCTTCAGCTGCAGATGACTCGGCTGGTTTTCCTCGTGGTTGGTGTTGGACAGTTGCACCGAGGACAGCCGATCGAAGGTCAGCTTGCCGTCCGGCTTCGGATAGTCGATTGGCCGATGTTTCGTCTTGTCCTGCAATTGCTCGTGATCCGCGTGATTGCGGAAGGTCCACGGTGCCTTGCCACGGAACAGGTAGCTGTCGACGGCGGCATTGACCAGGCCACCCCAGAGGCCGAAGCGTGCGAACCCGGGGCGGATGTTGCGCACCCGATGCAGTTCGTCCCAGAGCCATGAGTCGCGCAGTCGATCCTCGTAGCCGGCCACGTCGGGCCGCGCATCGGTGTCCGCCTGCAGGGCCTCGAACACCGCTTCGGCGGCGACCATGCCCGACTTCATCGCACTGTGCGTGCCCTTGATCTTGGCGACGTTTAGGAAGCCAGCGGAATCGCCGATAAGCACGCCGCCCGGGAAGTGCAGTCTGGGCAGGGACTGCAGCCCACCCTCCACCAGGGCGCGGGCGCCATAGGAGACCCGGCGGCCGCCTTCCAGGAGGCCGCGGATCTCCGGATGCGTCTTGAAGCGCTGCATTTCCTGGAACGGGGACAGGTACGGATTGCGGTAATCCAGGCCGACCACGAAACCGATGGAGACCAGGTTGTCCTCCAGGTGATAGAGCCAGGCGCCGCCGTACGTACTGTTGTCCAGTGGCCAGCCGATCGAGTGCATGACGCTGCCTGGCCGATGTTTTGCCGGCTCGATTTCCCAGAGCTCCTTGATTCCCAGGCCATAGGTCTGCGGGTCGGCGTTGGCGCGCAGATCGAAGTGGGCGATCACTTCCTTGCTCAGCGAGCCGTGGCAACCCTCGCCGAAAAATGTCTGGCGGGCATGCAGTTCGACCCCAGGCTCATAGTTCGGGCCGTGACTGCCATCCCGTTCCACGCCCATGTCGCCGGTGGCGACGCCCTTCACCGAGCCATCGTCGTCATACAGCACCTCGGCGGCGGCGAAGCCAGGGAAGATGTCAACGCCGGCGGCCTCGGCCTGTTCGGCAAGCCAGCGGCAGACATTGCCCAGGCTGACGATGTAATTGCCGGTGTTGTGCATTTGCGGCGGCGTCGGCAGCCGGAGTGCACGTTTCTCCGTGAACAGCATGAAGCGGTCATCACCGGCCGGGGTGTTCAACGGCGCACCACGTTCCTTCCAGTCCGGCAGCAGCTCGTCCAGGGCCCGGGTCTCGATCACAGCGCCCGACAGGATATGAGCGCCGACCTCCGAGCCTTTCTCGATCACGCAGACCGAGAACTCCTCGTTTCCGGCATGCTGCGCCAGTTGCCGAAGCCGGATGGCGGCAGCCAGGCCGGCCGGTCCGGCGCCGACAATCAGGACATCGAATTCCATGCTTTCGCGTTCGACGGTGTCGTTATCGCTCATGGGTACTCCGGTGACTGGTTGATCGAATACGAAAACGGCCGCGACGCAGAAACTCCGTCGCGGCCGTAAGAAAACAGGGAAGAACCGACGGCAGTCGCGTTACTTTTCGACGAAGGCCCGCTCGATGACGTAATCGCCTTTCTCGCCGATCCGCGGGGAGATGCTGAAGCCGCGGTCGTCGAGCAGCGTGCGGGTGTCCTCCAGCATGGCCGGGCTGCCACAGATCATCGCGCGGTCCACGGCCGGATCCAGCGGCGGCAGACCGATGTCCTCGAACAGCTTGCCGCTCTGGATCAGGTCGGTCAGCCGCCCACGGTTGCGGAACGGCTCGCGGGTCACGGTCGGGTAGTAGATCAGCTTGTCCCGGATCTCCTCGCCGAAATATTCGTTGTCCTGGATCTGGTTGCTGATGAAGTCCTGATAGGCCAGTTCGCTGATCGTGCGCACGCCGTGGATCAGGATGACCTTCTCGAAGCGCTCGTACGCATCCGGATCCTGAATCAGGCTCAGGAAAGGCGCCAGACCGGTACCGGTGCTCAGCAGATACAGGTGTTTGCCCGGATTCAGGTCATCGAGCAGCAGCGTGCCGGTGGGCTTGCGGCTGGTGATGACTTCGTCACCTTCCTCGATGTGCTGCAGCCGGGAGGTCAGGGCGCCGTCCGGCACCTTGATGCTGAAGAATTCCAGGTGCTCCTCGTAGTTCGGACTGGCGATACTGTAGGCACGCAGCAGTGGCTTGCCCTCGACCTCCAGACCCAGCATCACGAACTGGCCGTTTTCGAAGCGCAGTGACTCATCCCGCGTGGTGCGGAAGCTGAACAGCGAGTCGTTCCAGTGGTGTACGCTCAGAACACGTTCCTTACCGAGAGAGCTCATTGATTCGTTACCTCGATTTCAATCCGAATACCGTGGGCCTTGCCCCTCATTGCCAAGCAGTCTACGGACCGGTTTGTTATCTGTTAAATGGATATTTCGAATAACCTATATTCGTTTGATATATATAGCGGGGGTCGGATCAGGAGTTGGTGTGGGCATTTCGCAACAGGCTTTCAGCCAGCAAGGCGGCTGACACATGGCCGGCGAGGAGGATCTGCATGCGTTTTACCCTGCGACAACTTGAGATATTCGTAGCCGTGGCACGGGCCGGCAGTGTGTCACGGGCGGCCCGTCAGCTCTCACTCTCGCAATCCGCGACCAGCACCTCGCTGGGCGAGTTCGAGCGCCAGTTCGATTGCCAGCTGTTTGACCGCCTGGGTAAGCGACTGCGCCTGAACGAGCTGGGTCAGCATCTGCTGCCGCGGGCCGCGGCGTTATTGGATCGTGCCGTGGAAGTGGAAGAAACCCTTCGCGGACAGGCCGGCATCGGCGCACTGCAGGTCGGTGCCACCCTGACCATCGGCAATTACCTGGCCGCGCTGCTGGTGGGCGCTTTCATGCGGCGGCATCCGGAAAGCCGCATCCGGCTGCATGTGCACAATACCGATACCGTGGTCGACCGGGTCGCCAACTACATGCTGGATCTCGGCCTGATCGAAGGTGAATGCAATCATCGGGATGTGGAAGTCACACCCTGGATCGAGGATGAACTGGTGGTGTTCTGCGCGCCGGATCATCCACTGGCGGATGTCGGCCAGATCAGCGCCGAACAGCTGTTTGACGAGGCGTGGATTCTGCGTGAGGAGGGTTCCGGTACGCGTCGCACCCTGGATTACGCGCTGCGGGATTTCCCCGACAGGCTCAATATCCGCCTGGAACTGGAACATACCGAGGCGATCAAGCGGGCGGTGGAGTCCGGCCTCGGGATCGGCTGTATTTCGCGGCTGGCCCTGCGTGATGCCTTTCGCCGTGGAAATCTGGTGCCCCTGATTACACCGCAGCTTGATTTGCGCCGGCAGTTCTATTTCATCTGGCATCGCGAGAAATACCATACTGCCGGCATGCAGGAATTCCTGCGCCAATGCCAGGCGCTGACCCACGGCATCCGGACCACGGACGACCTGGATCTCAGCAGTATTCCGGCACGTATCGAATAAGTGGGAGGCTGCAGGTGGGCATGCCGACAAGACGAAAGAATCAGGTGGCAGCAGCGAACATCGTCCGATCAGCAGGCTGGCTGTTCGGGGCGCTGATCTTCGCCTGCAGTCCACTGCCTGCCGAGGAGGTTCCGGTGACGACCCTGGCTCATGGTTGTATCGCCTGTCATGGCGCCGATGCGACGCCACGCGGCGGGGAGATACCACCGTTGGCTGGTCGCGATGCCGAGGTCTTGCTGGATCTGCTGCAGGCCTACCGGAGCGACGGAGCGGCGGAGTCCACCAGCATGCACCGACTGACAGGCGGTTATTCGGACGATGAACTGGCGGCGTTGGCGCAGTATTTCTCGGAGCAGGCGCAATGAGTATCGACCATGGTCGCCGTCGCATCCTGGCTGCCCTGAGTGCGTCCCTCGGGCTTGCGGCGGCTGGTCTGCCGCTGCGGTCCAGGGCGGCACCGGGCCGAGTGGTCGTGGTCGGCGGCGGCTTTGGTGGTGCTGCTGCGGCGCGCGCACTGAAGCAGCTTTCACCGGATCTGGATGTGGTCCTGATCGAACCAGCCGCGGTGTTCCGCACCTGCCCGTTCTCCAATCTGTATCTGGGGGGGCTGCGCAGTTTCGGCTCGCTGGGGCACCACTATGGTCACCTGCAACGCCGCCATGGCGTGCGGGTCGTGCGCAGCATGGCCCGGGCGGTGGATGCGGAGCAGCGTCAGGTTCGGCTTGCCGACGGCACCCGGCTTGGCTATGACCGGCTGATCCTGTCACCGGGTATCGATCTGCGCTGGGATGCCCTGGAAGGATATGACCAGGCGGCGGCGGAACGCCTGCCCCATGCCTGGAAGGCGGGTGCCCAGAGCCGGCTGTTGCGGCGTCAGATCCGCGCCATGGACGACGGCGGCCTGTTTCTGATGGTGATTCCGGATAACCCCTATCGCTGCCCGCCCGGACCCTATGAGCGCGCTGCGATGGTGGCGCACTATTTCCGTCAGCATAAGCCGCGTTCCAAGGTGCTGCTGCTGGACGCCAAGGATGCGTTCTCCAAGCAGGCGCTGTTCGAGCAGGGGTGGCGGCAGGTTTACGGCGATATGATCGAATGGGTCGGCTTCTCCGGTGACGGCGAAGTGGTCCGCGTCGATGCCGGTGAGCGATCCGTTGAAACCGCATTTGGCCAACGCCATCAGGCGGCCGTGATCAACGTGATTCCACCGCAACAGGCCGGTTATATAGCCCGCCAGGCCGGTGTCACGGATCGTTCCGGCTGGGCGCCGGTCAAAGCCGGCACCTTCGAGAGCAGTCTGGTGCCAAACGTGTATGTCATCGGTGATGCCGCAGTCGCGGCGCCCATGCCCAAATCAGCCTTCTGTGCCCATTCCCAGGCCGGGGTGACGGCGGCGGCCGTGCTTGCCTCGCTGGCGGATCGGCCGCCACCGGAGCCTGTCTGGCTGAACACCTGTTTCAGTCTGATCGATGCCGATTACGCGATCTCCATCAGTGGTCACTACCGCCTGGTGGACGGGGAGATCCGGGAGCTTGCCGGCGGCGTCAGCCCGCTGGTGGCGACGACTGAATTCCGCGGGCGCGAGGCGGAACATGCCCGGAACTGGTACGCGGCGATGACGCAGTCGATATGGGGCGCCTGACATGCTTCCGCGGATAAGGCATTGGTGTTTTCTGCTGGTGTTCATGCTGCTGCCGGCATTAACCGCGACAGCCGGGACGCCCGCCTGGCAGCAAACTGACGTCGCCGCCGACTGGCTGGAAGGTGCAAAGCCGGAAACCGACGGTGTGCATATCGAACTGCCGCTGGTTTCGGAGGAAGGCATGTCGGTCCCCCTGGAGATTCGTGGCGGTGCTCTGAACGATGGTGGGCTGCGCGAAATCCGTGTCTATGCCCTGGGTAATCCGGAGCCGGAGGTGATGAGGCTGCGAATGAACCCGGCGCTGGGGAGAGCGGATTTTTCGACCCGGATCCGGCTCGATGAAAGCCAGACCGTCTTCGTGCTCGCAAGGGGCGTGGACGGACGATTCTTCGCCGCAGAGCAGGCCGTGCGTGTCGCCAACAGTGGCTGCCTTGCGCGCAGTGACGAGCCCATTGACGCACCCATGGGGGCGCCACGGGTCGCGCTGCCTGACCCATTCCCGGCCTCGGGCGAGCCCGGCGAGGTGCGGGCCCTGATTTTGCATCCGATGGAGACCGGCTTGCGCGAGGGGCCTGATGGCGCCCTCGTGCCCCGACGGATCATCGAGGAATTTTCCGCCGATCTTGATGGCGAGACTGTGCTCTCCGTCCGGTTCCATGCCGCCGTATCGGCAAATCCCTATCTGGCCTTTCAGCTCGCGCCACAAGCGGACGGCGGGTTGCGCCTGCACTGGCGGGATGAGACGGGAGAAGAGCGGGAGGCGTATCGGGAGGTGAAGGTGGGGAAGGAAGATTAGACGTTAG
>SKGQ01000177.1 GCA_007117515.1 Ectothiorhodospiraceae bacterium | reverse complement strand
TGGGTGCGGGTCATGGCGATCATGTCGGCGGCGCCGGCAGCCACCATTTCCTCGGCCTTGCCGGGATCGACGATATGGCCAACGATGAACATCGGGATGTCCCGCACCGACCTGATTGCCGCACGCATCTTGGCGCCGCGCTCCACCAGCCAGTTCTCTTCATAGTCACCGGGCGGGATCTGGTCGGCATGGGCGGCATAGGTGCCGGCCGTGGCGCTGACGTAATCCACCATCCCGGTCGCCACCATCAATTTGGTCATCTCGATGGCCTGGTCGGCCTGCATGCCGTCGACAGTGCATTCGTCCATGGAAACCCGGATGCCAACGGTGAAGTCCGGTCCGACGGCCTTGCGTACGGCTTCGATGGTTTCGATCGGGAAGCGCACGATGTTTTCCAGGCTGCCGCCGTACTCATCGGTGCGCTTGTTGTAGACGAACGACAGGAATTGCTGGTGCAGATAACCATGGGAGTAGTGGAGTTCAACGCCGTCCAGACCTGCTTCCTGGGCGTTGATCGCTGCCTGGGCGAAATGCTCCGACACCTCGTCCATTTCCGCTTTGGTGATTTCCTTGGAGCCTTCGTTGTAGGCCGGTGATTTCATCGCCGACGGCGCCCACAGGACACGGTAGTCATCCAGTGCGCCGGTCCGGCCCTGGGGACCGAAGTGCATGATCTGGGCGACGATGCGGCCGCCGAACGCATGTACCGCACGGGCCATTTCGGCATCGCGCTCGATGTTCTCGCGGCGGTTGCCCCGGACCATGGTGCGGCCGGGGCCGGTGGACGTCGGATGCACGTGCCGTCCGCCGGTGACCAGCAAGCCGCAGCCACCTTCGGCGCGAGCTGCCTGGTAGCAGATATCACGGTTGTTGGTCAGGCCGTCGCGGGAGTGATAACCCTTGGCATGGGCCGTCTGCATCAGGCGGTTGCGGACCGTGAAACCGCCGATCTTCAATGGCGAAAGCAGGTGTGGATATTTCTTCAGGCCGGGCTTGTTGTCTGTCATTCGTGCGTCCTCTCTCTCTGGTAGCCGGTGGTTCTGCTGCCACCGGTGACCCAACCGAACCTGCAACGCCGATGCCATGCGGAAAACCGATTGTTCGGTTTCGTTCATGACCCCAAGGAACCCCGGGGGCTTGCGGGGCATTCCGGCGGCTGGGAGCGGGTATTGGTTTCCGCCAGGGGGTTTCAGGGCTGAAACGTGCCGTGTGCTGCGGGGAAACCCCGCGACCGCCCGCGGCTGCCGCACTGTCTGTCGGCCAGGATATCTCCACACCAGGACAAGCCGTGGCCTGTCTATGCTGTCTGGTGACCGTGCCTGCCGCATCGGTCGGCGAACGCATCGCTGGCACAGGCATTGCTCTGATCTTGTTCGACTGAGCCCGTACGCACGGAACAGATCATCTTTCGGCTTGGTGATGGAGAGTGTGATGGGGAGTGCTCAAGGGAGAACAGGCATGCGCATCCGGAAAGGCTATGTGGACACCGCCGAAGGCCAGGTGCATTACCGCTCCACCCAGGGGGCGGGACCACCGGTGGTGTTTCTGCACCAGACCGCCAGTTCCTCGGCCATGTGGAACGGCATGATGACTACCATGGAGGGGCGGCGCTGCATTGCCCTGGATACACCCGGCTTCGGCGGATCCTACGATCCGGAGGAAGTTCCGGATATCGGTTACTACGCCCAGGTGATGACCGAGGCGCTGGACGCCCTGGGGGTGCGTCAGTTCCATCTTTGCGGGCACCACACCGGATCCTGTATCGCCGTCGAAATGGGTGCGGAACTTTCAGCGCGGGTGCTGAGCCTGGCCATGTTCGGCCCGGTGCAGTTGACCCGGGAAGAGCGCGATAGCTTCCGTTCCCATTTCTCGACGCCGTTCGCTCCGACTGCGGATGGCTCCTACCTGCAGCAGACCTGGGACTACCTGGCGGGACTCGGCGCAGACAAGGCTCTGGACCTGCACCATCGGGAGGTGGTGGACACCCTGCGGGCATGGCATGGCCGGGTGCAGGCCTACAGCGCCGTCTGGGAACAGGATTTCCCTGCCTTGCTGGACAGGGTGGAGTGCCCGCTACTGTTTCTGTGTGCCCGGGATGACGTTCTCTGGCCCTATTTCGAGCGTGCCGCCCAGGCCTGCCCCGATGCCTTGCTGCAGGTGGTGCAGGGTGCGAATTTCGAACCTGATCTGGATGCGGCCAGTAGTGCCAGAGCCTATGAGGCATTTCTGGCCCCGGCGAGCGTGCGCCGGAAAGATACAGTGTCGCAGGGCTGAAACCGATGGTTCGGAGGCTGCAACCGACGTTGGTCGGGAGGCGTGCAGTGATTTCCGGCGGGTTGTCCGAACTTATTGAAAACCCGCTGAATGATCCGCGATGAAATGTTTCTTCTGAACGGCACGTTCTTTGCGACAGGTGAAATTACAACAGCATAAGGTGCGAGTCACCGAATGAAGGGGAGATCAAGGGATGTCACGAAAGGCCAAGGGCAAGCGCCCGAGTTTCTTTGAGAATCCGGAGGTGGATCGGGTTTTGGCCATTGTCATGGCGGTGGCCGGTGAAGTGTCGGTGTTGCGGGACCGATTGGACACCATGGAACGTCTGCTGGACAGCCGCGGTGTTCTGACCCGTGATGATATCGAGGCGTACCGGCCGGACGATGCCATTGAAGAAGAACGTCAGGCATGGCGGTCAGAATATCTGGAGCGTGTGCTGCGAGTGGTGCATCACGAACTCGAATCCGAGGCCTCCGGTGAGTCCCGCCAGCAGTACGAGGATGCGGTGAAGGAACACCAGAAAGAGTTGAATGAAAAACTGACCTGAACGGTCGATTTC
>SKGQ01000148.1 GCA_007117515.1 Ectothiorhodospiraceae bacterium | reverse complement strand
TTGCCTATTGAATGATGCCTGTCGCGTACTGCCCGCCAGGACCAGTATCAAGGGTTGTGATGCGTCCACTGACTTACCTCCATGGATTGAAAAGACATGCCGCGAGGCTGGCATCCGGCGCAGGTGGATTCCTTGGCAATCCAGCGCCCGGCCGGGGATACTAGCGTCGCCTTCCGCCACAGCCTCACCGACAATGAAACAGGATGTTCAGTTCTTGGCCGAACAGCACCGCCAGGCGGTTCCGGGCTGGCCCGGCAATATCGGCAGTCGCTGCCCCCTGCTCGCCTTTGCCGGCTGGAGCGGTGCCGGCAAGACGACGCTGCTGGCAAAGCTGCTGCCGGAACTGAGACGTTCCGGATTGCGCCTCGCGGTCATCAAGCATGCCCACCATCGCTTCGACGTCGATTATCCGGGCAAGGACAGTCACGTGTTACGCAATGCGGGGGCGGATCAGGTCCTGATCAGTTCCGGCGACCGCCGGGTCCTGATTCAGGAAAAGCCGGCCGGCGGGGATCCTCAACTGGTCGAGGAACTGGCGATGCTGGATCAGGACCAGCTGGACCTGATTCTGGTCGAGGGTTTTCGCGACGAGCCGATCCCGAAGCTGGAGGTCTACCGCAGCGCCCTGGAGCGCGGCTTCCGCTTCCCCGACGACCCCGCCGTGCTGGCCGTTACCAGCGATACGCCGCTGCCAGCCGATGCCCCGGCGCCGCCGTTTCTTGGCCTGGACGATGTGGATGGGGTGCTCGCCTTCGTGCAGCGCCTGCGCGAAGTCCAGCAGACTATCCTGTGACCTTGTCGCGCAGGTAAACCGGCCGTGCCGACGCCGCGCTTTGCAAGGCGCCGTTGCGCCAGGCCTCCAGCGCATGGGGCAGCAGGCAGCGGGCATCCGGCAAGGCGTTATCCAGTCGCTGCGTGGGCGCCCGACCCAGCGCCACCAGTAGAGCGTCTCCATGGACTGCCCACCCGGTTCCCGCTGCATGCCAGTCGGTCCAGTCCGCCGGCAGGGCAACCGCCGTCGGCGCCAGGACGGACTCTTCCCCCAGGATCTGTATCGGCTGCTCGGGATGGACCTGCTCGCAGAGCGCCCAGTAGACCTCCCCCATGCGGGCATCCATGGCAACGGCAATGCGGCTGCCGGACATCTCGCGGGCCGCAACACCCGCCACTGCCAGCAGACTGGAGACTCCCACCAGCGGGCAACCAAGGCCCCGGCCAAGCCCCTGGGCGACGGCGACGCTGATTCGAACACCGGTGAAGGCGCCTGGTCCGCGGCCGTAGGCCACCAGCCCGATGGCGCTCCTGGAAACCCCGGCCTCGGCAAGCAGCTCATCGAGCATGGGCAGGAGCTCCCGGGCATGACCACGCGGAATCACGGCATGCCGGAAAAACACCAGTTCACCAACCTGCAGCGCCACGCTGCATGCCTCGGTACAGGCATCGAGGGCAACGATGACGGGCGGCTCAGCCGTCGACATCGGTCGTTGCCCGTGGCTCTGCGTCGCTCGCAGGTAAATCGAAATCAAATGCCAACTGCATATCCTCGGTTTCCGCTTCCAGCACCGGTGTCAGCGGCGTCGACGCCACGACCTGCGGCACGGCGCGGTAGGTCTCCTGTTCCGCGACCCGAATCGTGTCACCCACACGGTCGCGATGCCAGCCAAAGCCGGCAATACAGACAGCGATAACGGCGAATCCCAGGAACAGTCCCTGACTGCCCAGGCCCGCCATGAAACGCGCCAGAATCAGCGGGCCAGGGATCATGCTACTACCATGAACCAGCAATAGCGTCGCACTGGCCGGCACCCGCTCCTCCGGCTCCATGAAATCGTGGGCCAGCGCCAGGCCCAGGGCATAGACCGTGAAGTTCAGTCCGCCCCAGAAAACCGCCAGCCCGATGATCAGCGGCAAAGACGGTGACTGCACGCTGGCGATCACGATACTGACCAGGGCCACGGAGGTCGTGACCACCATAATGAGCCGGCGCCTATCGAAATGATCCGACATGCGGCCGATCAGATATGGCAGGAACAGGCCTCCAAGAATGGCTGTCCCCATGAAACTCGCGACCTCCGCAGTGGAGAACCCCATCGCCACGGCGAAAACCGGACCCAGGGCGAAGAAGCCGCCATTGCTCAGCCCGGCGCCAAACGCAGTCACCGTTGCCATGGGTGAGATGGCATAGAGGGTGCGCAAACCGACGCGACGGGTTGGCAGAATCTCGGGGTAGGACACCCGGGCCAGGGCCACGGGCACAAGTGCCGCAGCCATCAGGATGCCCGCCAGGCTGAAGAGCTGGTAACCGGAAACATCCCAGACATTCAGCAGGAACTGACCGGAGCCGAGTGAAACGGAGGTCACCACGACGTAAACGCCTAGAACCTGGCCGCGAAACTCCCGCGGCGTGCGGTCGTTCAACCAACTCTCGGTCACCATATACAACCCGGCCACGGCAAAGCCGAAGATGATCCGCATGCCGGCCCAGAGCCAAGGATCCACATGCAGACCATGAACCAGGGCGGAACAGGCGGCAATCGCCGCGAAAGCCGCGAAACAGCGGATATGCCCGACTTTCTGAATGATCCGGGAGCAGACCAGGGTGGCCATGACAAAACCGACCGAATAACAGGCCATGACCAGGCCGATGACGTCCAGCCCGAAACCTTCGATTCCCATGCGCACCGCAAGCAGGGTTCCGAGCAGCCCGCCACCGAGCAGCAACGTGCCCATGGAGAGAAAAAGCGGCGAAAGGGAGCCAAGGGTTCTCAGCATGTTGCGCGGGCTCGTCAGATGAAGCGGGTATGAGCGCGCCGCCGTGCCTTTGAATCCGGTTTGCATCCGGCGCAAGGCGGGCGGCACTGCGGTCCGGAAGCTTAAG
>SKGQ01000184.1 GCA_007117515.1 Ectothiorhodospiraceae bacterium | reverse complement strand
TTTCCGTGCGGCCCTGCCGTCAGTCGTCCCGACCTTCGACCTGAACCTCCGCATTTTCGTCGTCGAGACCGAAGGCGGAGTGCAGCGCACGCACACCTAGTTCGAGGTACTTCTCCTCGATGACTACCGAGATCTTGATCTCGGAGGTGGAGATCATCTGGATGTTGATGCCCTCGTCGGCCAGCGCCTTGAACATCGTGCTGGCTACACCTGCATGGGATCGCATCCCTACGCCGACGAGCGACAGCTTGACGATCTTGGTATCTCCGTAGACCTCCCTGGCACCCAGTTCGTTGCACGTCTTTTCAAGAATCTGCAGCGCCTTCTCGTAGTCGTTGCGATGCACCGTGAACGTGAAATCGGTGGCGCCCGACTGACTGATGTTCTGCACGATCATGTCGACTTCGATATTGCCGTCCGACACCGGGCCCAGAATCGCGCTGGCTATCCCCGGACGATCGGGCACACCGAGCACCGTAAGCTTGGCTTCGTCGCGGTGGAACGCAATGCCCGAGATCAGCGGTTCTTCCATGGTCTCATCCTCAAACGTAATCAGGGTGCCGGGGCCGTCCTCGAAACTGGACAGTACGCGCAGCGGCACGTGGTACTTACCGGCAAACTCGACGGCGCGAATCTGCAGAATCTTGGAGCCGAGGCTTGCCATTTCCAGCATTTCCTCGAAGGTGATGCGTTCCAGCCGGCGCGCCTTGGAGACCACCCTTGGATCCGTGGTGTAGACGCCATCCACATCGGTGTAGATCTGGCATTCATCCGCCTTCAGGGCCGCCGCCAGGGCGACCGCCGTAGTATCCGAGCCGCCGCGTCCCAGCGTGGTAATCGCGCCGCTGGGGTCGACACCCTGGAAGCCTGCGACAACCGCAACCCGGCCAGCCTTCATGTCTTCGGTCAGGACCTTGGCGTCGATTTCCTGAATGCGCGCCTTGCTGTGGGCGCTATCGGTGAGAATCCGGACCTGCGCACCGGTGTAGCATCGGGTCGGACAACCGCGATTCTCCAGCGCCATGCCCAGCAGCGAGATCGTGACCTGCTCACCGGTGGAAACCAGCAGATCAGACAGGCGGGCTGGCGGTGACGGATGCAGCGAGCTCGCCAGTTCCAGCAGGCGGTTGGTTTCGCCACTCATGGCCGACACGACGACGACAACGTCGTTACCAGCCTCACGGGCGGCAATAACCTTCTCGGCAACCCGTTCGATACGTTCGGGCGTGCCAACAGAGGTGCCACCGTATTTCTGAACAATCAGTGCCATGTGATTCCATTCATCGTGTTGTGGGGCCGGACGAGCAGCCGACCTGTCTGTCGATACATGTCTCTACCGGTTCCAGTTGCATGCGCTCAACCGGCGCGCTCGGCAACCCAGTCCGGCACGCTGGCGATTGCCGCAGGCAGTGCTCCCGGCTCACTGCCACCGGCCTGGGCCATGTCGGCCCGACCGCCACCCTTGCCACCGACCTGCACGGCGACCGCGTTGACCATTTCGCCGGCCTTGATCCGGTCGGTGAGATCGTCGGTCACCCCGGCGACCAGGCGAACCTTGCCACCGTCGACTGCGCCCAGAACGATCGCAGCATGGCTCAAACGAGCCTTCAACTGGTCCACCATGTCACGCAGGCCGCGGGCGTCGCCACCCTCGATTACCGAACTCACCACCTTGATACCGCCGACATCCACGGCGCAGTCCGCCAGGTCACCGCCAGCCTGGGCGGCAAGCTTCTGCTGCAGCCGATCGAGTTCACGCTCGTTGCTGCGGTTGCGTTCCAGCAACTGGCCGACACGCTCTTCGAGGTTCTCCGGGCGGGCCTTTAACAGTGCGGCCAGGCTTTGAATCGAGGCCGACTGATTTTCGACCCAGTCCAGGGCTCCAGCGCCGGTAAACGCTTCGATCCGCCGGACGCCTGCGGCGACACCGGTCTCGGAGACAATCTTGCACAGCCCGATTTCACCCGTGTGAGCCACGTGGGTACCACCACAGAGTTCGGTGGAGTCCCCCATGCGCACGACCCGGACGACATCGCCGTATTTCTCCCCGAATAGAGCCATGGCACCGGCGGCAATGGCCTCGTCGTAGGCCATTTCCCTGATCTCGGCGGCATGGTTGGCTCGGATTTCGCGATTGACCCGGCGATCCAGTTCGCGCAACTGTTCGACCGTCAGCGGCTCGGTGTGCGAGAAATCGAAACGCAGACGATCCGGCGCGACCAGCGAGCCCTTCTGCGTGACATGCGGACCGAGCACCTGGCGCAGGGCCGCATGCAAAAGATGCGTTGCCGAATGGTTCAACACCGTGGCCTGACGGCGCGACTGATCGACCTGCGCGTGCACGGTATCGCCGATATGCAGGCTGCCCTTTTCCAGCGTACCGAAATGACCATGGGCGTCGCCCTGCTTGCGGGTATCGTCCACCCGGAAAGCAACATTGTTGGCCAGCAACTGCCCGCTATCGCCCACCTGACCGCCGGATTCCGCATAGAACGGCGTCTGATCCAGAACCACCAGACCCGACTGACCGGATTCCAGTACCTCGACCTCGTGGCCGTCCGCGAACAGCGCCACGATCTTGCCGCGGTCCTGCAGCCGGTCGTAACCGACGAATCGGGAGCGGGCATCAATGACCGCGCCACCGGCATGGTCAGCCTTGAACTGGCTCGCCGAACGAGCCCGCTCCCGCTGGGCCTGCATGCAGGTTTCAAACCCCTGCATGTCCAGCGAGAGTCCGCGCTCGCGGGCGATGTCGTTGGTCAGATCCACCGGGAAGCCGAAGGTGTCGTAGAGGCGGAAGACCGTCTCGCCGGGGATCGTGTCCCCCTCCAGCGCGCGCAGATCGCTTTCCAGCAAACGCAGGCCCTGCTCCAGGGTTTCACTGAAGCGCTCTTCCTCGCGGCGCAAGGTGGTCGCGACATGATCCTGTTGCTCGGCCAACTCGGGATAGGCGTCACCCATCTTCTTAACAAGTGGCTCCACAAGCCTGTTGAAAAACGGCTTTTCCTGTCCAAGCTTGTAACCATGCCGGACGGCGCGCCGAATAATCCGACGCAGGACGTAGCCGCGACCTTCGTTGGACGGCAGCACGCCATCAACGATCAGGAAGGAACAGGCGCGGATGTGATCCGCGATGACTTTCAGTGAATTGCTCTCCAGATCACTGCAGCCCGTGGCCTTACCGGCGGCCTCGATCAGGTTGCGGAACAGGTCGATCTCGAAATTGCTGTGCACGCCCTGCAGCACCGCGGCCAGGCGTTCGAGCCCCATGCCGGTGTCCACGCATGGGCTGGGCAGTGGGTTGAGGGTGCCATCGGCGCAGCGGTCGTACTGCATGAACACCAGATTCCAGATTTCGATGTAGCGGTCACCGTCCTCCTCCGGCGTTCCGGGCGGGCCGCCCGCCACCTCCGGACCGTGATCGTAGAAAATTTCGGAGCACGGGCCGCAGGGACCGGTATCGCCCATGGCCCAGAAGTTATCCTTGGCACCAATGCGGCTGACCCGGTCGGCGGGCACGCCGATCTCGTCGATCCAGATCGCCGCGGCCTCGTCATCCTCCTCGAATACCGTAATCCAGAGTTTCTCCGGCGGCAGGGCGATGACCTCGGTGAGAAAGGTCCAGGCGTAGTGGATGGCGTCACGCTTGAAGTAATCACCGAAGCTGAAGTTGCCCAGCATCTCGAAGAAGGTGTGATGCCGGGCCGTGTAACCGACGTTCTCCAGGTCGTTGTGTTTGCCACCGGCACGCACACATCGCTGGGACGAACAGGCACGGCTGTAATCCCGCTTCTCACGGCCAAGGAAGACATCCTTGAATGGCACCATGCCGGCGTTGGTAAACAGCAGCGTCGGGTCATTGCCGGGCACCAGCGGGCTGCTGGGCACAATGCGATGTCCGTTATCACGGAAATAGTCTAGAAAGGCCTGTCGAAGCTCTGCACTACTCGTCATGTCGTTCCCAGATAAAGCAGCTGTCACGGTTATTGATCGCGCCAGCTGTCGCCGAGCACGCGTCGGACATGCTCGGCAGAGAAACCGCGACCGGCAAGGAAGCGTCCCTGTCGGCCCCATTCAACCCTGCCTGCGGGGGGCGCATCGCCAAAGCGTCGCTCCCGTACTGCCGCCGCCTGCTCCAGCCAGTCAACCTCGGCTGCCTCCAGCAGCAAGCGAATCGTACCGTCGTCGACGCCCCGCTGTCGCAGGTCGGCCGTGATTCGCAGCGGCCCCTGCCCCCTTGCGATGCGCTCACGGATGAAAGCCTCGGCGAATCGCTGGTTATCGAGATAGCCACGCTGCTCCAGCAATTCAAGGGTTTCGGCGATCAGGCTTTCGGGATATTGCCGCTGACGCAGCTTGCGCTGAAGCTCACTGCGGGAGTGTTCCCGTCTTGCCAGAAGACTGACCGCCTTGTCCTCGACCTCCTGCGGATCCGGCGCCTCCGGATCTGCTTCCTCCGCCGGCACGATCAGGCCGTCTCGGAGGGTTCGTCCGTGCTGGTCTCAGCCGCGGGCTGCTTTGGCGGCATGAGAATCTCGCGGAGCCTGGTGTTCAGCGTCTCGGTGATTTCAGGGTTTTCCTTCAGGAACTGTCGGACATTGTCCTTGCCCTGACCGATACGGTCGCCGTTATAGCTGTACCAGGCGCCAGCCTTCTCCACGAGTCCGTTCTTGACCCCCAGATCGATCAACTCGCCCTCTCGCGAGATACCCTCGCCATACAGGATTTCGAACTCGGCCTGCTTGAACGGCGGCGCCATCTTGTTCTTCACCACCTTGACGCGGGTTTCGTTGCCGACCACCTCGTCGCCCTTCTTGATGGCGCCGATGCGGCGGATATCCAGCCGCACCGAAGCGTAGAACTTCAGTGCATTACCGCCAGTGGTGGTTTCCGGCGAGCCGAACATGACACCGATCTTCATCCGGATCTGGTTGATGAAGATCACCATGGTGTTGGAGCGCTTGATGTTGCCGGTGAGCTTGCGCAGCGCCTGGGACATCAACCGGGCCTGCAGGCCGACATGGGAATCGCCCATCTCGCCTTCGATTTCCGCCTTCGGCGTCAGCGCGGCCACGGAATCCACCACCACCACGTCCACGGCCCCCGAGCGCACCAGCATGTCGGCGATCTCCAGTGCCTGCTCGCCGGTATCGGGCTGCGAAACCAGCAACTCGTCCACATTGACGCCCAGCTTTTCCGCATAGTCCGGATCCAGCGCGTGCTCGGCATCAACGAACGCGGCAGTGCCGCCCTTTTTCTGCGCCTCGGCGATTACCTGTAAGGTCAGTGTGGTCTTGCCCGAGGATTCGGGTCCGTAGATCTCAACCACACGCCCCCGCGGCAGGCCGCCGATACCAAGCGCCAGGTCCAGGCTGAGAGAGCCGGTGGAGACCGCGTCCACATCCCTGACGGCGCGCGCATCGCCCATTCGCATGACCGCGCCCTTGCCAAACTGCTTTTCAATCTGGCTGAGGGCAGCGCCAAGCGCCTTCTTGCGATTGTCATCCATTCTGTTCCATCTCCTGCTGTGATTTCCGGTCGGCATCAGCCGCGCGCCATCCGTGGCGCGCCGCCGTGCGATTCAGGGAAACGCTGACTTGTTCTGGAGTCCGCATTTCTCGAGGTAATACGCGCTGCGCAGTTCCGCAGTCATTCTGCGCTCGGGCGAGCCGGCGCAGCAGTCGGGAGACAAGCGTTTCCCGCGCGCAGTATCCCATACCGGGCCGTCGACCCGCACCCCCGGCGCCGTCAGCCCTGGTCTGTTGGCAGCCATCGATGCAACTGCTCGTAGATCGAACCCCGGGGACCGGGCCGTGAACGGAACAGACCAAAGCCCCGCAGCGGCATTTGCTGCGACGGGATCACGGGCAGCGTCGGTGCGGGTGAGACCTTGCGCAGCAGCGTCAGATGCGGACGAAAAGGCCGGCGATCAGCGGCGAAACCGGCGTCTGCCAGCGCCTGGCTCAGCTCGGCGTGGAACTCGACCAGGGCGTCGTCCAGCGGCTGCGCGAGCAGGACCACGGCCCGCGCTCCGGCCCAGTATTCCAGGCTGCCGGTGTGAACGGCTGTGGTCCGCGGCCTGAGCCGGGATCCGACCAGCCCTGCCCGCTGTTGCTGCGCCGGATTGCAGGAACCGAGAAAACAGAGCGTCAGATGGATATTGGCAACCGGTGTCGGCCGCCCGACCCCGATGTCCTCGGCATGCCGGTGCAACGTTTCGCGCGCGGTGAGGCCTGGCTGCATGGCAAAAAACAGCCGTACCGTTTCAGCCGCCATCAACGAGCTCCTGCAGCCCATGAAGTGCGAAAACAACCGCTTGCAGTCTTATTGCCTCTCGGTCACCGCTGAAGCGCATCGCTTCGGCACGAACCCCACCCTCCGCACGGGCCCAGGCAAACCAGACCAGGCCCACCGGTTTGTCGGCGCCACCCCCACCGGGGCCGGCAACCCCGCTGACGGCAACACTCAGATCCGCGTCCGTCCGCGCCAGGGCTCCGATGGCCATTGCCTTGACCACCGGTTCACTGACCGCGCCGTGCTCGCCAAGCAAGGCCGGATCCACACCCAGCATCTGCTGTTTGCAACGGTTCGAGTAGCTGATGAAACCACCCTCGACCCAGCCCGAACTGCCAGCGATATCGGTGAGCGCCTTGCCGATCCAGCCGCCGGTGCAGGATTCCGCGGTGACCACCCGCAAACCGTGGGCCTCGAGCAGTCTTCCAAGCTCTTCACTGTTTCGTTGCAGGGGATCCTGGCTCATGACCCATCCCGGTAGCAGGACATTGGTTGGGGCGTGCGATTTGCCGCCGCTTTCCCTACGATGACGGACCGCCAGGAAACGTCAACCGCCCCACCGGATCCGGAACCCAGTATGGCCGCACGCGAACAGGAACAGCACACCCCGATGATGCAGCAGTATCTGCGCATCAAGGCCGAGCATCCGACGACGCTGCTGTTCTACCGGATGGGTGATTTCTACGAATTGTTCTTCGACGACGCACGGCGTGCCGCGGAACTGCTGGACATCACCCTGACCGCTCGCGGCAGTTCCGCCGGTGAACCCATTCCGATGGCCGGTGTGCCCTACCATTCCGCGGACAATTACCTGGCGCGGCTGATCCGGAAGGGCGAATCGGTAGCGATCTGCGAGCAGATCGGCGACCCGGCCACGAGTAAGGGGCCGGTGGAGCGCCAGGTCACGCGTATTGTCACGCCCGGCACGCTCACCGAAGACAGCCTGCTGCCGGAGCGCGGCAGTAACCGTGTTCTGTCAGTGGTGCGCAATCAGAACAACTTCGGTGTGGCGGTGGTCGAGGTCTCCAGCGGTGAGTTCCTGGTTCAGCAGGTAGACTGCCCGGAAACCCTGCAGGCCGAGATCGAACGGCTCAATCCGGCGGAGGTGCTGCTGCGTGAGGGCGATGCCATGCCCGACTGGCTGATTCAACGTGAGGGCCGGACCGTTCGCCCGCCATGGCATTACGAGGAGGACAGCTGTCGCCGCCTGCTGAATCGGCAGTTCGGCACCCGCGATCTTTCGGGTTTCGGCTGTGAGCAGATGCCAACGGTGGTCCAGGCCGCGGGCAGTCTGCTGCAGTATGTCGCTGACACCCAGCGCACCGCGCTACCGCATATCCTCGGCATGCAGCTGGAGCTGCGTGACGACGCCGTGATTATCGATGCCGCAAGCCGGCGCAATCTCGAGATTGAGCAGAATCTGGCTGGTGGCACGGCCCATACACTTGCCTGGGTGCTGGACAGCACCCGCACCGCCATGGGTAGCCGACTGCTGCGCCGCTGGCTGCAACGACCCCTGCAAAATCAGGCGATGATCCGCGAACGGCATGAGGCCATCGACAGCCTGTTGCAGTTCGGTACCGAGAGCACACTGCGGGATACCCTCTCCGACCTGGGCGACGCCGAACGCATTCTCGCCCGCGTTGCCCTGCGCTCCGCCCGTCCGCGGGATCTGGAGGCGCTGGGTGTCTGCATGGACCGGCTGCCACTTCTTCAGAGCCTGTGCGCCGACATCCCCGCGCCGCTGATGGAGGAGCTGCGTCGGGATCTTTCCGAGCATCCAGAAACCGCGGATCTGTTACGCCGGGCCATCATTGATAACCCGCCCGTTCTGATTCGCGACGGCGGCATGATTGCCGATGGCTACGATCCGGAACTCGACCGCCTGCGCCACCTGAGCAGGGACGCCAATCAGTTCCTGCTGGATCTGGAGGCGCGGGAGCGGGAGCAGACGGGAATCAGCAATCTGAAGGTCCGCTACAACCGGGTGCATGGCTATTACATCGAGGTCAGCCGTGGCCAAGCCGACCGCGTGCCCGAGCAATACCAGCGTCGACAGACCCTGAAAGGTGCGGAACGCTACATCACACCGGAGCTCAAGGAGTTCGAGGATCAGGTACTCAGCGCACGGGAACGTGCCCTGGCCCGGGAAAAGGCGCTTTATGCCGAATTGCTGGAAACCCTGAATACGGACCTGGCTCGGCTGCAGGCCACGGCCCGCGCGCTGGCAACGCTGGACGTGCTTTGCGCGCTGGCGGAGCGCGCGCGCAGCCTGGATTACTGCCGGCCCTGCCTGAGCGACCGGCCAGGCGTGGTGATTCGGGACGGCCGTCACCCGGTGGTGGAACAGGTGCTGGACGGACCCTTCGTGCCCAATGACACCAGGCTCGACCGCAAACGACGCATGCTGGTCATCACCGGGCCCAATATGGGCGGCAAATCCACCTACATGCGGCAGGTCGCTCTCACTGTCCTGCTGGCCTGCGTCGGCAGCTTCGTGCCGGCCCGCGAGGCAGAGATCGGTCCCGTGGACCGGATCTTCACGCGAATCGGCGCCTCCGACGACCTGGCCGGCGGCCGTTCCACCTTCATGGTGGAGATGACCGAGACCGCCAATATCCTGAACAACGCCACGGCCAACAGCCTCGTGTTGCTGGACGAAATCGGCCGCGGCACCAGCACCTTCGATGGCCTTTCACTGGCCTGGGCCAGCGGTGCCTGGCTTGCAGACCGCATTCAGGCCTTCACGCTGTTCGCCACCCACTACTTCGAGATGACCGCCCTTGCCGATCAGTACCGTGGCGTTCGCAATGCACACCTGGACGCCGTCGAGCACGGCGAGAAAATCGTCTTCCTGCACCGACTGAAGGACGGTCCGGCGAATCAGAGTTACGGCCTGCAGGTGGCCGCCCTGGCCGGCGTGCCGAAAGCGGTGATCCAGGCGGCCCGGGGCAAGCTGGCGGAGCTGGAACGGGCGGCCTGGCGCGCGGATGCAGCCACCGACGGCCAGCTGCCGCTGTTCAGCGAACCGGAGCCCGAGGATCCGATCAGGGACCTCCTGGAGGATCTGGAACCGGATAATTTCAGTCCCCGTCAGGCGCTGGACCTGCTCTACAGAATCCGGGAATTACAGCGGGACGGTAATCGCGACTGAGCCCGGGAAACGCCACCTGTTGGCACTTCAGCGCTTCCCTTTGGAGCCGAGGGCCCGTTATCGGTACTATTGCGCCATCTCGCCACCGGTCCGACTGGATATTGATACTGGAGTAACCCATGACCTTTGTAGTGACTGAAAACTGCATCAAGTGCAAATACACCGATTGCGTGGAAGTCTGCCCGGTGGACTGCTTCCATGAGGGCCCGAACTATCTGGTCATTGATCCGGACGAATGTATCGACTGCACGCTCTGCGAGCCGGAGTGCCCGGCCGAGGCCATCCTCTCGGAGGATGATCTGCCGGAAGACCAGATGCATTTCCTCGAGCTGAATGCCGAGCTGGCCAAGGAATGGCCGGTGATCACCGAGCAGAAGGAACCGGCGGCCGACGCCGAGGAATGGGACGGCAAGCCCAACAAGCTCGAGTTGCTTGAGCGATAAGTTCCGCAATTGCCTGGTTCAAATTAAAAAGGCGGCCAGATGGCCGCCTTTTTCATGTGTCAGGCATGAGCAGTAATCAGTCCGCCGCCTGCGCCTTTTCCTCATCCAGCATTTGCCGCAGCTCATCCGCCGGCACCAGCCCCCGATGCATGATGCCCCGTTCGGTAATGATGGACGGCGTGGAATTCACACCCATGGCCTGCGCCAGCGCGAGTTGCCCCTCGATCGGATTGGCGCAATCGGTATCTCCCGATATGTCACCCCGGTCCTTGGCCGCGTCCATGGCTGCATTGCGATCGTCGGCGCACCAGACGGCGACGGCCTTGCGATGCGAGTCGGATCCAATACCCGCCCGCGGCATCTGGATGTAACGCACCTCGATGCCCTCGCGGTTGTAGCCGTCAATGTCCGCGTGAAACTGACGGCAGTACGGGCAATCGATATCGGTAAACACGGTGACGACGTGTTCAGTGTCACCGTTAGCCGGATACACAATGGTGTTCTCCACCCCATGCTCCTCGAGTTGTTCCAGCCGCACCTGCCCACGCAGACCGTCGGAAACGGAGCGACGCAACTCAAGATCCATCATGTCACCCTGGACCAGATACCGGCCATCGCCGGTGATGTAAAGCACCTGGCCGCCAATCACCACCTGGTACAGATCCGGCACCGGTGACGGCTCGACCCTATCCAGACGCAGTTCCGGGTTGATGGCCTGCAGGCGCTCGCTGATGCGCTCCGTGACCTCCGCCAGTTGCTCATCGGCGATCAGGGGCTGGGCGAAAACCAGCAGGCAGGCGAGGCTGAATGGGAAAAACAGTCGGTACATCATCTGATCTCCATGTGCATTGGGCGTGCCCTTCAACGTCGGGTCAGCCTCGCGGATGGTGCTGCGAGTGCAACTCCTGCAGGCGCTGACGGGCGATATGAGTGTAAATCTGGGTGGTTGAAAGATCCCGGTGACCGAGTAGCAACTGTACCACCCGGAGATCCGCGCCATG
>SKGQ01000080.1 GCA_007117515.1 Ectothiorhodospiraceae bacterium | reverse complement strand
GCGCCATACAAAATAAAAAGGGGTCACCAAAAGGTGGCCCCTTTTTATTTTGTATTGCCCATCCAGAATTCGAACCTCCGACAATAAACAAAGTCGGTTCGACTCGAGCGAAGCGAGAGCCCGCCGGCCGGAGGCCGGCGACAATCCTTCCGGGCGGCCAGTTGCCACGACAACCTTCCAAGGACCCAAACCGGTTTCGGACCGGGAAGCGCAGCGGCCGGCGTCATTCCCTCCGGTCGCGCATCTACATCCTCAAGGGCATCCGCGACGTCTTCCCCCAATTGCTCGATTGTGTAACCCATGTCTCCGGTATCTTCCCTCACCTAAGCTCCACCCATAGGCTCAGATTTTCCGGAACGTTACTGGCTCAGGCCCACGGCGGCGGCTGAGCCCGAAGTATCACTAACGTATACTCTGTCTCGTTGCCCGGGCCTCAGCAGGGCAACGTCAGCCTTCGCAAGCACCGATGGAGTACCAATGCGCGCAATCGAGATTCACGAGTTCGGTGATCCCTCCGTTCTTACCCAGGCCGAGCGGCCGATGCCGACAGCCGCCGCCGGTGAAGTGCTGGTCCGGATCGCTGCCGCCAGCGTCAATCCCATCGATACCAAGATCCGGCGCAACGGGCCGCCGATGGCGCCCGAACTGCCAGGGGTGCTCGGCTGCGATTTCGCCGGCACCGTCGAGGCGCTGGGCGAGGGCGTTGACAGCTTTGCCGTTGGCGATGCGGTCTATGGCTCACCGGGCGGTGTTCGGGGAACCTGCGGTACCTATGCGGAATACGCTGCGGCTGACGCCCGTTCTCTGGCGCACAAGCCTGCGTCCCTGGACATGCGCCAGGCCGCGGCGATGCCGCTGGTGGGGATTACCGCCTGGGAAGGGCTGGTGATTCGGGGCGGGATCACGCCGGGCGTGAACGTGCTGATTCACGGCGGTGCCGGCGGCGTCGGGCATGCTGCCATCCAGATTGCCAAGGCCCACGGTGCCCATGTCACGACCACCGTGTCGACTGAACAGAAGGCCGACCTGGTGCGTGGGCTTGGCGCCGACGAGGTCGTTTTCTACCGCGACGAGTCGGTGGACGACTATGTGGAACGGCTGACCGGTGGCGAGGGGTTTGACCTGGTGTTCGACACCACGGGTGGCAGCGATCTGCCCACCTCGTTCAAGGCGGCGCGACTGAACGGTCAGGTGGTCACCATCGTTTCCCAGTACCAGGCGGATCTCACCTTGATGCATCTGCGTGGGCTGACATTGCACGTGGTATTCATGATCATTCCGGTGCTCTACAACAGGGGCCGCGCGGTGCATGGCGAGATCCTGCGCAATCTTTCGGCACTGGTAGATCAGGGGCACTACCGACCACTCCTGGATCCCACGCGCTTTACCCTGGAACAAGCGGCTGAAGCCCACCGGCGGCTGGAGTCGGGCGAGGCCCTTGGCAAGCTCATTCTTGATGTGGACCTGACCTGATGGCGGTGGCACGACAGGGCCGGCCCTTGCTGCGGCAAGCGGCCGGAGAGGCCAGTCTGGGGGTCATTGCCTTTCACGACGCCGGCGCCACGCCGGACCAGTTCGATGCTGCGTTCAACGCCTGGGCTAATGTTCTGCCCCAGGCGGTGTTCTACGCACCGCGCGCACCCATGCCCTGTCTGGCGGCCATGCGAGGCTATCAGTGGTACGAGATTGACGGCATCGGTCCGGAAAACATCGAGGAACGATTGGCGGAAGGGCAGGAATTGGTTGCGGACCTGATTCAGACTTTTCAGGACCAGTTCGGCCTGGACCGGCAAACCACCATCGTCGCCGGATTCTCCCAGGGCGCGGTGCTGCTGACCGGGCTGCTGAAGGATGACGAGCCCCCTTACGGTCAACTGCTGAGTTTCAGTGGGCAGCCGATTCCGGATGCATCGCTGGACGCTGCGGCCGTCAGTCAGACCGAGCAGGCACTGTTCCACGGCGCCGAGGACGACGTGGTGCCGCTGGCCTTTGCCGAGAGCCTGTTTCGCTGGTTCGCTGATGCCGGCGGAAACCCCAGCCTGTATGTGGAGGAGCAGGGCGGCCACGACATCGGCGAAGGCAGCATTCGCCGGGCCGCCGAGCAACTTCAGGAGTACCGGGACCGGTTCGTCCGCTAACGAGGCGCACCGATTAAAGCGGTTTGCCTTCCGCCGGCCGCAGAACCACGCCGCCAATGCGCCATTCGCCGTCCGCCTGCTGTTCCATGGCGTAGGTGGCAATCACCGCCTCGTCATTGCGTCCCAGCAGATAGACTTCCTGCGCCGGAATGCCCCCTGGCAGTTCCCGCATCTGGTGGAACTGGGCTTCCTTGTGGCTGTAGACAGGCTGGTACTGGGTCTGGACGATGGACATGAACGCTGCCGGATTACCGAAATAGGTCTGCAGGGCCGGCGTCGCATACTGGAATGCGCCGTCACCGTCGTGTTCACGAAACGCCTTCAACTGGGCATCGATGACGCTTCGGATTTGCTCGCGATCGTCCTCGCCGGGCAGTTCCGCCACCGCCTGGGTGCCGAACAGGGCCAGGCCGAGGATCAAAACCGTCAGAATGCGCGATAGCATGTCTTTCTCCTTTTTCTCTGGGGTCATTGACTGGCAACGTCAGGCGGACGCCAGCGGATGCAATGCCGCGCCTCATGCCTGATAAACTAGGGCAACACTGACTTATTCGCACGCCTGCGTTGGAGTCCGCATTTTTTCCGAGGCAAGGCGCGCTGCGCAGCGCCGCAGTCATTCTGCGGTCAAGCAGCGCAACGCAGCAGTCGGGACAAATGCGGCCCAACCCGAAGGGCCCGGCCGGTTTTGGCCCCTGGCGGCGTTGCGCCACCGGCCCGGTAGCTATGGCTACCGAACCGGCACCGCGCCTTGCCAGATGACCAAAACCGG
>SKGQ01000025.1 GCA_007117515.1 Ectothiorhodospiraceae bacterium | reverse complement strand
GTTGCGGCGCTGGACGAGGGAATCACCCTCGCGCGGCGCACCGCGCCTTGCAGGCCAGCGAATCCGACGGTCACGCGGCGGCGGACGACGGCGCATGCTTGCCTCTGGTTGGGCCGCATTTTTCCCGACTGCTGCGTTGCGCTGCTTGGCCGCAGAGCGACTGCGGCGCTGCACAGCGCGTCTTGCCGCGGAAAAAATGCGGACTCCAACGCAGGCGTGCGAATAAATCAGTGTTTCCCTAGGCAAACACTGACTGGCCGGATTGTGACGGCAGGCACCGCACGGTGTCTGCCGCATTTGTTTATGGCCCGACGATGGCCCATCCGGGTCAGCTCTGCGGCCCTGGTGGGATACAGACTCCATGTTGCGACTGACCGGTAGTGAAGCCCTCTCGGAATTCCGGCGCCAGCGTCTGCTGACTGCATTGCAGGACACGATCCCGGCGCTGGTCTCGCTGCAGGCGCGGTTCGAGTATTTCGTTCAGGTCAGCCGCGAGCTCGACGCCGACGAGCAGCAGCGCCTGCACGCCCTGTTGCACGAGGGTGAGCATCTGACCATGGACCAGGTGGGCACCCGCCTGCTGGTCACGCCACGGCCCGGCACCATTTCGCCATGGTCGAGCAAGGCCACGGATATTGCCCACAATTGCGGACTGGATGCGGTTGAACGGATCGAACGTGGTGTGCTGTATTGCCTGCAACACGCCGGCACGCTGGACGACGCGGCGCGTGAAGTCGCGCTGGCTGCGATCCACGACCGCATGACCGAGGCGGTGCTGTCACCGGACCAGCTTGCCACCGATCTGTTCCGGCAGTCGGCGCCGGCGCGGCTGATCACGGTCGACGTGCTGGATGGTGGTCGTGAGGCTCTGGTGCGGGCGGATCAGCGTATGGGCTTTGCCCTGGCTGATGACGAGATCGATTATCTGGTGGCGCAATATCAGTCCCTGGATCGCAATCCCAGTGATGTCGAACTCATGATGTTCGCGCAGGCCAACTCCGAGCACTGCCGGCACAAGATCTTCCGTGCGGACTGGCTGATTGACGGCGAGCCCCAGCCGCGTTCGCTGTTCGACATGATTCGTAACACCTACCAGCATCGCGCCGATGGCGTTCTGTCCGCCTACAGTGATAACGCGGCGGTGGCCGAAGGCCATTCGGCGGCCCGCTTTTTCGCCGATCCTGCCAGTCGGGTATACGGCAGCCGTGACGAAGCGGCGCATCTGGTTATGAAGGTGGAGACCCACAATCATCCCACTGCAATCTCACCGTTTGCCGGCGCCGCCACCGGCGCTGGTGGCGAGATTCGCGACGAGGGCGCCACCGGGCGAGGTGCCCGGCCCCGGGCCGGACTCACCGGCTTCAGCACCTCGAACCTGCGCATCCCCGGCTTCGAACAGCCTTGGGAAGCGGAGGACATCGGCCGCCCCGGGCGCATTGCCTCGCCGCTGGAGATCATGCGCGATGGACCGATCGGCGCTGCCTCGTACAACAATGAATTCGGCCGCCCCGCACTGACCGGCTACTTCCGCACCTTCGAGCAGCGGGTGCCGACCGCCGACGGCAACGGGGTTCGCGGCTTCCACAAGCCGATCATGCTGGCCGGGGGCATCGGCGTGGTGCGTGACCAGCATGTGCAGAAGGGCCGGGTTCCGGCCGATGCCCTGGTGGTGGTCCTGGGCGGGCCGGCCATGCTGATCGGCCTTGGGGGCGGCGCTGCGTCCTCGGTGGCCAGTGGTGCCGGCGATGCCGAGCTGGACTTCGCGTCGGTACAGCGCAGTAACCCGGAGATCCAGCGACGGGCGCAGGAGGTCATAGACGGTTGCTGGGCTCAGGGCGAGGCCAACCCGATCCGCTCGATCCACGATGTCGGCGCCGGCGGGCTATCCAACGCGGTGCCGGAGATCCTGGAGGACAATGAACTCGGCGGGCTGCTGCAACTGCGGGAGGTGCCGAATCTGGATTCCTCCATGTCGCCGATGCAGTTGTGGAGCAATGAATCCCAGGAACGCTATGTGTTGGCGGTGCTGCCGGATGATCTGGAGCGTTTCAGTTCCCTGTGCCAGCGGGAGCGCTGCCCGTTCGCGGTGATCGGCCATGCCACTGCCGAGCAGCAACTGATTCTGGCGGACCGGGAGTTCGACAATCATCCGGTGCATATCCCGATGGATTTGCTGTTCGGCAAGCCACCGAAAATGACGCGGGATGTGCAGCGGCTGGATGCACCGTGTCAACCGTTTTCCATCGAAAAGCTGGATCTGAACGAGTCCCTGGATCGGGTGCTGCGGCTGCCATCTGTCGCCGCCAAGCATTTCCTGATCACCATTGGCGATCGCAGCATCACGGGTCTGGTCGCGCGAGACCAGATGGTCGGACCCTGGCAAGTGCCGGTGGCCGATGTCGCGGTCACGCTGAACGATTTCATCGGTTATACCGGGAACGCCATGGCCCTGGGCGAGCGGCCGCAGGTCGCGCTGCTCAGCGGTCCGGCCTCTGGCCGGCTGGCGGTCGGCGAGGCGCTGACCAATCTGGCGGCGGCGCCGGTGGGGCGGCTGGACCGGATCAACCTGTCGGCCAACTGGATGGCGCCGGCCGGCCATCCGGGGGAGGACGCCATTCTCTATGACACCGTGCATGCGGTGGGCATGGAGTTGTGCCCGGCGCTGGGCGTGACGATTCCGGTGGGCAAGGACTCGATGTCGATGAAGACCGTCTGGCAGGGGGAGTCGGGTGAAACCCGAAGCGTGACCGCGCCACTGAGCCTGATTATCTCCGCTTTCGGCACCTGCGACGATGTTCGGCGGACGGTGACCCCGGCGCTGCGTACCGATTCGGGGGAGACCTGTCTGCTGCTGCTGGACCTTGGCGCCGGACGCGACCGGCTCGGCGGTTCCGCGCTGGCCCAGGTCCATGCTGCACTCGGCGATACGCCGCCGGATCTGGATGACGTGGCGCAGTTCGCGGCCTTCTTCCGACTGATCCAGGGACTGTTGGACGATGAGTTGCTGCTGGCCTATCACGACCGTTCCGACGGCGGGCTGTTGGTCACGTTGTGTGAAATGGCCTTCGCCGGTCGCTGTGGTCTGGATGTCAGGCTGCCGGAATCCCGCCCGGTGATACCGATGCTTTACGCTGAAGAGCTGGGTGCCGTGCTGCAGGTCCGGAGCATGGATCATGATCGGGTTTGCGAGCGGATCCGCGAGGCCGGCCTCGGCGAGCTGCTGCATGAACTCGGTGCGCCGTCAGACGAAGGCGTGATCAGCATCCGACAGGCCGACAAGGTGCTTCTGGAGCGGCGACGGGGACCGCTGCAGGCCATCTGGCAGGAGACCACGCGGGCGATGCAGGCACTGCGCGACGATCCCGACTGCGCAGCCGAAGAGCACGCCATGGTGCAGGATGATGACGACCCGGGCCTGCATGCCTCGCTGTCGTTCAACCCCGGGGAAAACATCGCCGCGCCCCTGATTGCCACCGGTGTCCGGCCGCGGATTGCCATCCTGCGGGAGCAGGGCGTCAATGGGCAGCTGGAGATGGCAGCGGCCTTTGATCGTGCCGGCTTCGAGGCGGTGGACGTGCACATGACCGACTTGCTGGCCGGGCGTGAGGATCTCGACCGGATGCAGGGGCTGGTGGCCTGCGGTGGCTTCTCCTACGGTGACGTTCTCGGCGCCGGAGTCGGTTGGGCCCGGACCATCCTGTTCAATTCACGGTTGCGCGAGGCATTCGCCGGTTTCTTTGCCCGTGAGGACAGTTTTGCGCTGGGTGTCTGCAATGGCTGTCAGATGCTGTCGCATCTGAAGGAACTGATTCCCGGCGCCGAGCTCTGGCCGCAGTTTCTGCGCAATCGTTCGGAGCAGTTCGAGGCCCGCCTGGCCCAGGTGGAGGTGTTGCGCACGCAGTCCATATTGCTGGCCGGCATGGAAGGCTCGCGGATGCCCATTGCGGTGGCCCACGGCGAGGGCAGAGCCGCGTTCGCTGGCGATACCGGTCCGCGCAAGGCCGTCAGTGCCGGTCTGGTGGCGCTGCGTTACGTGGATGGCCAGGGCCGCCCGGCGGCGCGCTATCCCGCCAATCCCAACGGGTCGCCGGATGGCATCACCGGCCTGACCACACTGGACGGCCGGGTCACCATCATGATGCCGCATCCGGAACGGGTGTTCCGCACGGTGCAGCATTCCTGGCATCCGGACAGCTGGGGCGAGGACGCCCCCTGGCTGCGCATGTTCCGTAACGCCCGGATCTGGTTGGGCTGACGGAAAAGTCGGGCGGTCAATCAAGGTCAGGCTGGTGAGGGTGGTCGCTGTGGAGGAACGTCGGCCGCAAGGACGCGGCCGTCGAGCCCCATGGACGGCTTTGGCGTTTCCGTAACAGCGACCACCCTCACCAGCCGTTCGAAGCCCCCAGATGCTAATGGCTTCGATGCCGGAGCGAGGGATACCAGCTCCGGAACCGTCGTGAACCCATCCATGGGGGCTTGGCGATCGCATCCCTGCGATCGACATTCCTCCGCTGGTATCCCCCGCTCCGGCCTGATGTGGGTAGCGACCGCCTGCGTTGGGGCTTCCCCGCGGGCACGTTCGATGCGGCAGAGGCCGCTGATGGTTCAGCGTTCCCGCTGCTCCAGACCCACAAGGCCCGCATAGTCGCGGGCGAACTGGGCGGCGACGCGGCCGCTGCGGGAGCCGCGTTCCAGGGCGTAGCGTAGCGCGCGTTCGCGGGTATCCGGGGCGTGTTCCAGGTCCAGGCCGTAGTGTCGCAGCCAGCCGTCGACGATCGTCAGATAGGCATCCTGATCGAAGGGATGGAAGGCGATCCAGAGACCGAAGCGCTCGGACAGCGAGATCTTCTCCTCCACCGCCTCGCCATGGTGCAGTTCACCGTCCACGTGGTGGCTGTCCAGGTTGTCCTGCATCGACTCCGGCAACAGGTGCCGACGGTTGGAGGTGGCATAGATCAGCAGGTTGTCCGGCGCCACGCTGAGGGAGCCGTCCAGGCTCGCCTTCAGGGCCTTGTAGCCGGGGTCGTCCGCCTCGAACGAGAGGTCGTCGCAGAACAGGATGAAACGCTCCGGCCTGTCGGCAATCCGCTCGATGATCTGCGGCAGGTCCACCAGGTCAGTGGGGCTGACCTCGAGCAGGCGCAGGCCCTGGTCGGCATAGGCCTGCAGCATGGCTTTCACCAGCGACGACTTGCCGGTACCCCGGGAGCCCCATAGCAGGGCGTTGTTGGCCGGCAGACCGGCGACGAACTGGCGGGTATTGCGATCCAGGCGTTGCCGCTGGTGGTCAATGCGCCGGAGCTGGCTCGCTTTTATTTCGTGAGGCCGGGCAATTGCGTGCAGGTGGCCGCCGCGATCCGTTCGGCACCACCGAAATGCCGTGTTGCCGGCCCAGTCCGGCTCTGCCAGCGGTGGTTCGGGGAGGATCCGTTCGAGTCGGTCCAGCAGCCGATCGGCACGCGCCAGTAGCGGTTTCAGCTCGTCCATCGCCGGGCTTACCAGTCCAGGTCGTCGGGAATCGGGAAGTCCGCATAAAAAGCGTCGTCGGCCTCGCTGGCCGTCGCCTCCGGCACGTAGATGAACATTTCCGGCGCGCGTTGCCGCACCATCTCGGCGGCACCGATCGGCAGCAGGTGGTAGCGGTCCCGGTGCCGGACAATGCCCAGCCGGCCGGCGCTAAGCCCCATCTGCTGTTCGCGGGTGACTTGCACCCGCTTCACCTTGTTGTCCTCGGTGAAGTTATAGGCGCGGTCGCCATCACGCATCGACAGCGCATGCTGTTTCAGCAGATCGTCCACCTGAGCGCGCGTGGCCTTTGCCGTCTGCTGTGCCTGACGTTCCTGGTTCAACTGGCGGTCGCGTTCCTTGCGTGCCTGGCGGCTGGCTTCTGCCTCAGCCCGCGCCGCAGCCGTCTGGGTCTCGACTTCGGTCCGATCCCCCTTCTTGCGTCGATTGCGGCCCTTGCGCGCTTCCCGATCCACCTTCTTGACCGTTTTCTCGTCCGCCAGGCCGGCCTTCAGCAACTGATCACGTAATGCATCGCTCACCGCTTTGCTCCCGTTTCCCGTCGGATTTTCAGACCCACTCTCGTGATCTGTCCATTGTCCATTTCCCGGACCACGAATTCCAAGTTGTTCAGGCGCACCCGGTCGCCGACCACGGCCCGGTTCTTGAACAGACGCAGCAGATAGGTGTTGAGGTCCTTGTCGCTGTGCTTGCGGTCGGGGATGGACAGGCCGTAGGCACCGGCCAGCTCATCCAGATCGATGTCGCCGTTGAGTACGAAATCACCGAAGAAGACGTGTTCCTCGAGTCGCGCCGGTCCGTGTTCCGCGACGAACACCCTATCAAGCGCTGGCAGACGATCCGGCGAGGTCAGCACATAGACGTAGTCGTTCACCTGCAGGATGTCGTCGTCCGCATCGGCCAGCGGGTTGCCCTGGCGCACGACGGTGACGATGCGGGTGTTCTCCGGCAGCTTCAGTCGCCCGACCATCTTGTAGACGGCGGGGCTGTCTTCCTCGATGGTGTAGCCCACCAGTTCGAACTCCGCCTGACCCGGCAGATCCAGCTCAAGTCGATGCACGACGCGGCTGCGTGGCGGCACGTCGAGCTGCAGCAGGCGCGCCAGTGGTGCCACGGTCCAGCCCTGGACCACCAGTGATATCAGCACCACGAAGAAGGCGACATTGAAATACATCGCGGCGCCCTCGGCGCCGGCCAGGAACGGCAACAGACCGAGCAGGATTGGCACCGCCCCGCGCAGGCCGACCCAGCCCATGAACAACTGCTCCCGCCAGGGAAAGCGAAACGGCAGCAGGCAGGCGATCACCGCCAGGGGGCGCGCGAGCAGGATCAGGATGGCGGCGATCACAAGGCCGTGGGCGGCGACATCCAGGAGTTCCTGAGGGCTGACCAGCAGCCCGAGCATCAGGAACATGATGATCTGGGCGAGCCAGGCGAGCCCATCATGGAAGCGACGGATGTTCTGCGCGCTTTGCAGTGGGCGGTTGCCGAGCAGGATTCCGGCCAGATAGACGGCGAGGAAGCCACTGCCGTCGAGTACCGCGGCAGCGCCGAACAGCAGCAGGGCACCGGCTACGGTGAGCAGCGGGTAAAGGCCCGGAGTAAGCCGGATGTGGTTGATCAGCCATTGCATCATCAACCCGCCGGCGAGGCCAACGACGGCACCAATGCCCATCTGTTGGACGAACTCCACCGCGAGGCCGATGCCAAGACTGGCGTGCTCGCCGACCATGAACTCGACCAGTGCGATGGTCAGGAAGATGGCCATCGGGTCGTTGCTTCCGGACTCGATTTCCAGGGTGGCGCCAACCCGCTGTTTCAGCTCGAGACCATGGGCGCGCAGCAGGTAAAACACTGCGGCCGCGTCAGTGGAACCGACGATGGCCGCGATCAACAGACCGACGATCAGTGGCAGATCCAGGAGCAGCGACGTCAGCAGGCCGGTAATGCCCACCGTCAGCAACACCCCCAACGTCGCCAATGTGACCGCAGGTCGGAGGCCCACGCGGAAGGTGTCCACCTTGGTCCGCAGGCCGCCGTCGAACAGGATGACGGCCAGGGCCAGGCTGCCGATCAGGTAAGCGCTGGGAAAGTCATGGAATTCGATGCCGCCCGGGCCGCTTTCGCCCATCAGCATGCCAATCAACAGGAACACCAGCAGCAGTGGCGCACCGATTCGGCTGGAGATGACGCTGGCGAGAATACTGACCAGAAACAGGAGACCGGCGATCAGAATGATCTGGTTGGCGAAGTCCACCTGTTGAATGCCCTTGTCGCTGGGTCCATGGGTGGCGCCGGTGAGGCGCCAGCTCGTCGATTTCGAACGGCGGGCCGTTGCAATCGCGTCTCAGTATACCGGAGGCGGGCGCAACTCCGGCGGCGGACACAAAAACGCCCGCATGACGCGGGCGCTTCTATCGGCACTGATGCGAACCGGCGAATCAGGCGGTCTTCTTGGCGGTACTGCGCTGGGCGGTGGACGCTGCCTTGCGCACCGTCTTTTCGGACTTGGCTTCCACGGTTTTCGCCGTCTGCGCGGTCAGTCCCTGAACCTGCTGCACGTAATCCTGCTGCATCTTGCTCAGCGTACCAAGATCCTGACTCAGGCGTTCTCCGACGGTCTTCAGGAGCTCGCCCTGGCTATCGATCAGGCTCTGCGGGTTGTCGAGGCCCTGCACCGATCGCAGGTGATTGATGCCCAGTTCGCTGTAGCCACGCAGCGCGTTGACATTAAACTCGGTCAGGCTGGCGATGTGTTCCACGAAGGCCGACTGCGCGGCGCGAATCGGTGCGGCGACGTCTTCAAGCTGCTTGTTCACGGATCCGAAAAGTTCTGTATACATGGTTGTACCTCCTGCGCGGGTGCTGTTTGTGCGATGCAATATAGCAACAGAAATGTTGCAATGCAATATTTTTCCTCGTTATGGCTGAGTGGACGATTAGCCTTCCCTGTCCGGCATCAGTATCCTGACGCTCTTCATTGCGGCTGGCCGCGGATTCGGGGTTGATGCGCCGATCCGCGACTGGCGTTGATCGCCTCGTTGGCAGACGCCACCGACGGTCGTTTTCATCAGGCCCGCGACCTCCGCTACCTTGGTTGGCCGGTGCCACTGTCATTGCCTCATCGTCGGCAGGAAAAATTTTGTTCAAGGGAGATCCGCCGTGAATTCCACCGTACCGTTTCAACGTGCAGCGTCGTCCGATGGCTTTCCGGAACGCCGCTTTCAGGTCTTCACGGCTCGCAACCTGGAGCGGATTCCGGGCGTGTCCCGGCTGTCGGCGGAGCAACGGTTTGCGATGGAGGTGGTAGCCAGCGTGCTGCCATTCCGGGTCAATGAATACGTGGTCAACGAACTGATTGACTGGGGCCGGGTGCCGGACGATCCCATCTTCCAGCTGGTGTTCCCGCAACGGGATATGCTGGCGCCGGAGAGCTTCGCGCGCATGGCCGAGGCGATACGATCCGGTGCCGATCGCAGCGCGATCCAGCTGCTGGCCCGGGAAATCCGCGGCACGCTGAATCCGCATCCGGCGGGCCAGATGGAGTTGAACGTGCCGCAACACCAGGGCGAGTCCGTCGAGGGCATGCAGCACAAGTACCGCGAGACGGTGCTGTTCTTCCCCAGTCAGGGGCAGGTCTGCCATTCCTACTGCACGTTCTGCTTTCGCTGGGCCCAGTTCGTTGGCGACAAGGAACTGCGCTTCGCCTCCAATGAGGCGGACAGCCTGCTGGATTATCTGCGCGGCCACCCGCAGGTCAGTGACCTGCTCATGACCGGTGGCGATCCGATGGTGATGAAGACCCGTAACCTGGCGCAGTATCTGGAGCCGCTGCTGGAGCCCGGCCTCGAGCATGTGCAGACGGTTCGGATCGGCACCAAGGCGCTGACTTTCTGGCCGTACCGCTTCGTCACCGACAAGGACGCCGATGAACTGCTGCGGCTGCTGGAGCGGCTGGTGGACAGTGGCCGCCATGTGGCGATCATGGCGCATTACAACCACCCGCAGGAGCTCTCGACACCCATCGCCGAAGAGGCAATCCGCCGTGTGCGGGCCACCGGGGCCGAAATCCGCTCCCAGGGGCCGTTGCTGAACCACATCAATAACGAGGCCTCGGACTGGGCGGCGCTCTGGCGCAAGCAGGTACAACTCGGGATCATCCCGTATTACATGTTCGTGGAGCGCGATACCGGGGCCCGTCGCTACTTCGAAGTGCCGTTGGCCCGCGCCTGGGAGGTTTATCGCGAGGCGATGAAGCAGGTTTCCGGGCTTGGCCGCACGGCGCGGGGACCGTCGATGAGCGCGGATCCGGGCAAGGTCGAAATCCAGGGCATCAGCGAAATTCGCGGCGAGAAGGTATTCGTCCTGCGCTTCATCCAGGGGCGTAACCCGGACTGGGTGCAGCGGCCGTTCTTCGCCCGCTTTGATCCGGATGCCACCTGGCTCAATCAGTTGCAGCCAGCGTTCGGCGAGAAGGAATTTTTCTTCGAGGCGGAATACCGTGAGATGCTGGAACAGGCGCGAGCCTGATTGAATCGCCGGGCGGGATCAGGCCTGGTAGCGGGCGAGCAGGGCGACGACCAGCGCGACCACCACCAGCAGCGTCAAAAGGGCCCGCAGATTACGGAACCAGGCGGGCAATTGCAGCCGTAGCAGATCGACCACGAGTTGACCCGCGAAACATATGGTGAGCAGGGCCAGGGCCGGCCCCAGGGGCAGCAGTAGCGCCAGCCATGCCAGCAGGGACGGCACGACGCTAATAATGTAGTGGCTGCTGGCGGCGTCCTGATCCCGCAGGGCCAGGCCCCAATGCAAACCGCCGAGGAAGGATAGAATCACCGCACCATAGGCGACTACTGCGCGCAGCAGCCAGTCCGCCATGTCGCCACCGCCTAGTATCCAGGCCCAGATGGCGCCGATCAGGAAGGGCAGCACCCCGGCAAGGCCGAGCCAGCTCGCGGTTCGGCGGCTCGGCGTATCAATCGCTCGTGCAAGGCCATTCATTCGGCAGGCTGATCACTTTTACATATCGGTACGATGGGCGCTCATGGTCAAGGATACCGAATCCGCGAAACGCAGGGCATGGGGCTTGTCCACCTCGACCTCCGCTCTCTCCACTGAAGGGTGTTCCATGGCGCAGTTCAGCACGTCATGAACAAGTTTTTCCAGTAACAGGAAGCGGTTTTCCTCGACCAGGCGAATGATTCGCTTGGTGACCGTCTTGTAGTTAAGCGCCTCTTCAGGCTGGTCCGAACGTGCCGCTTTCACCGCGTCGTATTCGATCAGCACATTGATAACCACGTCCTGCAGCTTTTCCTGCTCTTCCGGATTGAAGCCGATGAAGGTCCGCAGCCGTAACTCCTTTATCCGGATTCGGGAACGCTCAAGGGTTCGCCCTTCCGTTCTTGTTATGCCACTCTCCGGGGTCAGTGTAGCCATCGATTCAGCGTCCAAGCAGCTGCAGGAACTCGTTGCGCGTGTTCTGGGACTCGCGGAACGCGCCAAGCATCACCGAGGTGCTCATGGAGGAGTTCTGCTTGCCGACGCCACGCATCATCATGCACATGTGCCGGGCCGTGATCTGCACGGCAACACCGCGGGCATCGGTAGCCTGCAGCAGGGCCTCGGCGATTTCCTTGGTCATATTTTCCTGGATCTGCAGCCGCCGCGAGAACATGTCGACGATGCGTGCGATCTTCGACAGACCGATCACCTTGCCATTGGGGATGTAGGCGACATTGGCATGACCGATGAATGGCAGGAGATGGTGCTCGCACAGGGAATACAACTCGATATCCCGGACGATGACCATCTCGTCGCTGTCGGATGAAAAAACTGCTTCATTGACCACGGTGTCCAGATCCTGACCGTACCCGCGGGTCAGGAAGCGAAACGCCTCTGCGGCGCGGGCAGGGGTTTTCACCAGCCCCTCACGTTCGACATCTTCACCGATGGCAGTGATGATTTGCGCGAAACACTTGTCCATCTCAATGCTCATCGGATGCGATCCCTCGGCGGCAGACTCGATATCATAACTTTATTAGAACTTATACAGAGGTTATACACAAACATTTTTCCCGAAGCGCGCTATTGTCGTCACGACAACCGACTGGACATGGTAACGGATGAATCATTTCCGCGCCCCCCGCGGAGCTGCCATGGCAACTGAGCGGATGTACACGACAGGCTGGGAATTCTGGATTGATCGCGGAGGCACGTTCACGGATATCGTGGCCCGTGATCCGCGGGGCGCGATCAGCCGACACAAGGTCCTGTCGGACAACCCGGAGCAGTATCCTGACGCCGCGATGGAGGGAATTCGCCGCAGTCTGGGCCTGCAGTCGGCGGATCCCGTTCCCGGTCATTTGCTGCGGCGCGTTCGCATGGGCACGACGGTGGCGACCAACGCCCTGCTCGAACGTCAGGGCGAGCCCACGGTGCTGCTGATCACGCGCGGCTTCGCAGACGCCCTGCGCATCGGTTATCAGGCCCGTCCGGATATTTTTGCTCTCGATATCCAGTTGCCGGGGCAGTTGCAGAGCCGCACCGTGGAAGTCGACGAGCGCCTGGCGGCGGATGGAACGCCGGTGGCAGTACTGGATGAGGAGCGCCTGCAGGCCGATCTTCGGCGCTTGCGCGGTGAGGGTTTCGAATCCTGTGCAATCGTTTTCATGCACGGCTACCGGTATCCCCGGCACGAGCGGCGAGCCGCCGAGCTTGCCCGTGCCGCAGGCTTCGTCCAGATCAGTACATCGCACGAAGTGAGTCCCCTGATCCGCTTCGTTGCCCGCGGCGATACCACGGTGGTCGATGCTTACCTGTCACCGATTCTGCGGCGCTACGTGCAGCAACTGCGCGCGGCGCTGGGCGACACCCCGCTGCAGTTCATGAAATCCGACGGCACTCTGACCGACGCTGACCACTTCCAGGGCCGGGACGCGATTCTCTCCGGGCCTGCCGGTGGCATTGTCAGTTGCGTCGGTACTGCACAGGCGGCCGGCTTTGATCGGGTTATCGGGTTCGATATGGGTGGCACCTCCACCGACGTGTCGCATTTCCGTGGTGCCTATGAGCGCAGCTCCGAGACCGTGGTTGCCGGCGTCCGCATGCGTATCCCGATGCTGCAGATCCATACCGTGGCTGCCGGCGGCGGCTCCTGCCTGGCTTTCGACGGCACCAGGTATCGGGTCGGTCCGCGCTCGGCCGGCGCCAATCCCGGTCCGGCGTGTTACCGCCGGGGTGGTCCGCTGACCGTGACCGATTGCAACGTCATGCTGGGCAAATTGCAGCCCGACTTCTTTCCGGCGGTGTTCGGTCCGAATGGCGATCAGCCGCTGGACCGCGAGGCCGTGGTCGCTGAATTCGCGGCGCTGGCCGAGGAAATTCATCTGCGAACCGGTGACGACCGTGGTCCCGAGGCGGTCGCCGAGGGCTTTCTGCGTATTGCCGTGGACAATATGGCCCATGCAATAAAGCGCATTTCGGTGCAGCGCGGCCATTCGCTGGACGGCTATGTGCTGAACTGTTTCGGCGGTGCGGCAGGGCAGCATGCCTGCCTGGTGGCCGATGCACTGGGGATGCGGCGCGTGTTGCTGCATCCGCTGGCCGGGGTGCTGTCGGCTTACGGCATGGGCCTGGCCGAGTTGGGCCTTGTCCGTGAGCTCAGCGTCGATGAGCCGCTGGATGAGGCGGCTGTCGAGAAACTCGATCAGGCCTTCACCGAACTCGAGAACGCGGCCGGGGAAACTCTGCAGGAGCAAGGCGCTGCGGCCTCTGCGATCCGTATTGTCCGGCAGGTCCGGCTGCGCTACGCCGGCAATGACAGCAGTCTGACGGTGGACTGGCAGTCAGTACCGGCCATGGCGGAACAGTTCGCCGCGCTGCATCGGGTTCGCTTTGGCTTCGCCCTCCCGGAGCGAGCACTGATTGTTGCCAGTATCACCGTCGAGGCCCGCGCTGCCGGTGAGGTTCCGGAGCTGGAATCGGATACCGCCTTGCCTGACTCGGCGGCGGGCAGGGCGACGCCCGAGCGCCACGTGGCAACGCGGATGGCGGAACGTGACTGGCCATGCACGCCGGTGTTCCGGCGACAGGCCCTGCAGCCAGGTCAACAGCTGCAGGGACCGGCCATCATTTCCGACCCGGATTCCACCATCGTACTGGAGCCCGGGTGGTCGGCGGTGCTGCGGCCCGGCGGCGCACTGGTCCTCGGGCGCGAGGGGGAGTCGGGAAGGGACAGCGGGGTTGATACCGCTGTCGACCCGGTGTTGCTCGAGGTATTCAATAACCTGTTCATGTCTGTTGCCGAGCAGATGGGCGCGGTGCTTCAGCAGACCGCGCAGTCCACCAATATCAAGGAACGCCTGGATTTCTCCTGCGCCGTGTTCGACGCTGCTGGCAGCCTGGTGGCGAACGCGCCGCATGTGCCGGTGCACCTGGGTTCCATGGGAGAGACCGTGCGCGCGGTTCTGCACGCGGAGGGAGATGCGTTGCGGCCGGGCGATGCCTATCTGCTCAATGATCCATACCAGGGCGGTACCCATCTGCCGGACATCACCACGGTCAGTCCGGTGTTCGACGCTGATGGCGAGACGCTGTTGTTTCTGGTTGCCAGTCGTGCCCACCATGCCGACATCGGCGGCATCACCCCAGGCTCGATGCCGGCCCACAGCAGCCATATCGACGAGGAAGGTGTGCTGTTCGGCGTGACCCCGGTGATACGTGATGGACAGTTCCTGGAGGATTCGTTGCGCCGGCGTTTCACGGCCGGCGCGTATCCGTCCCGAAATGTCGACCAGAACATCAACGACCTGCAGGCCCAGCTCGCGGCCAACGCCCGCGGTGCCGAGGAGCTGGCGGCCCTGATCCAGCACTTCGGTGATGATGTGGTCTGCGCCTACATGCGCCATGTGCAGGACAATGCCGAGGAACAGGTGCGCCAGGTGATTGATGCCCTGCCGGACGGGTCTGCCGAAAAGATGATGGATAACGGGGCGGTGATTCGGCTGCGATTCACCGTTGACCGGCGCAAGCGGCACCTGCTTGTGGATTTCACCGGCACCAGTGAGCAGCAAGCCGGCAACTTCAATGCCCCGCTGGCGGTCACACGGGCGGCGGTGCTCTACGTGCTGCGGACCCTGGTGGCGGATGCGATCCCGCTGAACGACGGTTGCCTGAAGCCCGTGACCTTGCGGGTACCCGATGGCTGCATGTTGCGTCCACGGCATCCGGCAGCGGTGGTTGCCGGCAATGTCGAGGTCAGCCAGGTGGTCACTGATGCGTTGTATGCGGCCTGCGGTTGGCTGGCCGACAGCCAGGGCACGATGAACAACCTGACCTTCGGAAATTCGAGATACCAGCACTACGAGACGCTCTGCGGTGGCGCCGGTGCCGGGGACGGCTTCGATGGCGCCAGCGCGGTGCAGGTCCATATGACCAACAGTCGCCTGACCGATCCGGAAGTGCTCGAGTCTCGTTTTCCGGTTCGGCTTGAAGCGTTCCGCATTCGTTCCGACTCGGCGGGTGTCGGACGCTGGCGCGGCGGTAATGGTGTCGAGCGCCGGATCCGGTTTCTGGAGCCAATGCAGATAGCCTTGCTGGCGAATAGTCGGCGACAGACGCCGCGGGGCCGGAGTGGCGGTGGCGACGGGGCCTGCGGCGAGGATTGGGTGGAACACGCCGATGGCGGTAATACGGCATTGACCGGGCGTGACAGTGAAGCCGTTGAGGCGGACGATGTACTGGTGGTGAGAACGCCGGGTGGTGGTGGATTCGGCGCGGAATGAATAAGGAAACGCTGATCCATTTCCGCGTCTGCGTTGGAGTCCGCATTTTTTCCGAGGCAAGGCGCGCTGCGCAGCGCCGCAGTCATTCTGCGGTCAAGCAGCGCAACGCGGCAATCGGGAAAAATGCGGCCCAACCCGAAGGGCCCGGCCGGTTTTGGCCCCTGGCGGCGTTTCGCCACCGGCCCGGTAGCTCGGGCTACCGAACCGGCACCGCGCCTTGCCAGATGACCAAAACCGGTCTCGGGCGCAGACGCGGGAATAAATCAGTGTTTCCTTAAGGAGGGCAGGACCATGCAGGAGCATGTGGTGATCATCGGTACCGGCCTTGCGGGTTACACCACGGCACGCGAGTTTCGTGCGCTGGCGCCCGAGGCCCGGCTGACGCTGGTTACATCGGATGATGGTGTCTCCTACTCGAAACCGATGTTGTCCAGTGCCCTGCGCAAGGGGCAATCAGCCGCCGAACTGGGGCAGGCAGGCGCTGACGCCATGGCCGAGTCGTTGCAGGCGGATGTCCTGACCGGGGTCGATGTCAGGGCAATCGAGGCGCAGACCCGGCAACTGGTTTTTGATGACGGCCAGCTCGAGTACGATCAGTTGGTGCTTGCCACCGGTGCCGAGCCGCTGTCGCCACCATTCGCTGATCGCACCCGGGGCAGTGTCTTTCAGGTCAACAACCTGCAGCAGTACAAGGGTTTCCGTGATGCCCTGGACCAGGAGGGCAGGGTGCTGATCGTCGGTGGTGGGCTGATCGGCTGCGAGTTCGCCAATGATCTCGCTGAGTCCGGCTACGGCGTGGATCTGGTTTACCCGGAAGACCTACCGCTGTCGGCGCTGATTCCCGGCCCGGCCGGCCAGGGTCTGGCCGATGCACTGCAGCGACTGGGTGTCAGATTGCATCCAGGGCGTACCGTCGAGAGCGTCGATCCCCATGGCGAGGGCATCCAGGCACATCTTTCGGACGGCACCGGCCTGCGCGCCAGGCTGGCACTGAGCGCGGTCGGGCTTCGACCGAGGACCGGGCTGGCGGAAGAGGCGGGACTGGAGGTTGACCGCGGCATTGTGGCCGACCGGTTTCTTGCCACCTCCGATGACAACATCTATGCCCTAGGTGACTGTGCCCGGGTTGAGGGGTATTCCCTGTGCTATGTGGCGCCGCTGACCAATTCCGCGCGCAGCCTGGCGAAAACGCTGGCGGGTGAACGTACCCCGGTGCATTACCCAGTGATGCCGGTCACGGTCAAAACGTCCTGTTTTCGTATAGTGGCGTGGTTTCCGGAGGATCCGTCTCGCGGACAGTGGCAGCACGATGGCAGCGGAGCTGATCTGCGTGGCGAGTTTCGCGACGGCGAAGGCGTGTTGCAGGGCTTTTATCTGACCGGCAAGCGTATTCGCGAGCGAATGGCCCTGAGTCGCGAAATGCCGCCGTTGATCGCATCGAACGAAAAAGCTTGAACAGGCGCCTACGGCCTCTGGAGGTCGATGCATAACCGATGTAGCTGCCATCAGGGCGCGCGAGGATCGCGAACGGGAGAGGCTTGCCGCGCTTCGCCATTATGCGATTCTCGACACCCCACCGGAGGAGCAGTTCGATCGCTTCGCCCGTTTCGCAACCCACTTGTTCGATGCCCCCATCGGACTGGTCAGTCTGATCGACAAGGACCGGCAGTGGTTCAAGGCCGCGATCGGCCTCGATGTGCGTCAAACCGAGCGCCGCCACGCATTCTGCGATTACGCGGTCCGCGCCCGGGACGTCGTCATCATTCTCGACGCCGAGCGAGACCCCCGCGTCAGCGCGAATCCGCTGGTCACGGGGCAGCCCTTCATCCGCTTCTATATCGGTGCGCCGCTGATCGACAGCGCCGGCAACGTCCTCGGCACGCTTTGCGTGATCGACCGACAGGCCCGCGAAAGTGTCGATGGCGAGGCCGTGGAGCGCCTGCGGGATCTGGCCAAAGCCGTGGTCGCGATGATCGAGTTGCGGGCCTCCCTGGTTGATCTGCAGCAGGCGGGACAGCGCCTGCGGGCGAGGGAGGATCTGCTCGACAGTATCTACCAGACGGCACGTGCCGGCATCGCGGTGACTGACGCCGATGGTCGGTTGCTGGAGCAGAATCAGTTTTTCTGCGATCTGTTCAAGACTGCTCCTGCGGCCCTCGCCGGGCAGACCATCCAGAATCTGTTGAGCGCCGAAGAGCGGCGCCACTACCAGCGGTTGCTGGACTCGGTGCGTGCCCGGGGGATGGATCGCAGTGGCCTGTTTCGCATGCGTGATGGCAGCGGCTGCTGGCGCCATGTCAGTCTCGCCGTGCGCAGCCTGCGAGGTCAGGAAGACCGCGGGCTGTTAATGAACGTGATCATGGATGTCAGTGCCCAGGAGCGGGCCGAGCGGCTTTCGGTGCTGCGGGCGGAGGTGCTCGAGGGCATCATCCAGCACTGGCCACTGGACGCCAGTGTCGGCGCCGTCTGTCGTGGTCTGGAACGGGAGTTTCCCGGCTTGCTGGCGCTGGTGGTAAATGAGGACAATGGCGGCCGCCTGATGGTGCTGCATGGCACCGACGCCGAGCCGGTCAACCATGCGGTCGAGCATCTGCTGATCGATCCGGAATGCGGGGTCGTGGAGCAGGCCAGGCTGGATCAGCGACGCCTCGTTGTCGACGGTGTGATCGACGATATCTCCCCGGGGGCCCAGGCGGCGTTGCAGGCCAGTGGATATGAGTGCCTGCTGGTGGAGCCCTATGTCGATGACCGTGGTCAGGCGCGAGGTGCATTGGTGCTGTTGTGGCAGCGTTACCTGCAGCTTGCCGATGGCCAATACGCGTTTTCCCGCGAATTCTCCGATCTGGTCTCCCTGGCGGTGGCTCACAGTCGTATGGTTCAGGACCTGCAGGAGCGGGCTTCGCGGGATCCGCTGACCGGGCTGGCCAACCGGGAACGGCTGCAGGACTACCTGCGGACCAGCATCGACGACGCCCGTCGCAGCGACGGGCTGGTTGCAGTGCTGTTGCTCGACCTGGACGACTTCAAACTGGTCAACGACACACTGGGTCATGAGATCGGTGACCGGCTGCTCTGCGAGGTGGCCCGGCGGCTGCGCGGCTGTGTCCGCGAAACCGACCTGGTGGCGCGTATGGGCGGTGATGAGTTCGTCGTTGTCACCGCGGTTCCGGAACGGCGGGATGCGATCCGCGTTGGCCGCAAGATTCTCGACGCCCTGGGCGAGGAGGTGACACTGGACGGTAAACGTCTGCGCACGCCGCCGAGTGTCGGCATCAGCCTGTACCCCGTGGATGCAGAGGATGCCGACGGGCTGTTGAAGGCGGCGGACTCGGCCATGTACGCAGCCAAGGATGATGGCAAGAATGGCATCCGATTCTTCAATCGGCATATGTCTGACCAGGCACTTCACATGCTGGTCACCGGTCGCCAGCTGAATGAGGCACTGCTGGCTGATGATGGCAGTCTGCATGCGCATTTCCAGCCACGCGTCGACGCTGCGGCCGGACGCTTGCTGGGAGTCGAGGGCTTTGCCCGCTGGCATCACCCGGAACGGGGTTTGATGGTGGCCGAGGACTTCATTTCGGTAGCCGAGCAATCGGGGCTGATCTCGCAGATCGACCTGCGAGTGCTGGAACTGGGCCTCGATCACCTGGTCGTCTGGCGGCGTGATTTCCCGGATCTGCGTTTTTGCTGGAATCTGTCCGGCGGCACGTTGCGTAATCCGGATCTGGCCATGCATCTCGACCAGCAGCTTGAGATGCGGGGACTGCCAGCCAGTGCGCTGGAACTGGAGATCCAGGAAAGCCATGTGCTGCGCAACTTCCGGCATAGCGTCGAGCAGCTAGAGAACCTGCGCCATCGGCTGCCGGGCCTGCGGATCGTGCTGGATGATTTCGGTATCCACCACGGTGCGCTCGCCAGCCTCCGGCGGATGCCGATGGATGCATTGAAAGTGGACCGCAAGTTCATGGTAGACGTGCGCGAGGGCGACGAGGAACAGCGCGGCATGGCCATGCTGTTTCTGAATACGCTGCGCACGGCCACCGGGCAGCTTGGCGGTCTGGACATGATTATCGAGGGGGTCGAGCGGGTCAGCGAATATCGCTTGTTGTTGCGGCTGGGCTGCAACCTGATGCAGGGCAATCTGTTTCTGCAGCCGATGGAGGATCCGAGCGAGGCCCTGGCCGAAATCGAGGAGAATCTGCGCGGGCTGGCGCGTCAAAGCTGAGCCTGGAAACGCGCCAGGCTGTAGCCTTCGGCAGCTATCGTCGGTTCCTGCCCGCTGATCAGATCCGCGACCAGTTGACCGCTTCCGCAGGCCAGGGTCCAGCCCAGATGGCCGGCGCCGCAGTTCAGATAGAGGCCACGTAACGGGCTGCTACCCAGAATCGGGGGACCGTCCATGGTCATCGGCCGCAGCCCGCACCAGGGTATGGTCCGGGCGAGATCCAGTCTGTCTTCCAGCGATGGAAATGTTTTCAGGCACTGGCGCAGGACGTAGGCGCTGCGGGCCTCGCTCAGGGACAGATCATAGCCATTGAATTCGGCAGTGCCGGCCATCCGCAGGCGGCTGCCCAGCATGCCCATCACCACCTTGTTTCCATCATCGATCAGCGGGATGGCCGGCGCACCCGACCAGTCAGGCAGGTCGGCAGTGAGCGAATAGCCCTTGACCGGATAGATCGGCAGGCGCAGACCAGCCGTCGCCGCCAGCCTGCTGCTGTAGCTGCCGGCTGACAGCACGAAGCAGTCTGCGGTCAGCGGCCCGCTATCGGTCTCGACGGCTTCGATACGGTCCCCCTTGCGCAGCAAACCGGAGACAGTGGTCTGCAGCCGCAATTCACCACCGGCCTGACGAAAGTGCTCGATCAATTCGCGGCAGAACAGGTGGGCATCGCCGCTTTCGTCGTCGGGGAAATAGATCGCGCCGCTGAGCTCATGGGCACTATCCGCCAGCGCCGGCTCCAGAGCCACCGCCTGTCGCGTATCAAGCACATTATGGCGTAGCCCGACCTCGGCCATCGTGGCGCTGTTCTCCACAGCTCCGTCGAGCGTCTGCTGGTCTCGAAAAATCTTGAGGATGCCGTTCTGCTTGTCGTCATACTTCAGCCCCAGCTCGCGACGCAGTTGGCGCAGGATGGCAATGCTGTGCAAGGCCAGCGCCGCATTGCGTTGCATGCCCAGCCGATAGTGCCGTGGCCGGCTGTAGCGCAGGAACCCCAGTCCCCAGCGCATCAGCCCCGGCAGCGCCCGCGGGCGAAGTAGCAGTGGCGAATCCTCCCGTCCGATCCAGCGCAGGAGTTGTCCCAGGACCCCCGGCGCATTCCAGGGCTCGGCGTGACTGGCGTGCAGCAGACCGCCGTTTGCGAAGCTGGTCTCGTTGGCCGCGATCGGTTGACGGTCCACCAGGCAGACCTGGTGCCCCCGGGCCTGCAGGAACCAGGCAGTGGTGACGCCAGCGAGGCCGGCGCCGATGACGACAATGCGCATTCTGCGTTTATCCCGGAATTGTTAATCGTCGGAAGAAGCGGGCGTCAGCCTCACCAGGCGCCCGTCCCTGGCGTCCACCAGCAGGTAGAGTGCGCCGTCAGGACCCTGGCGGACATCCCGTATCCGCCAACCCGCATCATCCAGCAGTCGTTCCTCGGATACCACTCGAGCACCGTCCATGGTCAGGCGCGCAAGGTGCGTATGCGCCAGGGCACCGACGAACAGGTTGCCGCGCCATTGCGGGAAGGCATCGCCATCGTAATGAAGCATGCCGGAGGGCGCGATGGATGGTGTCCAGTGATACACCGGTGGCTCCATGCCGTCCTTTTCCTCGACTCCAATGTCGGGCCCGGAGTACTCGGTGCCGAGAGTGACTTCCGGCCAGCCATAGTTGAGGCCCGCCTGCAGCCGGTTCAACTCGTCACCGCCACGCGGACCATGCTCGTTGATCCAGATCTCGCCGGTATCGGGATGGCGGATCATGCCCTGCGGGTTGCGATGCCCGTAGCTGAAGATCTCGGCTCGACGGTCCGCATCGTCGACGAACGGGTTGTCCTGTGGAACGCTGCCGTCCTCATTCAGCCGCAGCACCGTGCCGATATGGTTGCCCGGATCCTGTGCCATGTCCCGCTGGCCCCGATCACCGACGCTGAGAAACAGCGTGCCGTCGTCGTCGAAAACGATCCGACTGCCGAGATGGCGCCCGCCGCCGACCCCGGGGCTGGCTGCAAACAGCTGCTCGAAATCACGCAGTTGGTCACCCTCCAGTCGTCCACGGCCGAGGGTGGTGCGCGCCGCCTCGCCGTCCGGGCTGCTGTAACTCAGATAAACCAGCTGGTTGTTTTCGAAGTCCGGATGCAATGCCACGTCGAGCAGCCCGGCCTGGTTTGCGACATGCACCTCGGGAACGCCGGCAATCACCGTGCTGTTGCTGCCGTCAGCCGAAATGCGCAGCAGGCGGCCGCCGCGTTCAGTGACCAGCATATTGCCATCCGGCAGGAAACCCAGTCCCCAGGGATGTCGTAGATCATCCCGTAGCGTGTCGACGACGATGTCATGGTGCTCGCTCTGGTGGCGCGTCTCCGCGCAAGCCAGACCGGTGATACCAAGAAGGACAATCGCTGCCAGGAGACATCGTTGCATGAGCGTATTCTCCGTTGAAAAAGGGCCCGAAGAACCCTAAGCCTGCCAGTATGGACCAGGCCTGCCGGTGCATGTTCGGCATTATCCACAGAAGTTGTGGATAAGTGTGTGGATGAAGCGCGGGCAAGTCATGCTCAGGCCTTGTCTGGTAGGCACTTGCGTTAGTCCGGTGAACTTTTCATCAATTTTTCATTAACCAATAAAAACAACCGGTTGCGGATTTTTATCCGGCCGGCCCTGAATCCACACAGTGGGTCCGGATGATCTGCGATAGACTCTGCGGTCTGGAACGGTCTGTTGCGGAACACCATCCCAGTGGCCGCCATGACAGAGAGATGACGGATCCGGCATGAGTCAACAACCGATATACGATGAAGCCGCACGACGGCTGGTAGAATTGGGCAACACCCTGGCCGATGACGACACCGATGCGGATATGCAGGAGGTCGCCGACGGCCTGTTGGCTGGCGCGATCCATTTCTGGCTGTATGCACACCAGCCCTGTGAAGACCCTCGATGCGTCGACTGCGCCAGTCTGCGCACCGCTGAATGGCGTCTGCGGGAGTTGCTGAGCCGTGCCGAGGAAATGGCCCGGGGAAGCGAGTATTTCCATTCCCCCGCTGACATGACTGCAGGGAGTGCCTGAGGCCGGCCGTGACGGAACGTGAGGGCGTCATTCAGTTCGACCTCCGGTACCGCGCGGGCCCGCCGCCGCCAGAAGAAAGTGTGGCGGTCCTTGATGGTTGGCGAGGTGTACTCCATCGCTTGCAGTTGATCGGCCGTGATCCGGCGCGCTACGGCGGGCTTGGCTTCGGCAACGTCAGTCACCGCATGGACGAGGGTTTCATCATCTCCGGCACTCAGACCGGGGATAGGGAGGCGCTGGGCGTCGATGGCTACTGTCGGGTAACGGCCTGCGATCCGACGGCCAATCGTGTCGACGCCATTGGCCCGGTGCGGCCATCTTCGGAGGCGCTGACCCATGGTGCGGTGTATCGTGCGCGGCCGCAGGTGGATTGCGTGTTGCACGGCCACAGTGCCGAGATCTGGCAGCGTGCAGCCAGTCTGGGGCTGGCCGCGACCGATCCGCAGGTGACCTACGGAACGCCGGCCATGGCAGCCGAAGTGGCGCGCCTGCTGGACGTCGTCGGGATGGCCGAGGCCGGCGTGTTTGCGATGGGCGGCCATGAGGATGGCATCATCGCCTTCGGTCCCGATGAAGACACCGCAGGCGGCCTGCTCGTTGCCACCCTCGCGCGCGCCCTCGCCGATGCTTTACTGCGGAATCCGCAGCCTTCCGTTCAGGAGAAATGAATGAGTGAACAGCAGCATGCCGACCGGTCGGAGCCGGTGGCGGACGTCCGCCCGGTCACTCTGGAGCGACACGGACATCGGCGCGAGGATCCGTACGCCTGGTTGCGGGATGCCAACTGGCGCCAGGCCATGCGGGATCCACAACGGCTTGAGCCGGAGATCCGGTCCTATCTGGATGCCGAGAACGCCTGGGCCGAGCAGGCGCTGGCGCCGGTCGCGGAACTACAGCGGTCCCTGGTGGCGGAGCTGCGGGGCCGCATCCGCGAGGATGACAGCTCGGTGCCGCAGCGTGACGGCGCTTTTTTTTACTACAGTCGCTTTCGCGAGGGCGGTCAGCATGCGCTGATCTGCCGCCGGCAGGGTGAGGATGGCGAGGAGCAGGTGCTGCTGGATGGAGATGCCGAAGCCGAGGGGCTGGATTACTTCCATCTCGGTGCCGTCAGTCACAGCCAGGATCATCATTACCTGGCCTACGCAGTGGATACCAGCGGCGCCGAGATCCACGAGATCCGGGTGCGTGATCTGGGTACGGGGCGCGATCTGCCGGATCGGATCAGCGGCGTGCACGGCGATTTCGACTGGGCCGCCGATGGCCGCACGTTGTTTTACACCACGCTGGACGAGGAGCACAGGCCGCGCGAGGTACGCCGCCACCGGTTGGGCACCGAGCAGGCCGATGACCCGCTGGTCTACCGCGAGCCGGATCCGGGCTTTTTTATCGGCGTCGGCCTGTGTGCCAGCGAGCGCTTTCTGCTGATCGAGAGCCACGATCACATCACCTCCGAAACGCGGGTCATCCCGGCGGATCAGCCCGAGGCCGAGCCTCGGGTGCTGGCGCCTCGCGAGCGCGATGTGGAATACGAGGTGGAGGAACACGAGGGCCGCTGGCTGATCCGCACCAATGCCGACGGTGCCGAGGATTTCTGCATCATGCAGGCGCCGCTGGGTGCGACCAGCCGGGAGCAGTGGCGCATCCTGGTGCCGCACCGCTCCGGCTGCCTGATCCGGACCTTGCTGGTGTATCGCGACTGGCTGGTGCGGCTGGAACTGGAGGACGGCGAGCCGCGCATCGTTGTCCGCCGCGTCAGCGACGGCCAGGAACATTGCATCGCCTTTGATGAGTCCTGCTTCAGTCTGGGTGTGATACCTGGTCTGGAGTATGTCACCGACAATCTGCGCTTCAGTTACAGTTCGCTGACCACGCCAGCGCAGGTGTTCGACTACGATATGGCGAGCCGCTCGCGGGTCCTGCGCAAGGAGCAGGAGATCCCCAGTGGCCATGACCCGGCGCAGTACGTCTCCAGGCGCCTGCATGCCCTGGCACCGGACGGCGCAGAGATTCCAATCTCGCTGTTCCATCGTGCTGATCTGAAGCCGGATTCGGACACCCCGCTGCTGTTATACGGCTATGGTGCCTACGGCATCAGCAGCCTGCCAGCCTTCTCGCCGCACCGTCTGAGCCTGGTGGATCGCGGTTTCGTGTTCGCCATTGCCCATGTCCGCGGCGGACTGGAGCGAGGCTACCGCTGGTACCGTCAGGGCCGTCTGCAGGACAAGCCCAACACCTTCAGCGATTTCATCGCCTGTGCGGAACACCTGGCCCAGACCGGTTACACCAGCACCGGCCGCATCAGCATGCACGGCGGCAGCGCCGGCGGCATGCTGGTGGGCGCGGTGCTGAACCAGCGCCCGGACCTGTTCCGTGCCGCGGTGGCGGATGTGCCCTTCGTCGACGTGCTGAACACGATGCTCGATCCGGATCTGCCGCTGACGCCGCCGGAATGGCCGGAGTGGGGCAACCCGATCGAGGATCCGGAGGCCTACCACACGATCCTGTCCTACTCGCCCTACGACAACGTGGAGGAGCAGGACTACCCGCATCTGCTGGTCACCGCCGGCGTGTCCGATCCGCGCGTTACTTACTGGGAACCGGCCAAATGGGTGGCCCGACTCCGCGCCAGCCGTACCAACCAAAACCTGCTGCTGCTACAGACCAACATGAGCGCCGGCCACGGCGGCGCCAGCGGCCGCTTCGACTACCTGGAAGAAGTCGCCCGCCGCTACGCCTTCCTGCTACTGGCCAACGACATGGCGGATAGCTGAATTTACCCGGCAGGCTGCACTGCAGCCTGTTCCGACGTCGTCTGCGAGGTCGGTCTTCTGACTCTGTCTTTGTCGCTGCGGCGCACTGTATTCCGGTCCGACAGCGTCCGGGCCAGTGCAAGCTTTCGTCTGGCCTCGCGTCGCTTCGCTCCAAGAGGGCCAGCCGAAAACTTCCACTGTCCCGGATGGTCCGGAGACAGCTCCAGGCCCCGTGCCGTGTGAGGACAAGCTTTTTTCCGTCCTGGCGGCGCTTCGCGCCAACAGGCCCGGAGAAAAACCTTCTCCTCCCTCAAGGAAACACTGACCTATTCTCGCGCCTGCGCCCGAGACCGGTTTTGGTCATCTGGCAAGGCGCGGTGCCGGTCCGGTAGCCTTAGCTACCGGGCCGGTGACGCAACACCGCCAGGGGCCAAAACCGGCCGGGCCCTTCGGGTTGGGCCGCATTTTCCCCGACTGCTGCGTTGTGCTGCTTGACCGCAGAATGACTGCGGCGCTGCGCAGCGCGGCTTGCCTCGGGGAAAATGCGGACTCCAACGCAGACGCGAAAATAGGTCAGTGTTTCCTTAACACTCTGTGCCAACCGGCATGGCGGTGGTCGGCCCGATAGCGTCGGGCCTTGCGGCCCCAGTCCGGACGAAGCAACACCATTTGCAGCCTGGCAGGGACAGTGGAAGGTTTTTCTTGGCCCTGTTGGACCAACGGGACGTCAGGCCAAGAAAAAGCTTGCACTGGCCCGGGCATCATCGGAATGGAATTCAGGCTCGGCCCACGGACGCATGAATCCCGTATTCCCGGGGTAGTGACGTCAGGACCGTCAGCGTGTGGTTGACCGGGACAGATGGTCCTTGAGTAGTCGTGCCGTGTGCGAGTCGCTGGTGGTGACGACGGTTTCGGGGACGCCGGCGGCGACGATCTGGCCGCCGGCGTCGCCGCCTTCGGGGCCCATGTCGATGAGCCAGTCGGCCTCGGCCATGATCTCCAGGCTGTGCTCGATCACGATCACCGTGTGGCCGGCATCCACCAGCCGGTGCAGCACGTGGATCAGCTTCTCCACATCCGCCATGTGCAGGCCCACGGTGGGCTCGTCCAGCAGGTAGAGGGTGTGCGGCGGCAGCCGCCGGGGGTCGGGCCGGACCTTCGCCAGTTCGCTGACCAGCTTGATCCGCTGGGCCTCGCCGCCGGACAGCGTCGGGCTGCGCTGGCCCAGGGTCAGATAACCGAGTCCCACATTCTGCAGCAGGGCCAGCGGATGGTGGATGCGACTGTGGGCGCTGAAAAAGTCCACCGCATCGTCCACCGACATGGCCAGCACATCGCCGGCCGAGCGGTCGCGCCAGGTCACGCTCAGTGTCTCGCGGGAGAAACGCCGGCCGCCGCAGCTGTCGCAGGGCAGTTCCACGTCCGGCAGGAAACTCATCTCCACCCGCTGTACACCCTGGCCATCGCAGTCACTGCAGCGCCCGTCGCGGGTGTTGAACGAGAATCGGCCGGGACCGTAGCCGCGGATGCGGGCCTCCTCGGTCTGCGCGAACAGCTGCCGGATGGCATCCCAGAAGCCGATATAGGTGGCGGGGCAGGAGCGTGGTGTCTTGCCGATGGGCGTCTGGTCCACTTCCAGAACCCGCGCCACCGCCTGCCAGCCCTCCAGACCGGTACAGTCCTGCAATTCGCGCGGCTCACCCTTCGCCCGGATCATCGCCTGCAGGTTGTCCCGCAGTACCCGGCGGACAAGTGTCGACTTGCCGGAGCCCGAGACACCGCTGACCACGATCAGCCGCCCCAGCGGGATATCCAGGTCCACCGCCTGCAGGTTGTTTGCACTCGCCCCGCGGAGACGCAGCACCTGATCGGCAGGCTGGTCGCGGCGCTTGCCGCGCAGCGGATGTTGCAGCGGATTCGACAACGCGCGACCGGTGGGTGAATCCGGATTGGCCAGCAGTTCCCTGACCGTGCCCTCGGCCACGACGCGACCACCGCGGACGCCGGCGCCCGGGCCCAGGTCGATAACATGATCGGCGCGGCGGATGGTTTCCTCGTCATGTTCGACCACGACGATCGTGTTGCCCTTGCCTTCCAGGCCGGCCAGCGTGTCCAGCAGCATGCGGTTGTCCCGCGGGTGCAGGCCGATGGTGGGCTCGTCCAGCACGTAGCAGACGCCCTGCAGATTCGAGCCGAGCTGGGCTGCCAGCCGGATGCGCTGCGCCTCGCCGCCGGACAATGTCGGTGCGGCCCGGTCCAGGCCCAGATACGCGAGGCCGACCTGTTGCAGGAAGGTCAGGCGGTGGCGGATCTCCGGCAGGATGTCCCGCGCCACTGCCTGATCGCGGCCGGTAAGTTCCAGCGCGTCGAACCAGTGGCTCGCCTGGTCCACGGTCAGGGCACTGAGTGCGGCGATGGATTGCTCCTGAAAGCCCACCGCCAGCGCTGCGGGATTCAGGCGCTGGCCGTTGCAGCTGCCGCAGACCGTCTCGGCCTCGGTATCCCGCCAGGCGGATTCCTCGCCGGTCTGTTCGGCATCGAAGCCGCTGAGTACCAGGCCGGTGCCGAAGCAGTCCGGGCACCAGCCATGCCGGGAGTTGTAGGAGAACAGCCGTGGGTCCAGTTCCGGGAAGCCGCGCTGGCAGCCGGGGCAGGCGCGTTCGCTGGAGAACAGCTGCTCGCTGCCGTCCTCGAACACCGCTGTCAGGCTATGGCGGCCGTGTTTCAGGGCCTCGGCAACGGCGTTGTCCAGCGCCGTTTCATTGGCCGGCGTGAGGCGCAGGCTGGCCACCGGCAGCTCGATGGTGTGCTCCTGATAACGGTCCAGTCGCGGCCACCTACCGGTGGCGAGATCGTCACCGTCCACGCGCAGGGTCTCGAAGCCCTTGCCGGACGCCCATTGCGCGAGGTCCGTGTAGTAGCCCTTGCGCGCCAGCACCAGCGGCGCCAGCAGGCGCACGGTCTCGCCGCGATGTTCGCGCAACAGCTGGCCGACGATGGCCTCCGGGCTTTGCTCGCGGATCGGGATTGTGCAGTCCGGGCAATGCTGATGGCCCAGTTTGACGAACAGCAGGCGCAGGAAATGCTGGATCTCGGTCATCGTGCCGACCGTGCTCTTGCGCCCGCCTCGACTGGTGCGTTGCTCGATGGCCACCGTCGGCGGGATGCCCTCGATGGCGTCCACGTCCGGCCGCGAGGCCGGCTGCACGAACTGCCGGGCGTAGGCGTTCAGGGATTCCAGATATCGCCGCTGGCCCTCGTTGAACAGGATGTCAAAGGCGATGGTGGATTTGCCCGAACCGGACAGCCCGGTGATGACGGTGAATCTGTCCCGCGGGATGCTGAGATCAATGCCCTTGAGATTGTGCTCGCGGGCATTGCGGACGCGGATTGCCGGCTCCCGATAGGGGACGGTCGACTCGGCGACGGTGGGGACGGCGGCGACCGGCTGTTCGGCGCCAGCCAGCGCCTGCCCGGTATGACTCTGCTTATGCCCGGCCAGCTCGGTTGGCGTGCCTTCCGCGACCAGGCGGCCGCCGCCATCACCGCCTTCGGGGCCAAGATCGATCAGCCAGTCGGCGGCGCGCATGACATCCACGTTATGCTCGATCACCAGCAGGGAATGGCCCTCGTCCAGCAGCCGCCGGAAGGCCTGTAACAGAACCGCGACATCGGCGAAATGGAGACCGGTGGTGGGTTCATCAAGCAGAAACAGCAGTCGCTTCCGTTGCCGGCGGCGACCACTGCTGGCGGCCAGGTGGCCGGCCAGTTTCAGTCGCTGCGCCTCGCCGCCGGACAGGGTCGGCACCGGCTGCCCCAGGCCCATGTAACCGAGACCCACCGCCTGCAGCGGTTCCAGACGGCTCAGCACCTCGGGCTGGTCGGCAAAAAAGTCCGTGGCCTGCTCTACGGTCAGCGCCAGCACGTCGGCCATGGACTGCGGCGGCAGCGCGCAATCCGGGGCCGCCGGCAATGTGATCTCCAGCACATCGTCGCGGTAACGGCGGCCGTTGCAGTCCGGGCAGCGCAGGTACACGTCCGACAGGAACTGCATCTCCACATGCTCGAAACCGTTGCCGCCACAGCCCGGGCAGCGGCCATTGCCGCTGTTGAAGCTGAAGGTGCCCGGGGTGTAGCCGCGGGTCTTCGCCTCGGGGACTGCAGCGAACAGCTTGCGGATTGGTTCCAGGGCACCGACGAAGCTGGCCGGGTTCGAGCGGGTGGTCTTGCCGATGGCCGATTGATCGACATACACCACATCGTCCAGCACCTCGGCACCCTCGATGCGGTCATGGGCGCCCACCGGATCGGCCGCCTGGCCAAGCTGCTTGCGCAGGCCGTTGTAGAGTACCTCCTGCATCAGCGTCGACTTGCCCGAACCGGAGACGCCACTTAGCACCACCAGCCGCTGCAAGGGGATGCGGATGGTCAGATCCCGCAGGTTGTGGGCCCGGGCGCCATGTACCGTGAGGAATTCACTGGCTGGCTCATGCATGCTGGCTGCCGGCAGGCTGACCTGCTTGCGGCCGGAGAGGTAGGCGCCGGTCAGGGAGTCCGGCTGCTCCAGAATGCCCGCCGGCGAGCCGTTGTAGAGAATCCGGCCGCCGCGGGCACCGGGGCCGGGCCCGATGTCGATCAGGCGGTCGGCGGCGCGCATCACGTCCGGGTCATGTTCCACCACCAGCAGCGAATTACCGGCGTCGCGCAGTCGCTGCATGACCCGGATGATGCGCTGCATGTCCCGCGGGTGCAGGCCGATGGAGGGTTCGTCGAGTACGAACAGGGTGTTGACCAGCGAGGTGCCCAGGGCCGTGGTCAGGTTGATCCGCTGGACCTCGCCGCCGGACAGGGTGCGGGACTGACGGTCCAGGGTCAGATAGGGCAGACCGACCTCGCACAGGTAGCGCAGCCGCTGGCGGATGCCATCCAGTACCTGGGCCGCCGCCTCGTCGCGGGCCCCGGGCAGTTGCAGGCCATCGAAGAAATCCCGGCAACGCGCCAGCGGCAGCTGCATCAGGTCATGCAGACAGAGGCCGGGCAGACCGATAAAGGCCTGGTCGGAAAACGTGCTGCCCTGGGCGCGGAAGCGCTGCTCCCGGGCCATCACCCGGTCGGCGTCCTCGTGCCGGCCGATGCGCCAGGCCAGGGCCTCGGGTTTCAGGCGTGCGCCATGACAGTCGGGGCAGAGGTCGTAGGAGCGGTATTTCGACAGCAGCACGCGCACATGCATCTTGTAGCTCTTCGACTCCAGCCAGTCGAAGAAGCCGTCGACGCCGTACCAGCCGCGACGCTGACCATCGCCTTCCAGCACCCAGCGGCGGTGCTCCTCGGGCAGATCCTGCCAGGCAATATCGGTGGCTACACCGGCGGCGGGCGCGGCCTGCATCAGATCCTTCTGGCACTCGGCCGACTTGCCGCCCTGCCAGGGGCGGATCGCGCCCTCGGCCAGGCTCAGACGCTGATTCGGAATCACCAGATCCAGGTCGATGCCCATGATCCGGCCGAATCCCCGGCAGGTCTCACAGGCGCCCAGCGGCGAGTTGAACGAAAACAGGCTGGAGACCGGTTCCCGGTAATGAATGTCGCACTCGGCGCAGTGCAGGTCGGCGGAGAAACGCCGTGGCTCCAGCGGTTTGCGATCCGCATCCAGCGGGTACACCAGGAGGTGTCCCTGGCCCAGGTGCAGACCACTTTCGGCGGCCTCCACCATTCGGTCACGCCGCTCTTCGCTGACCTGCATCCGGTCAATGATCACCTCGACAAACTGCCTGGTCAGATGCTGAAAACGACTGTAGCCCTGGCGTTCCAGCAGCGCCTGCATGTCCCGCTTGTCCAGGCCTTTTGGCACCTTCAATCGGGCGCTGAACATGACCCGCTCGCCCGTGAGTTCGCCAAGCAGGCGGTGGGCGATGCCTTCGGCGCTGTCGCGCTGTACCGGACGGCCGCAGCCGTGGCAGTAGACGTCGGCCAGACGCGAGAACAGCAGTTTCAGATGATCGTTCAGCTCGGTCATGGTGCCGACCGTGGAGCGCGAGGTGCGCACCGGATTTGTCTGGTCGATGGCGATGGCCGGCGGGACGCCTTCTATACGATCGGTGGCCGGCCGGTCCATGCGGTCCAGGAACTGGCGGGCGTAGGGCGAGAAGGTTTCGACGTAGCGACGCTGACCCTCGGCATAGACGGTATCGAAGGCCAGCGAGGATTTGCCCGAGCCGGAGACACCGGTGATCACGATCAGCTCGCCCAGTGGCAGGTCCAGCGACAGGTTCTGCAGATTGTTCTGGCGGGCACCGGTGATGCGGATCAACGATTGCGACATGCGCGGGCATTCCCTTGCGAAACGGGGCACGAGTATAAAAGACATCGGTAGGCCTGAGAGTTCGCCAGACGTTGAAAACGCCGTCCGGTGAATCGTTTCAGTCGGACTCGCCGCTGACCGATCAATCAGGCACTCTTTACCT
>SKGQ01000076.1 GCA_007117515.1 Ectothiorhodospiraceae bacterium | reverse complement strand
GGAGTTCTTCGAGTCGATGAAGCGATAATCAACTGACCGCGTTTTATGTTTAATGGTTTTATTTTTTAAGAATCAATGACCTAAAACCTAAAACCTAAAACCTAAAACTTAAAACTTAAGACGTTAAACGTCGTTGCGCTTCCCGATATTTCATTGCCGTCTGCCGAATGATGTCTTCCGGCAGTTTCGGGCCTGGCGCGGTCTTGTTCCAGTCCAGGGTTTCCAGATAGTCGCGCACGAACTGCTTGTCGAAGCTCGGTGGGGAGACTCCCACCTGGTACTCGTCCGCCGGCCAGAAGCGTGAGGAGTCGGGGGTCAGGACCTCGTCGATCAGGGTCAGCGTGCCGGCGTCGTCGAGGCCGAACTCGAACTTTGTGTCGGCAATCAGGATGCCCCGGTCGGCGGCGTAGGCGGCGGCTTCGCGGTACAGTCTCAGGGTGACGTCACGTACCTGGGCTGCCAGACCGTCACCGATCAGCGCTTCCACGGCGGCGAAGCTCACATTCTCGTCATGATCGCCGACCGCAGCCTTGGTGGACGGGGTGAAGATCGGTTCCGGCAATTGCTCCGCCTGGCGCAGGCCTTCGGGCAGGCGGATGCCACAGACGCCGCCACTGGTCTGATAATCCTTCCAGCCCGAGCCGATCAGATAACCGCGGGCGATGGCCTCCACCGGCAACGGCTTCAGCCGCCGGACGAGTACCGCCCGGCCCTCCACCTGGGCGCGCTCGGCTGCGTCCGGTAGCACGTCCGCCAGCTGCAGGTCCGCCAGATGATTCGGCACCAGGTCGCGCAAGCGGTCGAACCAGAAGGTGGATACCGCAGTAAGCACCGCGCCCTTGCCCGGTATCGGGTCTGGCAGGATCACGTCGAAGGCGGACAGCCGATCGGTGGTGACGATCAGCAGATGCTCGTCGCCAACGGCATAGATGTCACGGACCTTGCCGCGCTGGATCAGCGGCAGACTGGTGAGTGAACTCTCGAACAGGGCGTCTGGTGCGGTTTGCATGGGCGTATCTTCGCTGGCAATGGAAAGCAGGCGCAGCAGTATACGTCAGGCCGGGACCCTGGAACGAACGGCGGTCCGGTCCGGGCTGTGAAGACGTTGTACTGCCTCTTCCGGGCTCAGGAACAGCTGCCCCGGTTGCATCCGCTCCAGCAGCCCCGAGTGCCGCAGACGATCCATCACCGGTCCCTTGACCTCGGCCAGGTGCAGTACCAGACCAGCCTCCCGCAGGTTCTCGACCAGTGCTTCCAGCGTTTCCAGGGCGCTGTGGTCGATCCGGTTGACTGCGCTGCAGATCAGCACCACGTGACGCAGATCCGGGCGGTCGGCCACGTGCCGCGCCACCATCTGTTCCAGGGTCGCGGTATTGGCGAAGTACAGGGATTCATCGATCCGCAACAGCAGCAGGTCGGTCCAGGTTTCGACCTCGTAGCGATCGACGTTGCGGTAATGGCTGCTGCCCGGAATGCGCCCGACCACCGCGAAATGCGGATGTCCGGTTCGCCACAGGAAAATGGCCAGCGACAGGATCAGGCCGGCCAGCAGCCCCAGTTCGATATCCACCAGCACGACGCCGAAAAAGGTTACCAGCAGGGCGGCGGAGTCGGCCCGGTCGAAGCGCCAGGTGCGCCGCAGTGCCGCCAGGTCGATCAGGGGCAGCACGGCGATGACAATCACTGCGGCCAGGGCGGTCAGGGGCAGGTACCGGAACAGGGGGGCCAGCAGGACCGCTGCCACGGCCACCAGCAGGGCGGTGATGATACCTGCGAGCTGGGTCCGGGCGCCGGCATCGAAGTTGACCTTGGAGCGTGCGAACCCGCCGGCTACCGGCATGGTGCCTGAGGCCGCGGCGCCCACATTGGCGATGCCCAGGGCCAGCAGTTCCCGGTTGGAATCAATGCGCTGGCGACGGCGCCAGGCCAGGGCACGCGCCACGGACACGCTTTCCACGTAGGACACGAGGCTGATGACGATGGCCGCCGGCAGCAGATCCCGCAGTTGCTGGCCATCCAGCCCGGGCAGGGCCGGGCTTGGCAGCCCGCCGGGAATATCGCCAACCACATCGACCCCGTGTGCCGGCAATGCCAGCAGGGCGGTCAGCAGGGTCGCGCCCAGGACCACCAGGAGTGGTGCAGCCCGGGACAGGAACAGCGCAAGCCGCTCGCGCATGCCGAGACGCCTCAGCAGCCGTTGCAGCGGTGTTCGCGAGAGCGCAAGCAGGGTCAGGCAGCCGAGACCCAGCACTAGGGTCGGTGGATGCGGCAGCCAGCCGCCGTCGGCGCTGCCAAGCAGTTGGGGTAGCTGACTGACGATGATCACGACTGCGGCACCGCTGGTGAAGCCGGACACCACCGGATGGCTGAGAAAGCTGGTCAGTTCACCCATGCGCAGTAGGGCCATCAGCAACAGGATGCCGGCACAGAGCAGTGACAGGGTGACCGCACCGGCGATGTAGGCGGGATCACCGGGGTCCAGTCCCTGGCCGGCCAGAGCGTTGGCCACCAGTAGCGCCGCCACCGAGACCGGGCCTACCGCCAGCGTGCGACTACTGCCAATGAAGGCATAGAGAATGGGAGGCAGGATGCCGGCGTACAATCCCAGCATCGGCGGCAGTCCGGCGAGCATGGCCAGGGCCATGCCCTGAGGGACAAGCAGGACCGCGGTTATCAGGCCGGCAAGCAGGTCGTCCTGCAGGGACTGGCCCCGGGATTCTCTGATCCAGTGCGGAAGACGGAACTGTACCGATCCGGCCATGCGCCTGCGTCATCCCTGAAAATGAAACCGGTCAGGCCGTCCTGATCGCCGCGTAAGCGTCCAGGGCCTGTTTCCGTGAGTCTGCCAGATCCACGATCGGTTGCGGATAGTCGCGACCGAGTCGGACCCCTGCCTGGCGCAATTCTTCGCCCGTCGCTTGCCACGGCGCATGTATGTGCCTTGTCGGCAATCTCTGAAGTTCCGGTATCCAGTGACGCACATACTCGCCTTCCGGGTCGAAGCGCTCGCCCTGTCGCACCGGATTGAAGATACGGAAATAGGGGGCCGCATCGGCGCCACTGCCCTGAATCCACTGCCAGCCCATGCTGTTGCTGGCCAGATCGGCGTCGACCAGAGTATCCCAGAACCAGGTCTCGCCACGTTGCCAGGGAACGCGCAGGTTCTTGGTCAGCAGTGAGCCGACGATCATTCGCACCCGGTTGTGCATCCAGCCGGTTTCCCAGAGCTGCCGCATGCCGGCATCGACAATTGGAATACCGGTTTCGCCGCGCTGCCAGGCATATAGGGCGGCATCCTGGTCCCCGGACCAGGGGAACTGCTCGAAGCGTCGATCCAGCGGTAGATCGGGCATCTCCGGGTTCTGGAACAGCAGATGATGGGAAAACTCCCGCCAGCCGATCTCGGACAGGAAACTGTCCCGGTCGTCACCGTGGGGCAAGCCCTGCAGCGCGCTGGCGATCTGCCGGGGTCCGATCTCGCCGAAATGCAGATGCGGTGACAGGCGCGAGGTACCGTCGATGGCCGGCAGATCGCGACGGGCGTCGTAACCCTTCAGGCGTGATTCGAGAAACGTCTGCAGCTGTTGCCAGGCGCCGGCTTCGCCGGGGGTCCAGCTGGCGGCAATGCCTTTGTCCCAGCGGATCTTCGGCAGCAGGTCGAGATCATCCGGCGTCAGGCCCGGCGGCCATTCTGCGACGCCTGCAAGTGCGCCGGGCGCCGGTCGTGGCTCGGCGAATGCGCCCTTGCGGGCAGCGCGCCAGAATGGTGTGAAGGCCCGGTAGGGGGTACCGGTCTGGGTTTTCACCATCCAGGGTTCGCGCAGCAGGGCAGCGTTATGACTGTGAACCTCGAGACCCTGGTCACGCAGACTCGCCTTGATGGCGCGATCCCGTGCGCGGATTGCCGGTTCGTAAAGCCGATTCCAGTGCACGGTGGTGGCGCCGGTTTCGTCAACCAGTTCCTGCAACAAGGCCAGGCTGTCGTCGCCGCGGCGGATGATCAGGCGGCTGCCGCGGGCCTGCAGGGTGTCAGCCAGCGCGGTCAGGGAATGATGCAGCCACCAGCGACTGGCGGCGCCGGGTGGCCAGTCGCCCTCTTCTGACGGGCAGTCAAGGTAGACCGGGAGGACGGAGTGCTGCTCACAGGCGGCAAGCAGTGCCGGGTTGTCGTGCAGGCGCAGATCCCGGCGCAACCAGACCAGCGCCAGGCTCATCCGATGCTCCGGTTGGCTCCGGACTGGGCCGGCGGCAGCCGCCGGCCTATCACCCGCAGTGCGGTCTGTGGCTCGGCAATAGCGATGCTGTTGCTGGCGGGAAGATCGGCCCATGCGGCCGCTTCATCCATCAGGAAAACCGGGCACGACATGTCAGCCACGGCGTCCAGCAAACCGCGTGGCGGTCGGCGGCTGTGGCTGGACAGCACCAGCCCGGCGCAATGGGATGCGCGCACTGCCTCGGCAAGGGCAGCGCTGCCGACATCGGTTCCGAGAAGAACGACCCGGTAGCCATTGGCCTGGGCGCCCAGACAAAGCAGCAACAGTGAGATGTCGTCGCACTCTCCGGCCGGACAGGCAGCCAGCAGGATAGGGCCCTGACCACGCACCCCATGATACAGGAACCGAGCGCCCAGCCGGTTGCGGAGCGTCGCCTGCAGGAGATGCCGGTGTGCCAGTACCAGATCGTTTTCCTGGCCTTCCTCGGCCAGTTGAGCGAGCAGCGGCCGTGCCAACCGATCCAGAACCGCCTCCACCGGGAACAGGCTTAGCGTGTCGCCGCAGGCGGTGTCGATGGCGTGCTCGTCAAAGGTCTCGAGGGCCCGGCGCCAGTTGGCAAGATGGCGCTGCCAGCTGTCCAGCTCGACGACGTCGTCGCCGGAAGGTTCCGCCAGTCCCGGGTCCTCGCCTTCGTCGAGCACCTGGCCGGCCTGACTGATCGGGATCCCGCGCTCCAGCAGGACCAGAATATGCTGGATCCGGTTGATGTCGTCCTCGGTGTAGAGGCGATGTCCCTTGGCAGTGCGCTGCGGGCGGATCAGACCGTATCGCCGCTCCCAGGCGCGGAGGGTCACGGGGTTGACTCCGGTCATTGCCGAGATTGTTCGAATGGGATACAGGCCTTTGCTCAAACCTGGACTCCTTAACAGCGCCTGCAGGGCTGGGAGACTGTTGGCCTTGCCACGTTAACGGGCCGAGAGCCGTCTTCCCCAGACATGTGTCATGTACAGCTATTGTATCAGTTTCGTTTTCACGGTACCGGATTTTGTTCGGCTCTGTCTGTCTGTCGTTCCAGAATCTGGTAGCGCAAGGGATGCGGTGATTCATCGCCGGCCGGAACCCGCCGCTCGCTGCATAGACGCCACTCAGACTCATCCAGCTTCGGGAAGAAGGTGTCGCCGGCAATATGAGTGTCCACCCAGGTGAGATACAGGCGTCCGGCCCTTGGCAGGAAACTGCGGTAGAGGTCGGCGCCACCAATCACCATGACCTCCGGTGCGTCGCCGCAGGCGGCAAGCGCTGACTGCATGTCGTGGACCACGGTGCAGCCTTCGGCCTGAAAATCGGGATTTCGGGTCAGCACGATGTTCTGGCGCCCCGGCAGTGGCCGACCAATGGACTCATGATTGCGTCGCCCCATGATGATGGGCTTGCCCATGGTCACCGCACGGAAATGCTTCAACTCCGACGGAATCCGCCAGGGCAGATCGTTGTCACGGCCGATAACGTGATCCGGGGTCAGTGCGGCGATTAGGGAAATGAGCATGGATGCGTTTTACGCTTTACGTTTAACGTTTTAGGTTTGATGGTTTTACGTAAAACTTAAAACGTAAAACCATTAAACGGCGACTTTCGCCTTGATATGCGGATGATACTGATACCCCTCGAGCCGGAAGTCGTCAAAGCGGAAGGCGAACAGATCGTCGATGTCCGGATTCAGGTGCATGGTCGGCAGTGGGTACGGGGTCCGCGACAGCTGTTCCCGGGCCTGGTCCAGGTGATTCAGATACAGGTGGGCGTCACCCAGGGTGTGCACGAAATCGCCTGGCTCAAGCTTGCAGACCTGAGCCAGCATCAGGGTCAGCAACGCGTAGGAAGCGATGTTGAAAGGCACGCCGAGGAAGATATCCGCGCTGCGCTGATAGAGCTGGCAGGACAGGCGGCCATCGGCGACATGAAACTGGAACAGCGTGTGGCAGGGCGGCAGTGCCATGTCGTCGACCTCGGCCGGATTCCAGGCGCTGACCAGGTGGCGTCGGGAATCCGGATTGCGCTTTAGTCCCTCGATCAGGCGTGTGATCTGGTCGATCCGGTGGCCGTCCGCACCCGGCCAGGACCGCCACTGCACACCATAGACAGGGCCCAGTTCGCCGTTCTCGTCGGCCCACTCATCCCAGATGCTGACGCCATGCTCCTTGAGATAGGCGATATTGCTGTCGCCGCGCAGGAACCAGAGCAGCTCATGGATGACCGATTTAAGATGAATGCGCTTGGTGGTCACCAGGGGGAAGCCGTCCTGCAGCGGGAAGCGCATCTGATGGCCGAAAACCGACAGCGTCCCGGTGCCGGTGCGGTCGTCCTTGCGGGCACCGTTCTCCAGCACATGGCGCATCAGGTTGAGGTATTGTTTCATCGTTTTCGGTTTTAGGTTTTAGGTTTTAGGTGTTTTGGCTGCCGCGGTAGGCGAGACCGAGCAGAACCGCGCCGCCGATGAGCATTGGCAGTGAGAGTAACTGACCCATGGTCAGCCAGTCGAAGGCCAGGTACCCGATGTGCGCGTCCGGGATACGGACGAACTCGACCAGAAACCGGACGCTGCCGTAGACGGCCAGGAACAGGCCCGAAACCGCCATGGTCGGGCGGGGTTTGCGCGAGAACAGCCAGAGTACTGTGAACAGCAGTACACCCTCGAGCAGGAACTGGTAAAGCTGGGACGGATGTCGCGGGTCCATGCCAAGAGGCTCATACACCATGCCCCAGGGCAGATCGGTGGTATGGCCCCAGAGTTCGCCATTGATGAAATTGCCGATCCGGCCCAGGCCCAGGCCCAGCGGCACCAGAGGCGCGACGAAGTCCATGAGCTGGAAGAAGGTGCAGCCAATGCGACGGGCGAAGATGCCGCAGGCCAGCAGTACCCCGAGCAGGCCGCCATGGAATGACATGCCGCCCTGCCAGACACGGAACAGCCGCATCGGGTCATCGGCTACGGCACCCAGGTCGTAGAACAGGATGTAGCCCAGTCGGCCACCGGCGATGACGCCGACCGCGACGTAGATCAGCAGGTCTTCCATCTGCCTGGGCTGCACCGGCGTCCAGCTGGCATGAGACCGATAGCGACCCAGCAGGTACGCGCCGAGGAAACCGAGACCGTACATCAGGCCATACCAGTGCACGGCCAGCGGGCCGATCTGGAGGGCGACGGGATCGATATCCGGGTACATCAACATCGTTGCATCCTGGTCTCTTTACGAAAACACTGACCGATTACCACGTCTGCCTCAGGGGCTGACCCATGCCGGCAGTACCCGGCAGGTCAGGCACTTGAGATAGCGGGTTTCCGGCATGGCCGCGTGCATCGGGTGATCAGCGGATTGTGAGCCGCGTTCCACCAGTTGCAGGCTTCTGTCCAGATGACGCGCCGCGCCCAGCACTTCCTGGAGCAGGGCATCCTCCCCGACATGCGAGGAACACGATGCCGAGATCAGCATGCCCTGGTGTGCCAGCACCTGCATCGCCAGGCCGTTCAGGCGACGGTAGCCTGCGAGGCCGTTGCGCAGATCCTTGCGCTTCTTGACGAAGGCCGGCGGGTCCAGGATGACGACGTCGTAGCGGAGCTTTTCCTGGCGTAGGGCCTGGAGCACCTCGAAGGCGTCGCCCTCGATGGTGGTCAGGCGCTCGTCGACTCCGTTCAACGTCGCGTTGGCCGTGGCCCTGTCCAACGCATCCGACGAGCTGTCGACGCAAGTGACATGCTCGGCGCCCTGGGCCAGGGCCTGTACGCCCCAACCTCCGACATAGCTGCAGACATCCAGCACGCGAGCGCCGCGCACATGGTCCACCAGCCGGGCCCGGTTGCGGCGGTGATCATAGAACCAGCCGGTTTTCTGGCCGCCAAGGGCGGGCACATGGAAGGCGCAGCCGTTTTCCTCGACGCATAGTTCCTCGACACCATCGCTACCCACCCAGAGCGTGTAGCTGTCCAGCCCCTCAAGATCGCGCAATCCGCTGTCTGCCCGCAGCAGCAGGTGGCGCGGGGCCAGCACCGCCTGGATCGCATCCAGCACCGCTTCCTGCAGATGTTCCATGCCGGCGGTGTTGATCTGTACCACGCAGACATCGCCGTAACGGTCCACGACAAGGCCGGGGAGGCCGTCGCCCTCGCCGTGTATCAGGCGATAATAGGGCGCGGGATAGAGCCGTTGGCGCAACTCCAGCGCCAGGCGCAGGCGCTCTTCCAGCATGGCCTGGTCGGGCATTCGGCGGGCATCGCGGCTCAGCAGGCGGCCGCAGATCAGTGAATGCGGATTGATGTAGCCGCTGCCGATGGCGCGGCCGCCATGCTCATGAAATACTGCCGGAGCGCCGGGCGGGAGATCGCGGATCGGCGAGCGCTCCGTGTCCACCTCGTTGCTGAAAATCCAGAGGTGGCCGCCGCGCAGCCGCTTTTCCTCACCTTTCTTCAGCCAGATCTCGCAGCCTTTGTCTTGCATTCCGGTCTCCGGCACTTGCCCCCGCGTGGAGCGCGAGGATAAGGGAAACGCTGACTTATTCCCACGTCTGCGTTGGAGCCCGCATTTTTCCGGTTGCTGCATTGCGTCAGCGGCCCGGTAGCTCGGGCTAGCGAACCGGCACCGTGCCTTGTCAGATGACCGAAACCGGTCACGGGCGCGGACGTGGGAATGAATCAGCGTTTCCCGTGGATGCAGCCGAGGAATGACAGCCGCCGGCGCAGATGCCGGAGCATGCCACCTGTTGTTGGAGAACGTCAGCTTGCAGGCTTAGTCTTCGCCGATACTATTGCGCTCAATTTGCCAGTTTCAGGAGACCCCCGTGTCAATCCGTGCCTTTGCCCTGATTTTCCTTGTCTTCACGATGTTTCCGCTGGGCTTGCAGGCACAGCAGACCCAGTACATCTCTGATGAGTCGCAGCTCGACCTGCGCAGTGGTCCCGGCAACCAGTACCGGATCCAGCAGATGCTTGCCGCCGGCACCCAGGTTCAGGTGCTGGATAGCCAGGAGGGATGGAGCCAGGTAAGGCTGCAGGGCGGTCAGCAGGGTTGGGTGCTGACACGCATGCTCAGCGACTCGCCCATTGCGCGCTCGCGGCTGGAGGCCGCAGAGGACGCCATGCAGGAGGCGCTGGAGGAGAACGAGGCCCTTAGCACCTCGCTGGCCCAGGCCGAGGAGCGGATCGAGGGACTCGACCAGGCCCTGGCCCAGGCCACCTCACAGCGCGATCAGATGGGGCAGGAGCTGGAGCAGGCTTCCCAGGGGCTGGAGTATTACGAGGATAACCAGGAGCTGCGCAAGCAGGTCATTGATCTGCGCCGCGAATTGCAGGATATGGCACAGGAAAATGAACGCTTGCGGGGTCGCAACGATCAGCAGTGGTTCATGGTCGGCGGTATGGTTCTCGGCGCCGGTATTCTGTTCGGCCTGATCATTCCGCGAATCCGCTGGCGCCGGCAGCGGTCCAGCTGGGGATCGGGGGGGCTTTAAAGCTCGGTCGGAGTTTTCAGTCTTAAGGAGGCGCTGAACACCTCGGGGCTCTGCGCCGCGAAGTTTTCAGTTTTCAGTTTTCAGTGTTCAGTGTTCAGATAGAGACCAGTGGGCGACAAGTCTCGCCGGCGGGTAACTGGAGACTGGGCATGGGCAAGATGCCTCCCGAACTGCGGGAGATGTTGACTGAACTGATCGCGATTCCCTCGGTGAGCAGTGTCGATCCGGCGCTGGACCAGGGCAACCGCAAGGTGGTCGAGCGGCTGGCGGAATGGCTTGAGGGCATGGGCTTTGCCTGCGAACTGCAGCCAGTGCCCGATGCCCCGGACAAGGCCAATCTGATTGCCACGCTGGGCCGGGGCGAGGGTGGACTGGTGCTGGCCGGACACACCGATACCGTCCCCTACGATGAGATCGGCTGGGCCTCGGATCCGTTCACCCTGAGCGAGCGCGATGGTCGCCTCTACGGCCTCGGTACCAGTGACATGAAATCGTTCCTTGGGCTGGTGCTGGAAGCGGCGCGTGGCCTGAAGGCCGCCGATCTGAAGCAGCCGCTGGTCGTTCTCGCAACCGCCGATGAGGAAAGCGGCATGACCGGGGCCAAGGCGCTGGTGGATGCCCAGCGGCGGATCGGCCGGCATGCAGTGATCGGTGAGCCGACAAATCTGCGGCCGGTGTACATGCACAAGGGCATCCTGATGGAGTCCATCCGCATTCAGGGCCGGTCCGGGCATTCCAGTGATCCGTCCCTGGGCTGCAGTGCGCTGGAAGGCATGGTGCGGGTGCTGAACGACATTGTGGCCTGGCGTCAGCAACTGCAGTCCAAGAACGTCGATCCGCGTTTCTCGGTGCCAGTGCCGACCCTCAACCTGGGGCATGTGCATGGCGGCGATAACCCGAACCGGATCTGCGCCCATTGCGAATTGCAGATCGATATCCGGCCCCTGCCGGGCATGGATCTGGAAGAACTGCGCGAGACGCTGCGGCAGCGCATCGGGCGGGTCCTGGGCGAGGATGGTCTGGCGCTGGAAATGCGCTCGCTGTTTCCCGGGCTTCCGGCTATGGAAACGCCGGCAGAGGCTCGTATCGTGCGGGCCGCCGAGGCGCTCACCGGCAGTCAGGCGGAGGCCGTGGCGTTTGGTACGGAGGGCCCCTATCTGCGGGATCTGGGTATGGATGTGGTGATTCTCGGTCCTGGTGACATCGCCCAGGCGCATCAACCCGACGAATATCTCGCAGTGGACCGGCTGCAGCCCACCGTCGATATGCTGCGGGAACTGATCCGCCGCTTCTGCCTGACACCGACTGCGGAGGCCGTGGAATGAGCCACTGCCCCGCCGATTTTGTCCACTGGTTTCGCCAGGGGGCGCCCTATATCAATGCCCACCGTGGCCGGACCTTCGTCATCAGCATCGGTGGCGAAGCCACCAGCGATGCGGGTTTTGCCAGCCTGGTGCACGACGTTGCGCTGCTGAACAGCCTGGGCATTCGCGTGGTGCTGGTAGCTGGTGCTCGCGCCCAGATCGAGCAGCGGCTGAGGGACCGGAATCTTGCGATCCGCTACCATCAGGGCTTCCGTGTCACCGATGATGCGGCGCTGGACTGCGTAAAGGACGCGGTGGGCAGTGTTCGCGTGGAAATCGAGGCGCTGCTGTCGATGGGCCTGGCCAACTCACCGATGGCGGGTTTCCGGGTGCAGGTGGCCTCCGGCAATTTCGTCACCGCGCGGCCGTTGGGCGTACGCGACGGCGTCGACTTCCTGCATGCCGGCGAGGTGCGGCGGGTGGATCGTGATGCCATCGGTCGGCGGCTGGAGGATGGCTGCGTGGTCCTGGTCACACCACTTGGTTACTCGCCCACTGGCGAGGTGTTCAACCTGGTGGCTGAGGACGTTGCCCTGGCGATCGCCGGCGCTCTGCAGGCCGACAAGCTGTTGTACCTGACGGATGGCAACCCATGCCAGGATGCCAGTGGAGAGCTGATCCGGGAAATGGACCTGACCCAGGCGGCAGCACGGGCGGAGACCCTGCCGGCCGAGTCGGAAGGCCGCCGTTTGCTGGCCAGTGCCGTTCGGGCCTGCGGTTTCGGGGTCGCCCGCGTGCATCTGTTGGATCGGGCCGGCGATGGCTGTCTACTGCAGGAGCTTTTCACCCGCGATGGTGCCGGCACCCTGGTATCCGGCGATCCGTTTGAATCCCTGCGCCGGGCAACCGTCGATGACATTGGCGGCATTCTCGAACTGATCGAGCCGTTGGAGCGGGATGGGGTTCTGGTGCGGCGTTCCAGGGAACAGCTGGAAACGGCGGTCGAGGAATTCACGGTGGTCGAGCGGGACGGCACGATCATCGCCAGTGCCGCGCTGAGCCCCCATCCCGAGGAGGCAACCGGCGAACTCGCCTGTTTCGCGATTCATCCGGATTATCGGGGCTGCAAGCGGGGAGATGCCCTGTTGAGGCATGTGGAGCGGCAAGCGGTCCAGCAGGGATTACGCACGCTGTTCGTGTTGACGACACGTACCGCGCACTGGTTCCGGGAGCGCGGTTTCGAGGCCGGCAGCCTCGACGAGCTGCCGGGCACCCGGCAACGGCTTTACAACCTGAAGCGCAACTCCAGAGTTTTCATCAAGCAGTTGGTGAGCGACTGAGGATCAAGCGTCCGGGCGGTCGTTCTTTACTGCCCTTGCGGCACAATAATGATCGAGGTGGAACCAATCCGCTCCTCGATCTGCCGCTGAAGATCCCGCGCCTGGGCGCGGCTCTGCACCGGACCGACAAGGATTCGGTACATCAAGCCACTGCCCTGGTCGGTTTCCGTCAGCGAAGTCTGGAAATCGTTGGCCCGCAGGTGGTCCCTCAGGGCAGCCGCATTGTCCCTGCTTCGAAAGCTGCCAACCTGCACCGAAAATCCCCCCGAGACTTCCCGAGTCCCCTCCCGGGCCGCGCTCGGGGTAGGCGGCTCCGTTCGCGGGCGTGCCGGGGTCGGGTCGGGCGGCTGCTGACTATCCTCGAGGTCCGGGGTTGCCCGTCCCGGCGAGCCTTCGAACCGTCCGGCGAGCCCCGGCCGCTTTGCCGGGTCCGGGCTGGTCATCTCGTCGTCCAGCGGTGCGCGGTTTGCGTCGGGAACCACGGCGCGCTGCCGCGCACCCATCCCCGCCATTTGACCCAGTGCCTCGACGGCGCGGCTGTTGCCGCCGGCCGCGCTTTCTCGAATCCAGCGCAAGGCCAGCTCGTCGTTCTTATTCACTCCCTGGCCCTGGTAATACATGTAGCCAACGGTGTACTGGGCTTCGGCGTTGCCATCTTCTGCTTCACGTACCAGTAGTTCGAAGGCCTCGCTGTAACGCTCGCTCAGATACGCCTGCTTGCCTCTCTCGAAACGATCCGCGTCGCCGCGTTCCCCGGCACCAGGCGCTGCACAGCCGGCCAACAGAAACAGACAGCCGAGAACCAGTGGCACCAGGAAGCCCAATCGGCGAATCATTACCCAGTATTCCCCCCGAGGCGTGAAATGGCAGCCATCAGCGTCCGGCGTTCGCTTGGCGTCGTTCTGTGACGCTTCCCGCAGACACGGCTTGTCACCGGACAGTATTTTCTAAAATAAATAAAGACTAGAGGCCCGAGACCCAGATGACGCAGGAACTCTCCATGCCGGAGTCTCGGCCCATCCGCCTGCTGCAGCTGACGGACATGCATTTATCAACGGATCCCGCATCAACCCTGGCCGGCGTCACCACCGACAGGACATGGCGGGAGGTTTTCGCACTTGCGCAACAACAAGCGCGGACGCCGGACGCGTTGCTGCTGACCGGAGACCTGACCCAGGACGGTAGCGATATTGCCTACATGCGGCTGCGCGACCAGGTGCAGGAGATGGACGCCCCGGCCTTTGTTATTCCCGGTAACCACGATGACCCTGAGGCCATGCGACGCTGTTTCGGTACCGGACCGGTGCAGTGGCTTGGCCACGTGCAACTCAATGACTGGCTGCTGATAATGCTGAGCTCGGTGGTGGTTGGTAAGCCGCATGGGCATCTGTCGCCAGACGAATTCCAGCGCCTGGACCGGCTGTTGAGCGATGTTCCGCACCGTCATGCCCTGATTTGCGTGCACCATCAGCCCGCCCCGGTCGGCAGTCGCTGGCTTGATGCCATCGGCCTGGATAACGGCCAGGAACTGGCAGAACGCCTGCTGCAGCATGACACGGTGCGCGGGGTGCTTTGCGGCCACGTGCATCAGGAGGTGGACGCCAAGCTCGCTCATCTCCGCCTGCTTGCATCGCCGTCCACCTGCATTCAGTTCCGTCCAGGCAGCGACGAGTTCGCGATCGACGCGAGACCGCCGGGTTACCGCTGGCTGACGCTGAAAGCCGATGGTCACATCGAGTCGGGTGTCTGTCGTCTGGCGCAGGTCCCCGCAGAACTTGACGCCGCGATCGGCGGCTACTGACGCAGCCATGGCTGACTCCGGAACACAAGGCAGCGCCGAGGTCCGTCGCCTTCAGGAGGAGTTGGCGGCGGCGCGCAAGCGGCTGGAGGCCGAGGAGTCCCGTTTTCAGGCGCGGCTGGAGAACCAGCGCACGCGACTGGAGGCCGAGGGTCTGCGGCAACAGGCAGCCGAGGTGTCGCGTCGCCGGCAACTCGAGCAGGAAGTCTCCGCGCTGCATGAGCGTCTGGCGAATGTCGACGTCGTATCCCCGGATGCCGCTGCGGAATGGCGTCAGCGCAACGCCGAGCTGGAAAACGAGCTTGCCGCCGAGCAGCGCAATTCGGTCTCGCTGGAACAGGAACTGATGCTGACACGTCAGGCGTTGAATCTGTCCGAGCGCGCCCGGGCAACCGCCCGGGGCCGGGCCTTGCGGCTGGCCGAGGTGCTGCGGGAGCTGCGCCACCAGATCGAACAAACTGCAGGCGGCCGATTCAGCAGACCCACCAAACCGTTCGATGGCACCCAGGTGGGCGCCGGTAACATTCAGGAAGTGGATCTCGGTCGGGCCAACGCCGTGCTGCTGGAAGTCGAGCGCGCGCTGGACCGGGACGATTCGGCGCAGTCCGATGATACGGGTTCGAGCCGGCCGGATGCCGACGAGGGCTGGCTGGAGGGGTTTCTCGATATGCCGGAGGATCAATCCTTCGCCGCCGGCGTCTCAAAGAACCAGGTCGATGAACCGCAACCCCGCCAATCCGCAGCGCCCCGACCGCCAGTTGAGACCTTTGAGTCGCGACCACACCGGCCGCCGCCGACGGCAGTGACGCGCCCCAGAAACCGCCGCGGTGGCGGCCTCTGGCAATCCCTACGGGCACGTCTCCCGTTCGTGCGCCGCCGCTGACGGCGTAAAAAGCTCGCACCGGCCTGGATGCTCCCTGGGCAGTACCTGGCCCCGTGCCGCGTGAGGACAAGCTTTTTTCCGTCCTGGAGTCGCTTGAGGAAACACTGAGCAATTCCCGCGCTCGCGTTGGACTGGCATTTTTTCCGAGGCAAGGCGCGCTGCGCCGTGCCGCAGTCATTCTGCGGCCAAGCAGCGCAACGCCGCAGTCGGGGAAAATGCCAGCCCAACCAGAGGCAAGTCAGTGTTTCCTCCCAACGGGGCCGGAGAAAAACCTTCTCCTCCCCCGGCACTCAGTGCATGCCGCGATAGCGCCGATCTGTCCGCAGATGCGTGTGAGGGCAGGACGCTCACTCGCAGTCTGGTAGGGACAGTGGAAGTTTTCGGCTGGCCCTGTTGGACCGAAGGTACGTCAGGCCAGACGAAAGCTTGCACTGGCCCGGACGTGATCAGAAAAGCCCCAGTGACATCAAGACTGGGCCTATACCTCGATCATCTCGAAATCCTGCTTGGTGGCGCCGCATTCCGGGCAGACGAAGTCATCCGGGATGTCTTTCCAGGCGGTACCCGGTTTGATGCCTTCCTCCGGCAGACCGTCCTTCTCCTCGTAGATCCAGCCGCAAACCACGCACATCCAGGACTTGTGTTCCATTGAATTTCCTTCCAGTTTTCAGTTCAGAGGTAAGTATCTTCGTTCAGGGGCGGCAATGTAACGCGCCACCCAACAGTTCCCAAGGACCGGAGGTGTCGTGAGCAGTTCAATTCGAGGCCTTTATGCCATCACCGATGGCCGCAGCCGTGGTGTGGATGCACTGCTGGCCGCCTGTGAGCCGGTGCTCGCAGGCGGCGCGCGGGTGCTGCAGTACCGGGACAAGACCGACGATCACCCTCGGCGCCAGCGTGAGGCGGTGGCGCTGGCCGCACTATGCCGACGCTATGGCTGCCTGTTCATCATCAACGACGACCCGGGACTGGCGCTTCGAAGTCACGCTGACGGCGTTCATCTGGGCCGTTTCGACAGGGAACTGGATGCGGCCCGTGATCTGCTGGGGCCTTCGGCGTTGATTGGCGTCTCCTGTTACGATTCCCTGCCGCGGGCGCAGGACGGGCTTGCTGCCGGCGCCGATTATCTGGCCTTCGGGGCGGTATTTCCATCGGCGACCAAGCCGGAGGCGCCTCGCGCCTCGCTGGAGATGCTGCAACAGGCCCGTGGCCGGTTCCCGGGAACGCCGCTGGTGGCTATCGGTGGCATCAACGCGGACAACGTCACCCAGGTGGCGGCAACCGGGGTGGATGCGGTTGCCGTCATCGATGGCGTTTTCGCGGCCCCGGACCCGGGCCAGGCCGCACGCCATATCAGTCAGGCTTTCGATCATTGAACGGCAGCGTCGCCGGGCGCTGTCATGGAGGTAGTTGTCGCAATGAAGCAGTCCCAGGTCCTGTTCGAGGAAGCGCAGAAACATATCCCCGGGGGCGTCAATTCGCCGGTGCGGGCATTTCGAGGGGTTGGCGGTACGCCGGTTTTCATTCACCACGCAGAGGGCCCGTATCTGCACGATGAGGACGGCAACCGCTATATCGATTACGTGTGTTCCTGGGGGCCGGCGATTGTCGGCCACGCCAACCCGGAAGTGGTCGAGGCGGTGGCCGAGGCGGCGAAGCGGGGCTTGAGTTTTGGTGCGCCGACGGCGGTGGAAACCGAGATGGCGAAGGCAGTGAAGCGCCTGTTCCCCTCAATGGAACTGCTGCGAATGGTGAATTCCGGAACCGAGGCGACCATGAGCGCGCTGCGCCTGGCTCGCGGTTACACCGGGCGCGACAAGATCGTGAAGTTCGAGGGCAATTATCACGGCCATGTGGATTCGCTGCTGGTCAAGGCCGGCTCCGGAGCGTTGACCTTCGGCACGCCCACCTCGCCCGGCGTGCCGAAGGCCGTGGTCGAGCAGACCCTGACCCTGAACTACAACGATGCCGATCAGGTGCGGCAGGTGTTCAGTGAAATCGGCGATCAGATTGCCGCGGTCATCGTCGAGCCGGTGGCCGGGAACATGAACTGTGTGCCGGGACAACCGGTTTTCCTGCAGGCCCTGCGGGATGTCTGTACCGAGCACGGCAGCGTGTTGATCTTTGATGAGGTCATGAGCGGCTTCCGCGCTGCCCTGGGTGGAGCCCAGGCACATTACGGCATCACGCCGGACCTGACCTGCCTGGGCAAGGTGGTCGGCGGCGGCATGCCGGTGGGCGCCTTCGGTGGCCGGCGGGACATCATGGAGCACCTGGCGCCACTGGGGCCGGTCTACCAGGCGGGCACCCTGTCCGGCAATCCGGTGGCCATGGCGGCAGGCCTCAAGACGCTGGAAATCATCGTCCGTGACGGCATTTTCGAGACCCTGGCGGAGCGCACGACGGGTCTGGCGCGCGACCTGAAGATGACCGCGGACCGGGCCGGTGTGCCGCTGCAGGTGAATCAGGTCGGCAGCATGTTCGGCGTATTCTTCACCGACGGCGGGCCCGTGACCAGCTTCAGTGATGTCAGCGCCTGCGACGGCGAACGCTTCAAGACCGTGTTCCACGCCTTGCTGAAGAACGGTGTCTACATGGCACCCTCGGCCTTTGAAGGCGGCTTCACCTCCATCACCCATGACGAGGCAGTGATGCAGGAAACGGTGGAGGCGTTTGGGGACGTTTTGCGCGAGCTCTGAGGAGCTCGCGCGTTTTACGTTTTACGTTTAACGTTTTAGGTTTTAGGTTTTAGGTTTTAGGTTCTTTGGAGCAGCCTGACTTGATCGAGCATCGTTCCACTCGCGACACCACCTCCCGGCAGCCCCGGTTCACTTAAAACGTCAAACTTAAAGCGTTAAACGTTCAATTCTGGCAACAGCCGTTTCAGCATCCGCAGTCGCTCCAGCGGATCATGCATCTCCAGCAGTTGCTGACGCTCGGCTAGCTCCAATGGCAGGACTTCTGCGAGACGGCAGCTGAGCCAGTGGGCGCGATCACGGTGGTCCTCGAGCAGGTGATAGCCAAGATCACGCACCTGCAGCACGCGATCCAGCAGCTTGTTGATGCTTTCGGCCTGCGTTGGCGCGGGCAGGTCTACTGGATCCTCCAGTTGCTCGATATTGCCAGTGAGCAATCCGGAATCGGCCACTGAGGTATCCAGCAGGCGAAAGCGCTGCTCGCCGACGGCGGTAATTCCGAGTAGCCCGTCCTGGCGTTTCTCCCAGTCGACGATGCGCGCCAGCGTGCCGATCTGGAAGGGGATCGCCGGTTTGCCCGCTTCCTGACCGTCGCGAATCAGGCAGACGCCGAAACAGGTGTTCTGCCGCAGGCAATGGCTCACCAGATCGAGATAGCGGGTCTCGAAGATGCGGAGTTGCAGCGGCCCACCGGGGAATAGCACCGTTCGCAGCGGAAATAGCTTGACCTGGTCGACCACAGGGCTCACTCCGGTTTTACGCCCCAGCGGGGCAGTAGCGTGTGTTCGATATCGAGATGATCGAGTATGCGCGCGACCACGAAATCCACCAGCGCGTCGACGGATTCGGGGCGGTGATAGAAGCCCGGGCTCGGCGGCAGGATGATGGCGCCGCAGCGGCTGAGGCGCAGCATGTTCTCCAGATGCAGGGTCGACAGCGGGGTCTCCCGGGGCACCAGAACCAGCCGGCCGCGCTCCTTCAGCACCACATCCGCGGCGCGTTCGATCAGATTGTTGCTGGTGCCGGCCGCGATACTGCCCAGTGTGCCGGTGGTGCAGGGGCAGATCACCATGCGGGGCGGGGAGCCCGATCCGGACGCCACCGCCGCGGTCCATTCGCTGGGTCCAAACAGGCTGAGCTGTTCCTCGCGGGCGCCAAACTTCTGACACAGGTGACGCGCCGCCTCGCGGTTGCGTGCCGGCAGGCGCAGGTCGGTCTCGGTGCCGATCACTACCCGGGCCGGATCGGAAATCAGCAGCGCGACCTGACGGTCCATTTGCAGCAGACATTCCAGCAGGCGCAGGCCGTACTGCATGCCTGATGCGCCGGTAAACGCCAGCGTGATGCCATCCTTGCGCCAGCTCATGCTCCTGCCTCCTGTCGTTCTCCGAGGGCCTGCAGCAGTTTCTGGTGAATGCCACCGAAGCCGCCGTTGCTCATGATCACTATGCGGTCGCCGGCGCGGCTGTCACGGACCAGATCCGCGATTAACTTATCCAGATCGTCACGGCACAGCCCGCGGCCTCCGCTGATTTCCGTCGCCAGCTCCGCCAGCGGCCAATCGACACCGGGACCCTGGTACAGCCAGACACGATCTGCCGCCTCCAGACTGGCGGGCAGCTTCTGCCGGTGGGTGCCGAGGCGCATGGTGTTCGAACGGGGTTCCAGCACCGCAATCAGGCGGCCGGCCTCATTGGTCTCGCGCATGGATTCCAGGGTCGCGGCAATGGCAGTCGGGTGGTGGGCGAAGTCGTCATACACACGGACGCCACCGGCCTCGCCGCGCAGTTCCTGCCGACGTTTCATGCCGCGGAATCCCTGCAGTGCTTCCAGGCCGGCCGTCAGCGGCAAGCCCACATGGTGGGCCGCGAGCAGGGCGGCGGCAGCATTGGCGGCGTTGTGCGCGCCTGGCATGCCGGCGTCGAGGGCCGCCTGTTCCAGTCCGAAGCCGCTTAGGTGGTGCCCGGCCGCGTCCGTGTCCAGCCGCAAATCGTTGTCGGGCCGCTGGCCGACACGGCGCACTGGTGTCCAGCAGCCCATGGCCAGGGTCTCGGAGATGCTTGCCTGATCGCCGTTCACAATGATCAGGCCGTCTCCGGGCACGGTACGGACCAGATGATGGAATTGACGCTGGATCGCGGCCAGGTCGGGGAAAATGTCCGCGTGGTCATGCTCCAGGTTGTTGATGATGAGCGTCCGTGGCCGGAAGTGCACGAACTTTGAGCGTTTGTCGAAGAACGCGGTGTCGTATTCATCCGCCTCGATCACGAAAAACCGCGTGCCGCCGAGTCGCGCCGATACCGGGAAATTGCCCGGCGCACCGCCAATCAGAAAGCCTGGTTCCAGTCCCGCGGATTCCAGCAGCCAGGCCAGCATGCCGGCGGTTGTGGTCTTGCCGTGGGTGCCGCTGACCGCCAGTACCCAGCGATCATGCAGTACATGTTCAGCCAGCCATTGGGGCCCCGAAGTGTATGGCAGGCTGCGGTTCAGTACGGCTTCCACCAGCGGGTTGCCGCGGCTCATGGCATTGCCGACCACCACCATGTCCGGCGCAGGCTCGAGTTGTTCCGGATCGAAGCCCTCGATGATCCGGATACCACCGGCACGGAGCAGATCGCTCATCGGCGGATAGACGTTGGCGTCGCAACCGCTGACCGTGTGCCCGGCCTCGCGGGCCAGCACCGCCAGACTGCCCATGAAGGTGCCGCAGATGCCGAGGATATGTATGTGCATGGGGTCGGACGTCTCCTGCGTTCACGATGTGGCGTGCGGCGCGTTCCCTCTACGCGACCATGGCCGTGACATTGACCGAGAGGAACAGATACAGCAGTGCGGCCAGCACACCGCCGATTAGCGGCAGGTCGAGGGCATTGCGCAGGATGTGACCGACGACAACCAGGGTCCAGAGCAGGACGCCGAGCAGCCAGACGGCGGCAATCGGCGAGATCTCTTCGGCCGCCTGATCGAGGCCCGCGGTCGCCGGCAGGGCGATCAGGGTCAGCAGGGCATCGGTGCCGAAAAGGGCCGTCGCGGTCTGGACGAAGCGGTTGCCGAGGCGACGCAACTGCAGGGCGACGCCAACGAACAGCAGTGTGAAGCCGGCGGCCGCGGCGATCTGCAGGGCGGGGTTGTCGTTGCCCATGATGCCGAGCGCAATCAGGGACAGGGCACAGCTCACGGCAATGGTTGCCGCCAGCGCACTGCTCGTCCCGGGCAGATCCTGGGGCCCGTTCTGCAAGCGTAGAATGTCCACAAGCGCCATCAGCAATTGCGTGTTCACCTGCAGCAACCCTCCCTCTCCATCAGCCTCGCCAAGGATACCTGTCTCAAGCATGACTGCCACCGATGCTCTCGGAATTGGGTCTGGCTCCGTGCCGTCCTGCAATGTTGTCGTCTTGTCAAAGGAACCCAATTCGCAGCCTGGAAGGGACAGTGGAAGTTTTTCCTTGGCCCTGTTGGACCAACGGGACGTCAGGCCAAGGAAAAGCTTGCACTGGCCCAGGCTTTCTCGATTCGGCACAAAGCCCCGTGCCGCTATGCTTCCACTGTCGCAACGACACGCAGAGCAACGCCACTCGCGATTGCCGGGAAATTCCGCAGTGCGACATAAGCCCTTGTTGTCGGTATAATCGCGAGCCTTTCCAATACGCAGTTCCGTGGAGGCCACATGAATATCGATCAGATTGCCGCAGGCAAGAACGTGCCGGACGAAGTGAACGTCATCATCGAGATCCCGCAGCATGCCGATCCGGTGAAGTACGAAGTGGACAAGGACAGCGGCGCGCTGATGGTCGATCGATTCATGGCCACCGCCATGCACTACCCCTGCAACTACGGCTACGTGCCGCATACCCTGTGTGGCGACGGTGACCCTGCCGACGTGCTGGTCGTGGCCCCGTTTCCGCTGATTCCGGGGTCGGTGATCCGCTGCCGCGCGGTGGGCGTGCTGAAGATGACCGACGAATCGGGCGAGGATGCCAAGCTGCTGGCCGTGCCGGTGGACAAGCTCAGCCCGTTGTACGCCAACGTCAAGGAACCCGAAGACCTGCCGCGGCTGCTGCTCGATCAAATCAGCCATTTCTTCGAGCATTACAAGGATCTGGAGAAGGGCAAGTGGGTGCGAATCGACGGTTGGGAAGGTAGTGACGCTGCGCGTCAGGAAATCGTTGACGCCGTCGAGCGGCATAACAAGGGCTGATTCCGCCTCCCGGTTTTGACAATGGCGCCAGGCTGCGGTTTTCGCGGCCTGGTGCCATTGTCGTTTCTGGCCTTCGCAGTAAAGGGAACGTTTTTTGCAGCAGATCAGTCAATAATCTTATGCGGGGTTTTTTGTCTGCAAACACTGTGGACACGCAAGGTCAGTTCCCTATAATCCGCGCATTCAACAGGTGTCGGGCGGTTACTCCAGTAACCCGTCGAGTCGGAATTGCATCAGGGGCCGGAGTGGCCCGGGACACTGAATAAAGAGTCCCTTGACGTCGCGGCGTCCGGCCATTGGCCACGCGACAGAGCATCGGGAGGGTCGGCCCGGGATGGGCGACTGGAAATATCTCGTAAGGATGCAGTAGCCGAAACCGGAGATGGTGCCCATGACGCGGGTCCTCACCAAGCAACGACTGGAACGTGAGAATCTGGCCTACCGCTTCACTGGCGGTGTCAGTCAGGAGAACCGCGGCTTCGGGTTTCGCCCCGCCTTCCGCGACACCGAAGATGGCTCGGTTTACCTCTCTCTGCGCGCGTGCGGCAGCCCTGCACCGTTTCATTGTCTGGAAGGTTTGCCCTCGATCCTCGTCGTCGGTCGCGATGCAGCCGGTGTTCCAGTTTTGAAACCGTCCGTCGAGGCTGGTTTCATTCGTGAAGGCTTGTTCTATACCCGGGAAGAGGCAGCCGCCTCCATGGCGGTCGGTGACGACTGAGTCCACTTCCGGCTACCCTGCCTGAATGACTTACATTCAGGTTTTTCTGGAAATCGAATCCGAGGACACCCAGGCGGCGGAAGATCTGCTAATGGAGTCCGGCGCCCTGGCTGTGACTCTGCAGGACCCGGGTGGTGAACCCGTTCTGGAACCGGCTCCCGGCGACAGCCCGCTCTGGCCCACCCTTATCCTCTGTGCCCTGTTCCCCGACGACATGGATTTGTCGGCACTGCGCCGGCAGGCGGCACTGACTCTTGGCGAAACCAATATGGCTAGCTGGCGGCAGGAAACCCTGCAGGATCAGGTCTGGGAGCGGGTCTGGTTGGACGACTTTACGCCCATGCAGTTCGGTCGACGGCTATGGATCTGCCCCAGTATGCATCAGGTGGATGCCAGGGGTGCGGTGGTGGTGCATCTGGATCCGGGGTTGGCCTTCGGTACCGGAACGCATCCGACCACGGCGCTCTGCCTGCGCTGGCTCGACGGACAGGAGCTGCGTGGTCAGTCGGTCATTGACCTGGGCTGCGGCTCCGGTGTGTTGGCGATAGCTGCGTTGTTGCTCGGTGCCGATCGCTGTATCGGTATCGATAATGATCCGCAGGCGCTGACCGCAAGCCGGGACAATGCGATACGCAACGGGGTGTCAGAGCGCTTGCGGTTACTGGCTGCAGATCATCCGGATCCCGAGCCCGCCGATGTGCTGGTCGCCAACATCCTCTCCAGTATCCTGATTCGCCTGCAGCCGCAGGTGTCACGCCTCCTGAGGCCGGGAGGACGGGTGGCCCTGTCCGGCATCCTCGACACGCAGGTGGATGCCGTCACCGAGGCCTACGCCGGCAGCTTCGCGCTCGACCCACCACAGCAGGATGGTGACTGGATTCTGATCACCGGGCGGAAGCGCTGAATCAGTAACTGGGGGCCTTGATCAGCCTCACCACCCGCACTGGATATTGGCCGTGGTTGTGTCTCCCGGGGGGCGGGCAGCTTAACCACCGCTCATCGCCGAAGACGAACCATTATTCTCCGTTTTATTAACTGTTTCCTTTACTCCTGGCAGCTACGGTCAAAAAATGTCCGGCATGACCACCGCGCCCCAGCCGTACTTCACTCAGTGTCCGGACTGCGCCACGCTGTTCCGCGTCGAGGCACTGCCGAAGCGCGCCAGGTGTGGTGCCTGCGGCACAGTGTTTCTGCCGGCCCGTCGCCAGGCACAGAACCTGCCGTTGGTGTTCAAGCCGTTCGTGCCGGAGGCGTTCCGGCTGACTGCTTTGCCGACCTCCATGCCGGTTTCCGCCCAGAATCCGCCCCCTCCTGCGGGGGCGCGTTTCGGCGGGCGTGTCGACGCCGATTCCTCCACCGAGCCCGAGGGTCCTGCCCGTGCACCACGTCGTCGTTCCAGCATGCTCTGGGCGCTGGCGAGCTTGCTGCTCTCGGTCAGCCTGCTGGCGCAGCTATTGCTGCTGCAGCGGGACGGTCTTGCCGACCACAGACCGCTGCGGCCGGTGCTCGCCATGCTTTGCGAGGTCGCCGGTTGCACCTTGCGGCCGCTGCGCGAACTGGACGCCTGGCAGTTGAACGATGCAGAGCTGATTCCCGATCCCGAGCGGGCCGGCATGCTGCTGGCAACGGGACGACTGCGGCACGCCGCGGATCAGCGGCTGGAGTTGCCGCTGCTGCAGATCGAGTTGCTTGACGCTGGCGGTGGAGTCGCCCGGCAGGGTCTGTTTTCGGCCGACACCTATCTGGCTGCCGAGGCGGCGACGGAGGACTGGAGGCAGGGGCTTGCGCCGAACACGTCGATCGCCATCGAACTCCGGCTTGAGGACGCTGGCGTGACGCCGGATCAGTTCCGGTTCCGATTACGGAAACATTGACTCGCCGGATGCTTGGTGTCTTTCCGCGAGTGTTGGGGCCAGTGCAAGCTTTCGTCTGGCGCGACGTCCCGTTGGTCCAACGGCGCCAGCCGAAACCTTCCACTGTCCCTGCCAGGCTGAGGATGGCGTTCCTACGTCAGGACGACAACATTGCAGCACGCACTGAGTGCCGGGGGAGGAGAAGGTTTTTCTCCGGCCCTGTTGGACCGAAGGTCCGCCAGGACGGAAAAAAAGCTTGTCCTCCCCCGGCACGGGCATGGTGATGTGGTTATGGCTGAAGGGGGGCACACTTCGGCGGCACCTTGAGGTATCATCGATCACCGTTCGAGATTCGCTCCGAGGAGACGCAAGCGCGATCGCCGCCACCGGGCCGGCATGGCGTTCAGCACGACCTGCATCGATTGGGCGCGGGCTTGCGTGGAGCAAAGGGCACAGACAAGAAAGCCATGATTGAGCAAAGCAGCGCGCAACAGAACGAGGCCGTCTGCGGCAAGGATGCCGACTCCGACACAAACGTCGGTGCGATCCGTGCCTGCGTCGCCAGTTCTCTGGAAACCTACCTGCATCAGCTTAACGGTCACGACTGCGTCAACCTGCACAGCCTGGTGCTGGCAGAAGTGGAGCCGCCACTGCTGACCGCGGTGTTGTCCTATTGCAATGGCAACCAGACCAAGGCGGCGCAGCTGCTCGGGCTGAATCGGGGTACCCTGCGCAAGAAACTGGTGCAGTACGGCATCGATCACTAGTCCACCCGGCCGACCGTTCGTAGAGAAGGACTCGCCATGACTGCCATCCCCGGCCTGCGCCCCTTGTGTCGCGCCCTCCTTAGCGTCTCCGACAAGACCGGCGTCACCGATTTCGCCCGTGCGCTGGCTGCCAGCGGTGTCGAATTGCTGTCTACCGGCGGCACCGCCCGCGTACTTCGCGAGGCGGGGCTGGAGGTCAGGGACGTCGCCGAACACACCGGCTTTCCCGAGATGATGGATGGCCGCGTAAAGACACTGCATCCCATGGTCCATGGTGGCTTGCTCGGCCGGCGCGGCATTGACGACGCGGTGATGCAGGAGCATGGCATCGCGCCCATCGATCTGCTGGTGGTCAATCTCTATCCGTTCCGGGAAACCGTGGCTCAACCGGGCTGCACCTTCGAGGATGCAGTGGAGAACATCGATATCGGCGGACCCGCCATGGTGCGGGCCGCGGCCAAGAATCATGATGGCGTCGCCGTGGTAACGGATCCGGCGGATTACGCTGCGGTCATTGCCGAAATGGAAGCCCATCAGGGGCTTGGCTTCGACCGTCGGCTGGCGCTGGCGGTGAAGGCCTTCGAGCATACGGCGGCCTACGATGGCGCGATCGCCAATCATTTCGGCCGACTCAATGCGAAGCGGCGGCCGGAAGGTTATTCGCAGACACTGAACCTGCAGTTCCAAAAGGTGCAGGACATGCGTTACGGCGAGAACCCGCATCAGTCAGCGGCGTTTTACCGCGAAGCCGGCAGCAGCGAGGCGTCGGTGGCCAATGCCCGGCAGATTCAGGGCAAGGCGCTGTCCTACAACAATGTTGCCGACACCGATGCGGCGCTGGAATGTGTCAAGGCATTCAGTGCGCCGGCCTGCGTGATCGTCAAACATGCCAATCCCTGCGGCGTCGCGGTGGCGGAAAGCCAGATCGAGGCCTACGAACGGGCATTTTCCTGTGACCCCACCTCGGCCTTCGGCGGAATCATTGCGTTCAATGAACCGCTGGATGCGGTCACGGCGCGGGCTATTGTCGAACGGCAGTTCGTCGAGGTGATCATCGCGCCGGGCGCCGACGAGGCGGCGCAGGAGCTGGTGGCCACCAAGAAGAACGTGCGCCTGCTGGTCTGCGATGCCTGGAAATCCAGCCGCGTCGACCGGCTGGATTTCAAGCGGGTCACCGGAGGGCTGCTGGTGCAGGATGCGGACATCGCCCGGGTTCCGGACACGGAGTTACGTGTGGTCAGCAAGCGTCCACCCAGCCCGCAGGAATTGCAGGATCTGCGCTTCGTCTGGGAGGTCGCGCGCTTCGTCAAATCCAACGCCATCGTCTATGGCCACCACGGTCAGACCGTGGGTATCGGTGCCGGGCAGATGTCCCGGGTCTGGAGTGCACGCATTGCCCGTGAAAAGGCCCTGGATGCCGGCCTGAAAGTGGAGGGCGCTGTGATGGCTTCGGACGCCTTCTTCCCGTTCCGTGACGGCATCGATCAGGCGGCCGAGGCGGGTATCGCCGCGGTGATCCAGCCCGGCGGCTCGATCCGCGACCAGGAAGTCATCGCCGCCGCCGACGAACACGACATGGCAATGGTGTTTACGGGGATGAGGCATTTCCGCCACTAACAGGCTGCGTTTTACGTTTACCGTTTTAGGTTTTAGGCCCTAAAACGTAAAACCATAAAACTTTAAACGACGATTCCGGAATCGACTGTATGAACATTCTCATCATCGGCAACGGCGGCCGGGAACATGCTCTGGCCTGGTCCTGTGCGCGGGCTGAGCGGGTTGAGCGCGTGTTTGTGGCGCCGGGAAATGCCGGTACCGCGCAGGAACCCAAGTGCCGCAACGTCAATGTCGGGGTGACCGATATCCCGGCGCTGGTCTCTTTTGCGCAGGACAACGCCGTGGACCTGACCATTGTCGGGCCGGAGACGCCGCTGGTGATGGGCGCGGTCGACGCTTTCCGCGAGGCCGGTCTGCGCTGCTTCGGCCCGGATGCGGGCGCCGCGCAGCTCGAGGGTTCCAAGTCCTTCAGCAAGGATTTCCTGGCCCGGCATGAGATCCCGACTGCGGAGTACGCGACCTTCACCGATCCGGCCGAGGCGCGGGCCTATATCATCGAGCGTGGCGCGCCGATCGTGGTCAAGGCGGATGGTCTGGCGGCCGGCAAGGGTGTGGTCGTGGCGCGCACCGCGGACGAGGCGCTGGCCGCGGTCGACGGCATGCTGGAGGACAATGCCTTCGGTGATGCCGGGGCCCGGGTCGTGGTCGAGGAGTTCCTGGAGGGCGAGGAGGCCAGCTTCATCGTCATGGTCGACGGCGAGCATATCCTGCCGCTGGCCAGCTCGCAGGATCACAAGGCCCGTGACGAAGGTGACACCGGCCCCAACACCGGCGGCATGGGGGCGTACTCCCCGGCGCCGGTGATCAGTCCGGCCATTCACACCCGCGCCATGCGCGAGGTGATCGAGCCGACGGTGCGGGGCATGGCGGCCGAGGGCCATCCTTACACCGGATTCCTGTATGCGGGCCTGATGATCGACAGTGACGGTACGCCGAAAGTCCTGGAGTTCAACTGCCGCATGGGCGACCCGGAAACCCAGCCGATCCTGCTGCGCCTGCGCTCGGATCTGACAATGCTTTGCGAGGCGGCGCTGGATGGCCATCTCGATCAGGTGGACTGCGACTGGGAGCCGCGAGCGAGCCTCGGCGTGGTGATGGCGGCTGGTGGTTATCCGGGCAGCTACGGCAAGGGCGATGTCATCGAGGGCCTGCCGGCGCCGAACGCCGAGGCCGGCCGCAAGGTCTTTCACGCCGGCACGACGCTGGATGAGCAGGATCGCGTGGTCACCGCCGGTGGCCGGGTGCTGTGTGTCTGCGCCCTGGGCGAGAGTGTCAGCATCGCCCGCGATCGAGCCTACCAGTGGGTCGACGCCATCCACTGGAACGGCGCCTTCCACCGCCGCGACATCGGCCACCGCGCGATTGCGCGGGAATAGAAGCTTGGGGTTTTCGGGCAGGGAAGGTTTTCGGCTCAAACCCACGGCAGCCAGCTTTCGCGGTTTCCCTGATTTGTAGGGTGCATTAAGCGAAGCGAATGCACGCGGCGTGATCCGTCACCGGGATGCACGTCGATCAGCAGCCCAGGTTCTGTCCGCCCGGAACATGAAGGATCGAAACGCCCGGGCATGACCCTGCCTTGCAGTGCATGTCTGGAAGGCCATCATTGTCTATCTCCGGAGTTGATGAAGCTGAGGCCTCAACAAGTCCCTGGGAAAGCTGCTGACGCCCTTCTCCCTGCCTGAGTGACCTCGATTACATGTGCTCCGCCTGTGTCGGCACCACCCACACAGAAATGGCGCCTTCGGCAAACGCCTGACACCGCGTGGATTCGCTGCGCTTAATCCACCCTACGCGGCTACACGGCTACACGGCTACACGGCTACGCGCGGATGCCGTGATGTTGGGTTTTTGTAGGGCGGATCAAGCGCAGCGGATCCGCGCGGTGTGATCCGTCACCGGAATGCCAAAGACCCTGCGGATTTTGTAGGGTGCATTAAGCGCAGCGAATCCACGCGGTGTGATCCGTTATCGAAATGCCCCGGAATCGGCAGCCTCCCCTTGCTCTGTCTGAAACCTGAACACTGAAAACTTTCTCTCTCCTCATATCCCTCCCGCCAATAACGGCAGAATCAACGCCGTGATCACCCCGGCCATGCTCAGGCCCAGGCCTGCGAAGGCACCGGCGGTGGCGCTGATACCGAAGGCCTGGGCGGTGCCGAAGCCGTGGGCAGCCAGGCCCATGGCAAAGCCCTTGACCTTGTCGTCCCGAATGCCCAGCAGTCGGATCAGCGGCGGCGCCAGGATGCAGCCTAGGCTGCCGGTGATCAGCACCAGGGCTGCCGTCAGCGAGGGCAGGCCGCCGAGCTTCTCGGTGACGCCCATGGCGATGGGCGAGGTGACGGATTTAGGAGCCAGCGACAACAGGGTCAGACGGTCGGCGCCCAATAGCCAGGCCACGCCGACGGCACTGATGGCTGCGGTGCTGGCGCCGACCACGCCGGAAACGAGCAACGGCATCATCAGTGCCCGGATTTCCCGGCGATGGTCGTAAAGCGGGATCGCCAGAGCGACGGTGGCCGGGCCGAGCATGAAATGGATGAACTGGGCACCTTCAAAGTAAGTGTCGTAGTCGGTGCCGGTGGCGAGCAGGATCAGCATCAGCCCGGCCATGGCCAGCAGCACCGGATGCAGTACCGGGTTGGAACCGAGCCGCGCGTTCAGCCAGATAGCCCCCTGAAACACGATAAAGGTCGCCGCCAGCCAGAGCAGTGGGGTGGCGGACAGGTAGACCCAGATGTCGACAATCTCATCCGCCATCCCGCTCGCCTCCCCGTGATGTGTTGCGCTTCAGCAACAAGTTGAGCAGCAACAACGTGACCGCGATAGCCAGTGCAGTGCTGATTAGCAACGCCAGGCTGATGGCCAGCCAGTCGCGGCCGATCAGTTCGAAATGCACCATCAGGCCGACACCGGCCGGCACGAACAGCAGCGCCAGATAACGCAACAGGGTGTCGGCCACCAGGCGCAGCGACTGTGGCACCGCACCATGCCAGACAAGGCCCGCAAGCATGAGCAGCATGCCCACCACCGGCCCGGGTATCGGTATCTCCAGGAGTTGCACGAAGGTTTCGCCAGCAAGCTGGCAAAGCAGGATCAGGCTGATGCCTGGCAGGGCATGCATGGTGTACACTCCGCGTTGTGGCTTATGAACAACAGGCGTGTTGTTTTTTACTTGCATTAGTGTTGCACAGGTGTCACAGTCCGTGGCGAGTGGCACAGTCACTGTCCTGATAGTTGATCAGGTGAATTCTGCGGAAAACGTGTTAAGACGCTGTTAAACAAAAAGAAACACCGTTTGGCACGGCTTCTGCAGATGTCCATGGACCGTTCAGTGACGAACGGACCTGAATAACCGTACATGGGGAGGAAAATCCATGCGCATTAAGAATACTGCACTGGCGGGCGCCGCCATTACCGCCCTGGCCCTGGCCGCTCCGGCCCAGGCCGACCTCAGCTTCCAGGCTGGCGACTGGACCGTTGCTTTTGACGGTAACGTCAACACGTTCTACATGATCACCGACCCGCGTGATGACAATACTGTCTACGGCGGTCTGGCCGCGACCGAAACCGGCGCCGGCACCAGCGCCACCCGTCAGGAAATCCGCACCGGCCTGCTGCCGGCCAAGCTGGGTTTCAGTGCCTCCACCCGCGCCAACGGCTATGACGTCGAGGCCTACGTTTCCTACTGGCCGGGTGTCACCTCCGATGGTGTGACCGGTCGGGGCTCGGCCTTCGGCAACAACACGGTCAACTTCCGGCAGGTGTACCTGTCCTTCGGCAACGAGAACATCGGTACCTTCAAGATGGGGCGTGACCTGGGCATCTTCGGTTCCGACGCCATCCTGAACGACATGACCATCATGGGTGCGGGTACGGTGTCTGACGTGACCATCGGCGGTGGCAACACCACCCTGGGCCGTATCGGTACAGGCTATATCTACGCCGACTGGAAGGCACAGATCGCCTACAGCACGCCGAACTTCAACGGCTTCCAGCTCACCGCCGGTGTCACGGAAGCGTTCGAGCCGTTCACCATTGCCCTTGATGACAATGGTGATGTGCTTGATGGCTCGCTGTCAGCGGGCACCAAGCGGGATCAGCCGGCCTTCGAAGCAAAGGCCACCTACGATTTCGTGATGGAAGGCGTATCGGGTCGCTTGTGGCTGGGCGGCATTCATCAGCGGAACAGCTTCGAAGGTGGTCAGAGCTCCTATGACATGCAGGCTCTCGAAGTCGGCGTGAGTGCGAGTGCCGGTCCGCTGTCGGGTGTTGCCTACTACTACAGCGGTAAGGGTCTTGGCACCACCGCCCAGGGTCATCAGGCTTATTCCGTTATCGCTGATAGCCGGCGGGATTCCGATGGCTTCTATGTGCAGGGCATGTACGCCCTGCCGCAGATCGGCACCAAGCTGGGCGTGAGCTACGGTGAGTCCAATCTGGACCGCGAAAGCGGTGATCCGGGCTATCTGGTCGACAAGAACAGTTCCTGGATCGCTGGCATCTACCATCCGCTGACCCCGAACCTGACCCTGGTGGCCGAGTACACCGCCACCAAGGCTGAACCGCAGAGCGGCAGCTCAAACCGCGAGCGGAACGTTGCCCTCGGCGGCATCCTGTTCTTCTAAGGTTCGATCGGGTAGCAACGCTAAAAGAAAGGGGGCCGGGAAGGTTCCGATAATCACACAAGGCTGTGTGACCCATGTATGACCTCAAGGGCCGCTTACGCGGCCCTTTTTTTGTGCGTACGCGCTTCGCGCGGGTTTTCGGACAAGGAAGGTTTTCGGTTTTCAGACAGGGAAGTTTGTAGGGTGGATTAAGCGCAGCGAATCCACGCGGTGTCATCCCGGCGGGTTCGCTCCAACATTGCGGGTCCATTGTTCACGTCTTCGCCACCGCCAACGCCATACCATCCGCGCGCGCATCGCCCTTCCGACCCGGATCACACCGCGCGGGTCCGCTTCGCTTGACCCGCCCT
>SKGQ01000139.1 GCA_007117515.1 Ectothiorhodospiraceae bacterium | reverse complement strand
GTCTGGTAGGGACAGTGGAAGTTTTTGGCTGGCCCTGTTGGAGCGAAGCGACGCCAGGCCAGACAAAAGCTTGCACTGGCCCCGAAGCTCTCGGAAAGCACAAACGGGGTCAGCAGCGATTTCTGATTCCGGAGGTCCGGCCGCGCCCTCGCCGCCTAGCTCATGCCGGCGCTGCTCAGCACCACGCGGACGATCAGTATCAGGATAAGAATGAACAGCACGGTGAACACCGTGCCGGCGATGATGTATGGCAGCGGCCGGCCATGTTTGAAGTCGCGCTCCCGGGCCGCCTGGCTCTGGACGCCGAAGGCCGCGGCGAGCGTACTCTGAATCACGGCGAGCATGCCGGGACGCTGCTCCTCGTCCTGCTTGTTCTGCTGCCGTTCATGACGCCCTTTCGAAGCCATCTCACTCCACTCCCTCATTGTCTTGATCCCCGAACTTCAGCATCCGGGCCATGATCAGGCCATCCTCACGACGCCCGCCAGGCATCGGGTAATACCCGGGCCTTAGACCGACTTCGTGAAAACCGTTCTCCGAATACAGTCGCACGGCAGGCTCGTTCGATGGCCGGACTTCCAGAAACAGACTGTCGACGCCACAGCTAGTGGCCACCGAAATGGCGTGACCAAGCAGCCGGCGACCAACGCCGGAACGACGGGCATCGGTGGCAACACACAGGTTGAGAATGTGCGCCTCGCCGGCCGCCATCGACATGATCAGAAAGCCCTGCACGCGGCCATTCCGCTCTGCCACCCAGCAGGCGTAACCGGCGCCCAGGCAATCGCGGAAAATCGATTGGCTCCATGGGAAACCGTAGCTCCGCCGCTCGATCGGCAACACGGCGGCGAGATCGGCGTCGGTCATCAATCGCACGGCGATCGCATCCGGCTGACGCGGCACCGCACTCACGCCGCACCACCGAGAAGGTCGCGAACCTGACAGAGGTCGCGCCAGGCCTTGGCCTTGTCCTCGGGCCGGCGCAGCAGGTAGGCGGGATGAAAGGTCACCAGCATCGGAACCCGTAATGCCCCCACCTGATGCCATTGCTCACGCATGGCCTTCAGCGGAGCGGTGGATTCAAGCAGCGCCTGCGCCGACACCTTGCCAAGGGCGAGAATCACCCGCGGCTGCAGATGCTCGACCTGCGTCCCGAGATACGGCATACAGGACCGGATCTCCTCCGGTTTCGGATCACGGTTGCCGGGTGGCCGACACTTGAGCACGTTGGCGATGAACACGCGCTGCCGATCCAGATCGATGGCCCGAAGCATATTGTCGAGCAATTTGCCGGCAGCGCCGACAAACGGTTCCCCACGTCGGTCCTCCTCGGCGCCGGGCGCCTCGCCGATGAGCAGCAGGTCCGCGCTATCGGAGCCGACCCCGAAAACCGTGTTCTGCCGTGTCTCGCAGAGACCACAAAGCCGGCATGCGCTTACGGTCTGTCGCAATGCCTGCCAGTCGCCGGCACGCTGGTCAGCCGCTTCCGTTGTCACTCCGTCAGAGACGACCGGTGTCTGCGCTGAGGCGTCAGACAACTCTCGCCGACGCCAGAGGTCGATGCCCATGCGCTGCAGATAGCGGGCCTGCCAGGGGGCGACAGTCATCTCTGCCACCCTGGCCCATGCAACCGGATCGTGGAGCCCGACATCACGCGGCCTACTGCTGCGCCCGACGGCGCCGCAGCGCCAGACGGTGACGCCGTCGACTGGCGATGGTCATCGCCGGCCCCGACACGGCATAAACCACGAACGCGGCGAACAGCACCACCGGCGGGTAGAGCGAGAGGAAGGCGACCGCAAGCACCAGGGCAACGATGACAACGAACGGCACCCGGTAGCGAAAATCGAATTCCTTGAAGCTGTAATAGCGGACATTGCTGACCATCAACAATCCGGAGCACAGGGTCACGAAAATGACGAAGGCACTCGCGCTGTAGCCGGCGCTGACACCCAGGTGCTGGCCCAGCCAGACCAGACTGGCAAGCCCGGCAGCCGCCGCCGGACTGGGCAGACCCTGAAAGTAGCGCTTGTCGGCGACCCCGGCCTGGGTATTGAAGCGCGCCAGGCGCAATGCCGCGCAGGCGGCAAAGGTGAACGCGGCAATCCAGCCAAGTTGATTCCATATGCCACCCAGGCTGTCCATATCGCCAAGCATCCACTGATGTACCACCAGCGCCGGCGCCAGGCCAAAGCAGACCATGTCCGACAGGCTGTCGTACTGCACGCCGAAATCGCTCTGGGTGTTGGTAAGGCGCGCGACGCGACCATCCAGCGTATCCATCACCATGGCGATGAAGATGGCGATGGCTGCAAGCCGGAAATCCTGATTGATACCCGCAATCATCGCGTAGAAACCGAAAAACAGACCCAGTGTGGTCAGCAGATTCGGTAACAGATAAATCCCGCGGCGCGGTTTCCGGCCTCCGGGAGGCGCATTATCTTGCATGGCTGTTGCGATGTTTGCGGTTGCCCTGATGGCTGCACAAAGTAGCACAGCACCCCTGCCGACGGCATGTTACCGCACACGAAAAAGCCGCTGACCCAGAGGCCAGCGGCTTGTTCAGGAAAAACGGTTTTCCCGAGACAACCGCGCTTAGTTGCGGCTCTTGTCCACCAGCTGCTTCTTGCGGATCCACGGCATCATGTCGCGCAGCTTCTCGCCCACGACTTCGATGTCGTGCTCGCTGCTGAGGCGACGCCGAGCCTTCAGGGTCGGAGCCCCGGCGGCATTTTCGAGGATGAAGTTGCGCGCAAAGGTGCCGTTCTGGACGTCCTCCAGGATGCCCTTCATGGCCTGCCGCGATTGCTCGTTGATCACCCGCGGACCGCTGACGAAATCGCCGTATTCGGCGGTGTTCGAGACCGAGTAGCGCATGTTGGCGATGCCGCCCTCATAGATCAGGTCAACGATCAGCTTGACCTCGTGCAGGCACTCGAAATAGGCCATTTCCGGGCTGTAACCGGCCTCGGTCAGGGTTTCGAAACCGGCCTGAATCAGCGAGGTGATACCGCCGCAGAGCACCGCCTGTTCGCCGAACAGATCGGTCTCGGTCTCTTCGCGGAAGGTGGTCTCGATGATACCGGCACGGCCGCCGCCGTTGGCGGAGGCATAGGACAGCGCCACTTCCTTGGCCTGACCCGAGCTGTTCTGGTGGATCGCGATCAGGGTCGGCACACCGCCACCCTCGGTATAGGTGGAGCGCACCAGATGGCCCGGGCCCTTGGGCGCGATCATGATCACGTCCAGATCCGCACGCGGCTCGATCTGGCCATAGTGAATGTTGAAGCCGTGGGCGAAGGCGATGGTCGCGCCCTGCTTCAGGTTCGGTTCGATCTGGTCACGGTACATCCGCGCCTGATGCTCATCCGGCGTCAGGATCATGACCAGGTCGGCCTGGGCCACCGCATCCTCGACGGTCGCGACCTCAAGGCCGGCATTGCGCGCCTTGTCGGCAGAAGGCGATCCCTCACGCAGACCGACCACGACCGAGGCGCCGGACTCCTTCAGGTTGTTGGCGTGCGCATGACCCTGCGAGCCGTAACCGAGGATAGCCACCTTCCGCTGCTGGATGATGGATAGATCGGCATCCTTATCGTAATAGACTTTCATGTTGCCCCCGTTGAATGTTCCAGGCCGGTGGCGCTGGGCGCCCCGAAGTTCGTAAAAATCAAATTCGCATGTGCTTCTCGCCGCGGGTGATGCCAATCACCCCGGAACGCACCACCTCGAGAATGGCCGTCTGGCCGAGCGCTTCGAGAAACGCATCCAGCTTGCTGCTGATGCCGGTCAATTCGATGGTGTAGATCCGATCGGTCACGTCGAGGACCCGGCCGCGGAAGATATCGCTCAGGCGCTTGATCTCTTCCCGCATGTCGCCGGTTGCTGCCGACACCTTGACCAGCATCATTTCGCGCTCGATGTGCGCGCCCTCGGTCATGTCCATGACCTTGACCACATCCAGCAGCTTGTTCAGCTGTTTGATGATCTGTTCAATGATGCGGTCGTTACCGACCGTAACCAGCGTCATACGTGACAGGGTCGGGTCGTCGGTGGGCGCGACCGTCAGTGATTCGATGTTGTAGCCACGCGCCGTGAAAAGTCCGGCGATACGGGAAAGCGCGCCGAACTCGTTTTCAACGAGTATGGAAATGATATGCCGCATAGCGAGAAGACCGTCCGGTGCCCCGCCAGGGGCCAGTAGAGTTACGATCGCACCATTGCTCCGGCCGCGCGCGTTGCGTTTCGTGACGACATCGAGCGTCGCGACCAACGGAGTTATGCTGTGCTACGGAACGTAGAAAGGCTGCAAAACTACTCACGAATACCCACGAGGTCAAGAATCAGGCCAGCGCCACGCGGCGCAGGCGATGATGACCTCACAACGTCCGGGGAACACCGTATGCCAAGGTGCCTGCTTGTTTGTGCCGCTCTCTTTCTTGTGGTTTCGGCAACCGCCAACGCCGGAACGATCTACAAATGGACCGATAGCGACGGCGGTACCCATTATGGCCAATTGCCGCCAGACGATGTCGAGGCGGTGCCACTGGACACCGGCCCCGCTAGCCCGGAACCTCCCCCGCCGTCCGCAGCGGATGACACCGTCGACGAACCCGAGCCGGCGCCAGACAGCGAAATGGCCGGGAACGAGGGCGCACAGACCAGCCGGCAGCAGATCGAGCAAGCCTGCGACGCGTATCGGGAAAACCTGGCCGTACTGGAGGATCCGGCGGTACGTCGCATCCAGGTCGGCGACGGTGAGGTCGTGGTACTGGATGAGGAAGAGCGCAGTCGACGAATTGCCGAAACCCGGAGCTTCATTGACGACTGGTGTGAATAGGCGACCATGCGAACCTCGCACCGCGCCCTGGCCGGGGATCGAAGTCGGTTTCGGCCAGGACGTGGCAAGGAATCAGTGCTTCCCGGAAAAGATCCGGTAGGCTCAGCCCGCCGCAGCAGCAACAACAAGGAAAGTGACCACCATGCGATTGTCCCGTTTCCCGCTTGCCACCACCAAGGAAACGCCTGCCGACGCAGAAATCATCAGCCATCAGCTCATGCTCCGTGCCGGCATGATCCGCCGCCTCGCCTCCGGGCTTTATACCTGGATGCCGCTTGGGCTGCGGGTGTTGCGCAAGGTCGAAGCCATAGTTCGTGAGGAAATGGACCGAAGCGGGGCCGTGGAACTGCTGATGCCAGGCGTGCAGCCGGCGGAACTATGGCAGGAATCCGGCCGCTGGGATCAGTTCGGTCCGGAATTACTGCGACTGCAGGATCGGCATCAACGTGATTTCTGCCTCGGACCCACCCACGAAGAGGTCATCACCGACCTCGCCCGCCGCGAGCTGCGCAGCTACAAGCAGCTTCCGGTGAACTTTTACCAGATCCAGACCAAGTTCCGCGATGAAGTGCGACCACGGTTCGGCGTCATGCGTGCGCGCGAATTCCTGATGAAGGACGCCTACTCCTTTCATCTGAATGCAGATTGCCTGGCGCGGACATATCAAGTGATGTTCGATGCCTATACGCGGATTTTCCAGCGGACCGGGCTGCGTTTCCGCGCCGTGCATGCCGACACCGGCAGCATCGGCGGTACCGCATCTCACGAGTTTCACGTGCTGGCGGACTCGGGCGAGGACGCGATCGCGTTTTCCAGCCAGGGCGATTATGCCGCCAACGTCGAGCTGGCCGAAGCGATCGCCCCGGAGACGGCGCCGCCCGCTGCGACCGAGGACATGCGCCGGGTGGACACGCCGGGCGTGCAGACCATCGACGACCTGGTGCGCGGTCACGGGCTGCCGATCGAGCGAACCGTCAAGACCCTGATCGTGCATGGCAGCGAGCAGCCGCTGGTGGCACTGATCGTGCGCGGTGACCATACTCTGAACACGCTCAAGGCCGAGAAGCTGCCGGCGGTGGCGTCACCGCTGACCATGGCCGAGGACAGCGAGATCCGAGCCGCCGTTGGCGCAGGGGCGGGTTCGCTGGGCCCGGTCGGACTGCCCATGCCCTGCATCGTTGACCGCAGTGTCGCGGTCCTGGCCGATTTCGCGGCTGGCGCCAATAATGACGAGCAACATCTGTTCGGCATCAACTGGCAACGTGATCTTCCTCTGCCCGAAGTAGCCGATCTGCGGGACGTGGTCGCCGGTGATCCGAGTCCGGACGGAGACGGCCAGCTGTCCATCGCTCGCGGCATCGAGGTTGGCCACGTGTTCCAGCTTGGCAGCAAGTACAGTGAGGCCATGGGAGCCACGGTACTGGACGAGAACGGCCGCAGCGTTGCGATGCCGATGGGCTGCTACGGCATCGGCGTGTCAAGGATCGTCGCCGCCGCCATCGAACAGAATCACGACCAACGGGGAATCAGCTGGCCGGTTCCCATTGCGCCATTTCAGGTCGCCATCGTGTCCATCAACCTGCAGAAATCCGAAACGGTCCGCGACGCGTCGGAAAGGCTGTATCGCCAGCTCTGCGAAGCCGGCATCGACGTCTGCTGGGATGATCGTGATCTGCGTCCCGGAGTGAAGTTCGCGGATATCGAGCTGATCGGCGTGCCACACCGTATCGTGATCGGTGATCGCGGCCTGGGCGACGGTCAGCTGGAGTACCGCCACCGCGAGGCGGAGGCCTCCGAAGACTGGCCGCTGGAAAGTGTCCTCGACCGGCTGCAGGAGCGGCTGCAGCCATGAACCCACGCACCGGCCTGATCCTGCTGCTGCTGGGCCTGGTCCTGCCCGGCTCGGCGTATGGCTATTCGGCCCAGCAGCAAACCAGTGAACGCCTGTATCAGGCCATGCGCGACATCATTGCTGCGAGCCGCGAAGACGGCGCCCAGCAACAGCCTGACCCGGACTGGCTGGACGAGATGTCGGACCGACTGCGCAGTCGGATTCCGCAATCGGATTACCGGAAGGCCATGTTGCAGGCGTTATACCAGGAGGCACGGCTGGCGAACCTGGAACCGGAACTGGTGCTGGCGGTGATCGAAGTGGAAAGCAATTTCGACCGATTTGCCCTGTCACATGCCGGCGCACGGGGGCTGATGCAGGTCATGCCATTCTGGCTCGACACCCTGGGCAACGGCGGTGACAATCTATTCCGGGTACGCACGAACCTGCGTTTTGGCTGCACCATTCTGCGGCATTATCTGGACCTGGAGAACGGCAACCTGACCCGTGCATTGGCGCGCTACAACGGCAGCCTGGGCCAGACGTGGTATCCGGACCGCGTCTACCAGTCGCTGGCAGAACGCTGGCACCCGAGATAGGCCGTCTTGCGGTATGGGCAGCCGAGGGATTCATTCCTGCGCTGCAGCCTCACCTGGCGCATGCAGTAAATCACCATCCTCGTCCAGCCCCGGATAGGGATAACCGCCCTGTCGGCAGAATCGCGCCATCCGCGGGTGCAGCCACTCGAACAACAGCTGCGCGCAGACCTCCGGCTGCAACCGTCGCGTCGCGTAAAGACCCGCCTGGAGCCGCTGCCGCTGGGCTTCGTAGAGAATCACCGCCGCGGCCACCGAGACATTCAGGGAATCACTCAGCCCCATCATCGGGATCGTGATAATCGCATCAGCCTGGGCCAACCCTTCCTCCGGTACACCCTCCAGCTCGGCGCCCAGCATCAGCGCAAACGGCCCGGTGTAATCAAGTTCCCGGAAATCCAGCGCCTGCGGTGTCAGGGCGGTGGCCAGGATCCGGAACCCAGCCTGTCGCAGCTTCTCACAGCCATCTGCGATTCGCGGTTCGTGGCGCAGCTGCACGCGCTTCCCAACCCCGGCGTGGGCCGTCCGTTTCAGGGCCGGCACCGAATGCGCGCCCATGGCGTGAACTTCCAGCACACCTACTGCGTCGGCGGTTCGCAGGACGGCCGAGAGATTGTGTTCCTTGTGAACCCCCGCCATGATCACGGTCATGTCAGGCTGACGACGGTCCAGTACCGTCTGCATCCTGCGCAGTCGTTCCCGACTCACTGATTTACCCTTTCCTCAGCAGAGATTTGATACGTATGGTACAGCGACTTCTGCTCGCCGGCTGCGGCAAGCTGGGCACCGAACTGGGTCTGCGACGGGCCGCCGCCGGAGACCGGGTGTTTGGACTGCGTCGGCAGGCCTCACTTCTGCCGGCGCCCCTGGAACCGATCAGCGCGGACCTTGCCGACCCGGACAGCCTGGCCACGCGGCTGCCGGATAATCTCGATGCCGTGGTTTTCACGGCGACGCCCGGCGCCTTCAATGACGCCGCTTACGAGCAGGCCTACGTCCGCGGACTTGGCAACCTGCTGCGCGCACTGGAGCAGACGGAGCAAAGGCCGCAGCGACTGATCTTCGTATCCAGCACATCGGTCTACGGCGACACCGGTGGCGATTGGGTGGATGAAACCAGTACCCCCGAGCCGCAGGCCTTCTCCGGCGAAAGGCTGCTGCAGGCCGAGGCGTTGCTTGCAGCCGTGGGTGACCGTGGCGTGGTGTTGCGACTGGGCGGGATCTACGGCCCGGGGCGGGAGCGTCTGCTCAAGCGCGTTCGCGAGGCCCGGCCAGTGGTGGCTGACCCGCCAAGCTACACCAACAGGATTCATCAGACCGATTGCGTGGGCGTGCTTGAGCACCTGCTGGAACTGCCTCGCCCGGCAACGCTGTATCTCGGCGTGGACGACCGTCCCGCGCCAATGCATGAGGTACTCGACTGGCTTGCGGACAGCATGGGGATGGACCGCGTTCCGCGGCAGAGCGGGTCACCGGGCGATCAACGGGGAAGCAACAAGCGCTGCAGTAACCGTCGTCTGCGGCGCTCCGGCTACCAGTTCGTTTACCCGGATTACCGTCATGGCTACCGGGCAATGCTTGACCAGGAGGCCTCGGACACCCACTGAGTGCCTCCGGGCCGATCTCCGGTGGCGGGCGCCTGAGGCCGTTCTGTCGACCACGTCCGGCATCACGGCCAGTTCGCGTCGCGCGTACCGAATCGGTTGCCGGCGGCTACCGTGACCCATCCGACGCAGTTCATGCATCGATTGGCCTCAGCGTAGCGACTGCCGTTGTTCCAACGACGCGGGGCGCCCTGCCGCAGCAGCTAGCGACCCGGACGAGTGGTATACAGCTGCCCGTCACCGGCAGAGAAGTAGGCGGCGAGGTCACGCAGATCCTGCTCGGACAGGTGATCCACCTGCATCTGCATGATCGCGTTATCGCGATTCCCGTTCTTGTATTCGCGCAATGCATGCAGCAGATACTCGGAATGCTGACCGTGGAGCCGGGGCCATTCCGGGTTGTTGTTGGTCGCATCCACGGAGTGGCAGGCCATGCAGGCCAGCGAAAGATCCTCACCCCGTTCGATATCACCGCGCTCGATGGCAGCAGCGCCAGCGGCCGTGAAAAGCCCGGCCAGCGCCAACATTGCAGTCGTCAATTTCATCATGATCAATCTCTTGGCTGAAGCGGCCCGGTCAGTCGTTATCGCCGGCGAAGAAAGCGGCAAGATCACGCAGATCCTGATCGGAGAGGCTGCGGACCTGCGCCTGCATGGTGCTGTGTTCGCGCTGGCCATCACGGTAGGCTACCAGGGACTGGTACAGGTAAAGCTCATTCTGACCACCCAGCATCGGAACGCGGTAGGAGGGGTAGCTGTTACGCGCCGATTCCACGGCGTGGCAGCCCATGCAGGACCACCCTAGGCTCTCGCCACGGACCGCATCCCCTTCTTCGGCCTGGAGCACGCCGGAAAACAATAGAGCGCCTGAGATTGACGCCAGACAAATACTCTTCAGTCTCATCTCGTTCTCTCGCTGCTGCGTTGGTATCAGGCCGAGTCAGGCCGCAGCACTGGCCAGGACCGGCTTATTGAATCGCATGCCTGGGAGCAAGTCGATACGAAATTTTCAGGGCATTATGGTTCCACGGATCGCAACGCCGGTAAAGACCGGACCAGGCATGGATGAGTCAGCCAATGCGAAAGCCCTTCTCCGGGACATGGCCCAACCGGGATTGCCTCACCTGGTCAACCCGGGCCTGGCGTGTTCCACGCTGCAACCAGGCATGCAACTCGTCCAGGGCCTCTGCCGAACCCGCGGCAACCACCTCGACTCGTCCGTCGTCCAGGTTGCGCGCCAGGCCGTCCAGACCAAGTGCGCGCGCCTGATCTCTCGTACCAGCGCGGAACCAGACGCCCTGGACGCGGCCTGAAATCAGAAAGCGGCGACATTGAACACTCATCGATCTGGACCCGACGATAAAAAACTTCAGAATGGCGACTGCCACGTGAGGTGAATTGATGCACTGGAAAATCTACCACAACCCGCGCTGCTCGAAATCCCGTCAGGCATTGCAAATGCTGCGCGACAATGGCATCGAGCCGAGGATCGTAGAGTATCTGAAGAATCCGCCGAGTGCCGCCGAGGTGCTTGAGCTGATGCACATGGCCCCCGGGCCGGCGAGGGACCTGCTGCGCACCGACGACGCCGCGTTCCGCGAATCGGGCATTGATCCGGATGCCGTGGATACCGCAGCGCTTGCCGAGGCGGTAGGCCGGGAACCCCGCCTGCTGCAGCGACCGATCGTGGTCTGCGGTCAGCGTGCCGTCATCGGTCGCCCGCCCGAGGCGATAAGGACATTGCTGGAGGCGCAGCCATGACATGCCGGATCCTGGTGCTTTACTACAGCCGCACCGGCGGCACGCGTCATCTCGCCGAACAGATCGCCCGCGGCGTCGAGTCATGCGCCGGGGCCGCCGCCGTGTTGCGTTCGCTGCCGCCGGTATCCACCGTCTGCGAGGCGACGGCATCTGCCGTGCCCGATGACGGCGCCCCATACGCCGAACTGGACGATCTGGCTGACTGCGACGGCCTGGCAATCGGCAGCCCGACCCGCTTCGGCAATATGGCTGCACCGGTAAAGCATTTTCTCGACCAGACGGGAGCCATGTGGCTGTCAGCGGCACTGGTTGGCCGACCGGCCTGTGCCTTTACCTCCACCGGTTCTCTGCATGGTGGCCAGGAAAGCACGCTGTTGAGCATGCAACTGCCCCTGTTACATCACGGCATGCTGATTCTGGGGCTGCCGTATTCCGAACCGGCACTGGCATCAACACGTAGCGGCGGCACGCCCTACGGCGCCAGCCATTTTGCCGGCAGCGAAGGCAAGCAACCTCACACCGAGGACGAAGACACCCTTTGCCGTGCACTTGGAAAGCGGCTGGCGGAGACCGCAATGGCTCTGAAGGCGGTGCGGCAATGAGACGCTTGTTGCATGGATTGATGCTGCTGGGTCTGCTGGGCCTTCTGGGTCTGCAGACGGCATGGCTGACCTGGCTTGCCCCACCTCCTGAGGGACTGGTGGCGCCCATGTTGTTTCTGCTGGGGGGGCCTCTGCTCCTGCCGCTGCGGGGCCTGCTGGCAGGGCGCCGCTACACTGCGGCCTGGTGCAGCCTGCTGTCCTTGCTGTACTTCGCCCACGGCGTCGCCGCGATGGGCAGTCCGGGCAGCCTGCGCCTGCTCGGTGGGATCGAGGTGCTGTTCAGCCTGGTCCTGTTTACCGCCTGTCTGCTGTATGTGCGCGTGACGCGGCCCGAGCTTCAGGGCAGGGCCAGCACCTGACGGACAAACGGGATTGTCAGCCGACGCTGGGCGGCGAGGGCTGCCTGATCCAGAGTCTCCAGCAAGCCGAACAGGCTATGGCTGTCCCGCGGAAACCGGTTAAGCAGGAAGCGGCCAACGTCCGGCGGCAATTCAAGCCCACGCTGCCCCGCGCGCTGCTGCAGCGCGGCCAGCAGTGCGTCTTCATCCAGAGGCTGCAGTCGGTAGACGAGACCCCATTGCAGCCTGGAGGTCAGGTCCGGCAGCGCGAGATCCAGCCCGCCCGGCGGCTGCCGGGCAGCCAATAACAGCCGTCCGCCTCGTGCGCGCATGCCATTGAACAGATGGAAGATGGCCTCTTCCCAGTCACGCCGACCGGCAATGGCCTGCACGTCATCCAGGGCCACCAGACTTACCGCGTCCAGCCCCTCGAGCAAGGCTGGCGACAACTCACTCATGGCAGATAGTGGTACGTAACTGCTGGTGCCAGCGGCAAGCTCCCGACAGGCTGCCTGCAACAGATGTGTCTTGCCGGTCCCTGCTGCGCCGAACAGCATCAGGGAGTCAAGGCCCCCGCCAATCCTGCCCTGCAGGGCGGCCAGAGCATCAGCGTTGGCGCCAGTGACGAACTGCGCCAGGGTCGCCTCCACATTCCAGCCGATACCCAAGGTGAGCTGGCGCAACTGATCGGCATTGGACGAGGTCATGCGATGCATCCGGAACCGGGAAACTGCGCCGGAGTGTAACCGGCGCGGTGCCGGCCGTCAGGCCCGGGGAAAAATACTGATCCATTCACAGCGGGTTCTACCACGGCCCGATCTGCTACCATCTCGCGCGAAATTTATCTGGCAACGCAAACGATTTGCGTTCGAAGCCGTCGTTTCCCGCCGTGTACTTCGGCACAGAATCCATCACCAAGAGACGAGGAAATCGTATGAAGCAACGCCACTTTCTAAAAAGCGTCATGCTGTTGCTCTTGCTGGCAGCGACCGGCAAGGCATGGGCCGACGTTCTGCTCCTCGACAATGGCGATCGGCTGACCGGAACCTTCATCAAGGCCGACGGCAGCACCGTGGAATTCCGCCCGGAACAGGCGACGAACTCGGTCAACATCCGCTGGGATCGGGTGGTCGGTCTGGAGACAGACCGCACGCTGTATGTGCGGCTGGAGGACGGCAGCAAGATTGTAGGCCAGGCGGTGGAAGCCGAGGAAGGTCGCCTGCGCCTGATGAGCGGTCAACTGGTGGAACCGGCGGAGGTCGACTTCAGCGCCATCGACGGTGCGAGCACCAGCCCCACGCCTGCGGTACGCACCAGCGGTAATGTTGCCTTCGGCGGCAGCATGACCCGCGGCAACACGCGCACCGAGGCGCTTAACGTCAACGCCGACTTCGAGGCCCGCACCGACGTCAATCGTCTGCGGCTGTTCGCCGAGGGCGCACGTGCCAAGGAAGACGGAGAGCTGTCGCGCGAAAGCGCGCGTGGCGGCATGCGCTACGACCACTTCGTCAGCGAACGCCTGTACCTCAACAGCAACCTGAGCCTGGCCACCGATCGCTTTCGTGACCTGAAACTGCGGACGGTTGTCGGTGGCGGCCTGGGTTATCAGTTCTTCGAGACACCGCAACGTGTCCTGTCCGCCGAGCTCGGCCTGTCCTACATCAACGAGGAGTTCCGCGAGGCCAGTAACGAAAGCCGGGCGGCAGCGCGCTGGGCGCTGGATTACGAGCAACGCCTGCTGGGCGAGCGCCTGCGCTTTTTCCACAACCAGGAAGGCTTCCAGGGGCTGGATGACTCGCGGGATCTGTTGGTCCTGACCCGCACCGGCCTGCGCTTCCCGCTGATGCTGGGCATGACCGGCACGGCCCAGGTCAATGTCGACTACGATCGCGACCCACCGGCCGGCAACACGTCAACCGACACCGCCTATCTGCTGACGGTCGGCTACAGCTGGTAACGCCATCGGCAGCGAAAAGCCCCGGCCGTACATCACGGCCGGGGCTTTCCCGCGTCTGCAACAACGGGGCTGAAATTCTAGCGCAGGCGGAAGCGCAGATCGGGCTGCCGCTCACGCTCTGCGGGCATGCCGCCATCGCCCGCGTCTTCACGCTCCAGCCGTCGCACATCGGCCAGCTCCCGCGCCAGACCGTCGCGGTCATGACTGGTGCTGACCCGGAACTCAACGGTATCAGCGTTGACCTGTCCAGGCTCTACCCGACCTACGCCCCGACGTCCCTCGAGCGTGCGCTGCACCCAGGCATAGTCGCTCAGACTGCCGACACCCCGCACCTCCACCCGATAGACATCAGCCTCGCTGCCGACGCCGATGGCCGCCAGTTCCCGGGTCAGCCGACTGGCAATGCCGGCAATTCCGGCATCGACCACTTCCGTCGGGTTGGCGCCCTGCACGCTCAGCTCCTGCGAGTCGCCATTGCGGAACAGAATCCAGCGACCCTGCCAACCATCTCCCCGCTGGTGCACCCGACCGACAATTACCGTCTCCGCCTCATACCGGGCTGATGCATCCAGAATGGGCTCCCGGAAACCGCCCCAGAGATCCGAGGAATCCATCGCCCGCTGATCTTCCAGGTCCATCAGCGGCAGCGTTAATGGCAAACCATGTCGTTCGCCGGCCCGGCGCAGGGCCTGCTGTCCGTCCGCCAGTACATCGCCGCCGGCAATCTGTCGCACGCCCTGGTGCTCGACCACCAGCCAGGTCACCGCAGCCCGGCGGTCGGCCCCGGCCCAGACCGGGATACCCGCCTCCTGCATGGCCTCTTCCAGCATTCCGCCGTCGAAGCGCAGCCGCAGCCGCTCGCGCTGCTCGCCATCACTCTCCACCGGCTCGCCATAATCGAATTGCTGCAGATAGCGAGACGCCTGACCAAGGATCGAAGATGCACCGGCAACAGAGGCCACATCATCGCGACCGGACAAGCGCTGCATCAGCTCTTCCAGACCTTGCCGGACGCCTTCCTGGCGGACCTCCTCGGACTGATCCTCCACCAGAACCTCGATCTGGTACAGGCCGCTCGCCATGGCTGCGGGCGCCAGAACGAGCAGAACCATCAGGCCCAGCCAGACCATTATCTTCCTCATGTACCCTACCCTCAGCCGTATTCAAGAGCGCCGCTTTCGGGAATGGCACCCCGTCCGTTACTATACGTGCCCGCTCGCGCCCGCCGCGGCGGTGGAGGTGCCTGGCCCGGCGGACCCGGCGCTTCATCACCCGGATACTCACACAGCCATGCTGTGCTCCGCCAGCACACGGGGGTTTCGTTGAGCGATTCAAACCAGTCCCGCAGTGGCGGTCTGACCTATCGCGACGCCGGTGTCGACATCGACGCCGGTAACGCACTGGTCGAACGCATCAAGCCATTCGTCAAACGCACGCACCGCCCCGAAGTCATGGGCGGGCTTGGTGGGTTCGGCGGGCTGTTCCGGTTACCGGTGGGGCGTTACCGCAGCCCGGTGCTGGTTTCCGGAACCGATGGCGTAGGCACCAAGCTCAAGTTGGCAATCGAAACGGGTCGTCACGACGGCATCGGCGTCGATCTGGTTGCCATGTGTGTCAACGACATCCTGGTCTGCGGCGCCGAACCGCTGTTCTTCCTCGACTACTATGCCACCGGACAGTTGGACGTTGACGTCGCAGCCCGGGTTGTCCAGGGCATCGCCCGCGGCTGCGAGCAGGCCGGCGCGGCCCTGATCGGCGGAGAGACCGCGGAAATGCCGGGCATGTACAGCGAGGGCCACTATGATCTGGCCGGCTTCTGTGTCGGCGTGGTGGACGAGGATGATCTGATCGACGGCAGCCGCGTTGCCGTCGGCGACGCGCTGATTGGCATTGCCTCCAGCGGTCCGCATTCGAACGGCTATTCGCTGATTCGTCGTGTTCTCGAACACAGCGGCGCCTCTCTGGACCAGCATGTGGATGATCGACCGCTGGCCGATGCCCTGATGGCACCGACCCGGATCTATGTGCGTGCGGTACAGGCCCTGCTGGAGCGGGTCCCGGTGCATGCGATGGCGCACATCACCGGTGGCGGGCTGCCCGAGAACCTGCCGCGGGTCCTGCCGCCGGACATGGCCGCGGAACTGCGCCTCAGCAGCTGGCAGCAACCCGCCGTATTCCGCTGGTTGCAGGCAGCCGGCAACATAAGCGATACAGAGATGCTGCGCACCTTCAACTGTGGCGTGGGCATGGTGCTGTGCGTGCCCCAGGCGGAGGTCGATACCGCGGTCCGCAGCCTGCATGAATCGGGCGAATCGGCCTGGCAGATCGGGCGGATCGTCGAGGCGAAGGATAAGCAGCCCCGCGTTCGCCTGCTGAGCGCGGACTGAACGCGACGCCTCGATGCGTGCAGTCGTCCTGATTTCCGGCCGTGGCAGCAATCTGCAGGCCCTGCTGGCAGCCCAGCGCGCCGGTGAACTTGGCGCCGACATCGCCGGCGTGATCAGTAGCCGCGGTGATGCCGGCGGGCTACCAAAGGCAGCGGCTGCCGGCTGTCAGGTGGCGGTGCTGGAGGCATCGGATCACACCAGCCGGGCGGATTTCGATGCCGCGCTAAGCCGACAGATTGACGCCTGGCAGGTGGATCTGGTGTTGCTGGCGGGCTTTCTGCGAATCTTCACCGATGACTTCGTGGCCCGCTATCAGACGCGCATGCTGAACATTCACCCGTCACTGCTGCCGGCCCTTAAAGGGCTGCACACCCACCGACGGGCGCTCGCCGAAGGCCATTCCGAACACGGCTGCAGCGTGCATGCGGTAACACCGGAACTGGATGGCGGCCCGGTCATTCTGCAGAGCCGGGTTCCAGTGCGCCCTGATGACGACGAACAGACGCTGGCAGATCGGGTGCTGCGGGAAGAGCACCGGATCTACCCCCACGTGGTGCGCTGGTTTGCCGATGGCCGTCTGCAGCTACACCCGGGTGCGGTTCTGCTGGATGGCCAGACGCTGACCAGACCCCTGCAGGTTCGTGCCGGCGACCCCCTGCCCGTCTGAACCCGACTCAGGAGCGGGGCAGGGTCACGCCGCGCTGACCCATGTACTTGCCCGCGCGGTCCTTGTATGAGGTTTCGCACACTTCATCGGATTCGAAGAACAGCATCTGCGCGACGCCCTCGTTGGCGTAAATCCGCGCGGGCAGTGGCGTCGTGTTGGAGAACTCCAGGGTCACATGCCCTTCCCACTCCGGTTCCAGCGGCGTGACGTTGACGATGATGCCGCAGCGAGCATAGGTGGACTTGCCCAGACAGACCGTCAGCACGCTGCGCGGGATGCGGAAGTACTCCACGGTGCTTGCGAGTGCGAAGGAGTTTGGCGGAATAATGCAGACATCGTTCTGCACGTCGACAAAGCTGTTCTCGTCGAAGTTTTTCGGATCGACCACCGCCGAATTGATATTGGTGAAAATCTTGAAGTCGCGCGAGCAGCGCACATCGTAACCGTAGCTCGAGGTGCCGTAGGAGATGATCTTGCCCTTGTCGGTTTCCCGCACCTGACCAGGTTCGAAAGGTTCGATCATGCCTTCCTGCTCCGCCATGCGGCGAATCCAGCGATCCGATTTGATGCTCATCTGCCCCGGCCCATCCCTGCGTTACCCTGCGAAAGAGCGGGATTCTACAGACCAATCAGCACAATACACAGCCTGACGCGTGGTCCACGGCAGTCGCCTGGCGGCAGAGACCATGCGTGGTGCTGGACGACCTGCTATCGGCCACGGCACGATACTGAGCCGGATCCCGCGCACACGACCGCAGCAAACCATCGAGGTCCCGCCATGAGCCAGATCGGCACCCCCTTGACCGACACCGCGACCCGCGTGCTGCTGCTTGGCAGCGGCGAACTGGGCAAGGAAGTGGCCATCGAGCTGCAGCGGCTCGGCGTCGAGGTCATAGCCGCTGACCGCTATGCCGACGCGCCGGCGATGCAGGTCGCCCACCGCTGCCATGTGCTGTCGATGCTGGATGGCACCGCACTGCGCCGCGTGGTGGAGCAGGAACGGCCACACCTGATCGTGCCCGAAGTGGAAGCCATCGCCACCGACACGCTGCTGGAACTCGAAGCGGAAGGCCATCGGGTCATTCCAACGGCGCGGGCGACCCGCCTGACGATGGACCGGGAGGGCATCCGCCGGCTCGCTGCCGAGGAACTTGGCTTGCCGACCTCGGCTTTCCGTTTCGCTGAAACAGTGGCCGAGTATGATGCCGCGGTGGCGGAAATCGGCCTGCCCTGCCTGGTGAAGCCGGTAATGAGTTCCTCCGGCAAGGGCCAGTCGCTGGTGCACGAGACCGGGGATATCGCGCCGGCCTGGCGCTACGCCCAGGAGGGCGGCCGCAGCGGCGCCGGCCGCGTCATTGTCGAGGGCTTCGTCGATTTCGACTACGAAATCACGCTGCTGACCGTGCGTCATGCGGGGGGCACCAGCTTCTGCGAACCCATCGGCCACCGCCAGGAGGATGGCGATTACCGGGAATCCTGGCAACCACAGGCGATGAGCGATGGCGCCCGCGCCGAGGCGGAACGGATTGCCGGCGCAGTGACTGATAACCTGGGGGGTTACGGGCTGTTCGGTGTCGAGCTTTTCGTCAAGGGTGACCAGGTCTGGTTCAGCGAAGTGTCACCACGGCCCCACGATACCGGGCTGGTGACCCTGTTATCCCAGGATCTGTCCGAGTTCGCGCTCCATGCCCGCGCCATCCTGGGCCTGCCGGTGCCGGTGATCCGGCAGCGGGGCGCCAGTGCTTCCTGCGTGATACTGGTCGAGGGCGATTCCGACAGCGCGGTGTTTTCGGGGCTGGACCAGGCCCTGCAGGCGCCGGATACGGAACTGCGCCTGTTCGGAAAGCCCGAAGTCCATGGCCGCCGTCGCATGGGGGTTGTCATTGCCCGCGACCACAGCGTCGATGCCGCGCGGAGCAAGGCCCGGGACGCGGTAGCGGCCATTCATGTAACGCTGTGAAGGCCGACGCCGGACGCCGCCACCCCGACGCTGTTGGGAGCCGCCGATGACGCAGCAGCCACCACGAAAACGCCTGCCGCCGAAGCCTGAGCCACCGGACCCCGCCGAGTGCTGCGGCTCAGGCTGCGAGCCCTGCATCCTCGAACTCTACGACGAGGAGCTCGAGCGCTGGGAAGAGCGCGTGCAGGATCTGCGCGCGGCGGCCGCACGCGGTGAGATCATGCTGCTCGACGAATGAAGTAACACTGGTGAATGCGCTGACTGCGACCAAAGTCCTTCGGGATGGACCAGGCCGTGCGATCCTCGATGTCCAGGTCCGCCAGCGCCGCCTTATCCAGCCGGAAACGCCGCCGGTTGGTGGAAAAGATCAGCGTGCCGCCGGCGGCCAACCGCGAAACCGCAGCCCGGATCAGATCCACGTGATCGCGCTGGATATCGAGAGTGCCTTCCATACGCTTGGAATTCGAAAAACTCGGCGGATCAAGAAAGATCAGGTCGTACTCACCCCGGTCCTCCTGCAACCAGTCACGACAGTCGGCGCGCACCACTTCATGCCCGGGCGTGGCCTGGTCGTTCAGCGCCAGATTGCGCTGCAGCCAGTCCAGATAGGTTCGTGACATGTCGACGCTCACGGTGCGGCTGGCGCCCCCGACGGCGGCATGCACGGTGGCCGCACCGGTGTAACAGAACAGATTCAGCAACCGCTTGCCGGCAGCCTGCTCACCCAGCCACTGGCGGACGGGACGATGATCCAGGAACAGGCCGGTGTCCAGGTAATCGGTCAGGTTGACCAGCAGCCGGCAAGGCCCCTCCCTGACCTCCAGCCAGAGGCCCTCCTGCGCCTGCCGCTGGTACTGACTGTCGCCGCGTTGCCGACTGCGGACCTTGTAAACCAGCCGTTGCGCGGGTACGTCCAGCGCCTCCGGCAGGGCCGCGAGGGCCGCGCGCAAACGGGCCTGGGACTGTCGCGCATCCACCGTACCCGGCGCCTGGTATTCCTGCACGTGCAGCCAGTCCCCGCCACGACTGCCGTAGACATCCACCGCCAGCGCAAATTCTGGAATATCCGCGTCGTAGACACGGTAGTTGCTGACCCCGCTTTGCTTCAGCCAGCGCGACAACTGACGGCGATTCTTCGCCACGCGATTGACCAGTGGCTCCGCCAGGGCGTTCTGTTGCGGGCCGGCATCGTCCGCGATCAGGAAACGTTCCAGACGGCAGCGTATCGGACCGTTGAAAACCTTCCAGGAGCGGTCCGGTCGCAGGCCGATCTCGGCATCAGCGCCCGTCAGCAACACCGCCTGCCAGCCGCCGAACCGACCCCGCAGGACCTCGCCGATGCGGGCGTACAACGGCACCAGTTCGCGATCCTGCGCGATCCGTTCACCGTAGGGCGGGTTCATCGCCACCAGACCCGGGCGGTGGCTCGCGGCCGGCGCAAGATCACCGAGCTCGCAGCGTTCCACATGCACATGGCCGGCAAGTCCAGCCCGCCGCACGTTGTCCAGCGTCTGACGCACCGCCGCAGGGTCATGATCGGTGGCAACCAGCACCGGCATTCGCTGCATTCCCTGCTCCTGACGCTCCAGCGCCTCGTCCAGCAGGGTTTTCCAGCAGGCATCGTCGTGCTGCCGCCAGCCATGCAGACCAAAGCGCGGGCGCAGCAGGCCGGGCGCGGCATCCGCCGCCATCCAGGCGGCCTCAATGGCAAGCGTGCCGGAGCCGCAGAACGGATCGTAGAAACTGCCCCCTTCAGCAGCAATTGCTGGCCAGTCACCCCGCAGCAACACGGCGGCCGCCAGATTCTCCTTCAGCGGTGCCGCGGTGCCCGGCTCACGGTAACCCCGGCGATGCAGACTGTCGCCTGACAGGTCCAGCGCAATCGTGCCCTGCTCGCCTGCAAGATGCAGGTGCAGGCGGCAGTCCGGCGCGGCCAGATCCACACTGGGCCGCATACCCGTTGCCTCACGCAGCTGGTCCACAATGGCATCCTTCGCCTTCTGCGCGGCAAAGCGGCTGTGACCGATGGCCGGACGGACCCCGGTGACGTCGATCGCCAGGCTGCCTTCGGCGGAGAGATGATCGAGCCAGGGCACCGTCTGAACACCCTGGTACAGGGCGTCGGGATCGGGCGCCGGGAATGTAGTCAGAGGTAGCAACACCCGATTGCCGATCCGCGACCAGAGGCAGACGCGGTAGGCCTGCTCCAGAGTGACCTGACAGGCAACCCCACCGCGCTGCTCCCGCGACTCGCCGACACCGAGTTGATGCAATTCGGCAAGGAGCAGCGATTCGAGGCCGGACGGTGCCGTGACAAAGATGTCATGCGTTGCATGCAATGGCTCAGGCTTCCCTATGAACAAATGAACAGATCAGCAACCAAGGAAGCCTCGATGGCCTATCTCGGGTCCATCACCGCATCCCAGTCCCGGCGAATACCGTCAGGATCAGGCTCCAGATCGGGATCATCCTGATGCACCTTGACGCCTGTCGCGGCGACGTAAGCCGCAAGGGACTGGTGCACCAGACGCTGCAAGGCCGACTGATACGCGGCTACTGCAACGGCGCGATCCTGCCGGTAGCGACCGCTGAGCGAGCCGTCGTAATCGACTTCCAGATACACTTCAAAGCGAATCGCATCGCCCGCCCGCCGGCCGTGACCCAACTGATAGATGTATTCAGCATCATGGGCTGCCTGGTAGAGGGTGACGCCGTCCTGATCAAGAATCCTGACCGTGTACCGGTCTTTTTCGCCCTCGCGATCCGTGAGGATCTCCAGGTTGATCTCCGCATCCGGCAATGGCCGGTACGTATCAACGATCTCCTGCAAGCCACCGTCGAACACCGCGCTTGGATGCGGCTGCGCGAGCCCGGCGCGGAAACGAGCCTCCATGACCAACACGATCAGTACGATGATTACCGTGACCGCCACAGCGATACCGATGTACATCCGCCGCCGGATCGGGCGCTCGAATTGCTCGGCCTCCGCCCGCGTCAGGGGAATATCCGGACGATCATCCTTGTTGCTCATGCGAGTGCTCTCCCGATAGCCGTATTGATGCAGGAATTGGTTACGCGACGAAAGCCTGTTCCGACGACACGCGACTTCCGCTGCGCTCAGTTTCGGCGCCTTGTGTTGACAAGTTGCCGGACTGCGGCAGCCCATCGACCCTCAAGGAAACGCTGATTGATTCGCAGCTCTGCGTTTTCCTGAATGGTGCCATAGTCCGGCGGACCTCACATCCGCGGAGTCGGTTCATCCGGCGCGGCGAAACCGCCCCCGATACCCTCTATCAGTTCCGCGGCAGCCAGGGTCAGCCTGTCTCCAAAGCGCGGTCCGACCACCTGAACACCCACCGGCAGGCCAGCGCCATCCAGCCCCATCGGCACGACGGTGGCAGGCAGATACGGCAACCCGGCCAGACCACACCATAACGATAGGTCAGAATAAGGTCTTGCCGCGCCGTCAACGGACACCATGCGGTCCAGCGGCGGTCGCTCAAGATCATGGACAAAGGCCGTCACCGGGGCCACCGGGCAAAGCAACACATCCCAGTCCTGAAAGAACGCCTGCCAGCGTGCGGCGAGTTGCAGACGCTGCTCGTTGAGCCGTTGCCAGCGACGGTGACTCATGGCCGCGGCTCGGTAAAAGCGAACCCGATCCGGATCTTCCGGACGAGGACCGGGAAGACTCCGGGCATGGCGAATCTCGGCTTGAGTCAGACCACTACTCATTGCCGCGGCGAGCAGGCTGTAGAAAAGCCCATGCGCGGCCGCCAGATCAATCCCCTCGGGGCGCGCCTCCGGATCAACCGTGACCCCGGCATGAGACAAGGCATCAACGAGGCGACCAAGACTTACCCGAACGCCGTCTGCGAGCGGAAAGCCGGCCTCCTCCGGCCAGACCGCGATCCGCCAGTCGCCGGTTCGACGCGGTCGTGGCTGCGGCAACGCAAGAGACCAGGCGCGGCATTCCGGTTCATCCGGCCCTGCCAGAACATCCAGTGCCAGCATCAGGTCTTCGGCCGAACGCGCCAGCGGGCCGGCGACGGCCAGATCCGATCGCCCGAGGGTTCCGGGCGGCCCCGGTATATGGCCACGCATCGGAATCAGGCCATGACTGGGCTTGTGCCCGCAGACACCGCAGAAATGCGCCGGCAGGCGAATGGAGCCGCCTATGTCACTGCCCAGTTCCAGCGGCGACAGGCCGGCGGCCAGCGCCGCCGCCGAGCCTCCCGAGGAACCGCCGCTGGTGCGCGTCACATCCCAGGGGTTGCTGGTGGTGCCGAACACCGGGTTGTCGCACTGCAGATCGCCGGCAAGCTCTGCGGTGTTGGTCTTGCCCAGAATGATGGCACCCGCCGCCCGCAGCCTGGCCACGGCGACCGCATCATCCCCGGGCACATGATCCGCATGGTCCCTGCTACCCGCGGTGGTCCGCAGCCCTGCCGTGGCGAAGGTATCCTTGATCGTCATCGGCAGACCATGCAGCGGCCCCCGCCGATTGCCACGCGATCGTTCCGCATCAGCCGCCTCCGCCTGCGCGAGGGCGTGTTCCGCGTCCAGGGTTACAACGGCGTTGATACCAGGATTACGCCTGGCGATCCTGGCCAGCAGTTCCTGCACCAGCTCAACGGAACTGAAGGCACCGGCTTCCAGTCCCTGCAGCAGCCGCGTGGCACTCCAGTGATGCATGATCGGACTCCTCAGCGACGACTCTGGTCGAAAAGCAATGCGGTACCATGCGGAGCTGCCGGCCAGTGTTTCCCTGGTGTCGGCCCATCCCACCCCGTCGACGAGGTTGTTCATGGCCGGAAAGTCCGGACACAGACCCGCGCCCAGTGGCCCGCCGCTGCTGGACGGTAGCACCGTATTCTTCGTCCTGCTGGCCCTTGGGGCCGGCCTTGCCGTGTTCCTGTTGCAAGGCGCTGACGCGTTTCACACGGCGCTGACCGATGGCCTGGGCCTTTTGCTGCTGATTCTGCCCATTGTGGTGACCGCGGTACTGGTCGGTGCTTACGTGCAGGCCATGGTGCCACGCGCAGTGATGGAGCGCTGGCTCGGCGGCAGCAGCGGTCTGCGCGGCCTGTTTCTGGCCACCGCGGCCGGCTCGCTTACCCCCGGCGGACCGTTCGCCGCGTTTCCGCTGGTTCTCGCCCTGTACCGCTCGGGTGCCGCGATTCCCGTGTGCGTGACGTACCTTACTTCCTGGTCCGTGCTGGGCATCAATCGGGCCCTGGTCTGGGAACTGCCACTGCTTGGTACGGAATTCACGCTCACTCGGCTGCTGGTATCGCTGCCGCTGCCCCTGATTGCCGGCTTGCTGACCCGCCTGCTGATGCGACATCTGGCGCGATCCACACGATGATCAGCGCCTATGTCACTCTGGGCATCCTGTTGCTTGGGCTCGCCCTCTGGCGCCAGCGCCAGCCCGAACCCGGACATCGGCGGATTGCCGCCGGCGGCTGGCGGCAGATGCGTCCACTGCTGGTGCGTATCCCCATTGCGCTGATCGCCGGCAGTTTTCTCGCCATGCTGGTGCCCCGGGAACTGGTCGCAACCTCACTTGGCGATGGCTCGGGATTGCAAGGCATCCTGCTGGCGACAGTGCTCGGTGCGGTCATGCCGGGCGGCCCAATGATCACCTTCCCCATCGCCCTGGCCCTGATTAGCGCGGGCACCGGCACGGCGCAGATGGTGACGCTGATAACCGCCTGGTCGGTGCTGGCCCTGCATCGTGTGATCGCCTTCGAGTTGCCGGCGCTGGGCTGGCGTCTGACCGGTATCCGACTGCTGGCCTGCCTCATTCTGGCGCCGATCGCCGGTCTGCTGACCATGCTGCTGGCAGCGGCGCGCGCATGAGTCGCAGCAACTCACTGACCATCGAGGACCTGGCCCGGAACAGTCTGGCGGTGACTCTGTTCCGGATGACCTGGCCGATGCTGTTCGGCGCGCTCGCACTGCTCGGCGTGCAACTCGTCGATGCGGCCTTCATCGCCCGCCTCGGCGTCGACCCGCTGGCCGCATTCGGCTTCACGCAACCCATCCAGCAGTTGCTGATCGGCGCCCAGGTGGGTCTGGGCATCGCCACCACCGCGCTGGTCGGCCGTGCCCTCGGTGCCGGCCGCGACCAGGATGCCCGCTGCATCAGTCTGTTGGTGGTACTGCTTGGCGCCGCCTTCATCGGTGTGGTCTGCATTCTGCTCTGGCTGACCCAGGGCCGGCTGATGACCGCCATGGGAGCGGATGTTGACCTGCTGCCCCTGATCCGGACCTACTGGGCACCATGGCTGTTGAGCGCCTGGCTGGGTGCCCTGCTCTATTTCGGTTATTCGCTCTGCCGGGCCCGGGGCGAGACGGGTCTGCCCGGCCTCCTGATGGTGATCACCAGTCTGATCAATCTGGCTCTGGACCCGCTGTTCATCTTCACCTTTGGCTGGGGCCTGCCCGGTGCCGCCTGGGCGACCGTGGCGGCCTTCGCGAGCGGCACTCTCTGGGTCTACCGGCATGTCTGGTTTCGCGGCTGGCTGAGCCGTGATTTCGGAGATTTCCCGCTGTCACGGGCACTGCGGGATCTGGGCGCGATCACCGGCCCGGCAACGCTCGGCCAGCTTGCGCCAGGAATGGCCGCAGTACTGGCAACCGGCCTGGTGGCCTATCACGGCGGCGCAGCCGTCGCCGCATGGGGCGTGGGTACGCGGCTGGAGTTTTTCTCCATGGTCGTGGTGCTGGCCCTGACCATGTCACTGCCGCCCATCGTCAGCCGCTTCTATGGCGCAGGCGAGATCGGACGAATTCGGGAAGTGGTGCGACTCGCTGTCGGCTTCGTGCTTGCCTGGCAACTCGCCGTCGGGCTGCTGCTGTTTCTCGGCTCCGGCTTCCTGGCGGGCTTTCTCAGCAGCGACTCCTCGGTAAGCAGTGTCCTGCACGACTATTTGTTACGTGTTCCGCTGAGCTATCCGGCGCTGGGCATTTGCATGTTGATGGTCTCGGTCTGCAATGCCCTGGGCATGCCGCTGCAGGCGCTGCTGATCTCGCTGTTGCGGTTGTTCCTGTTCTACCTGCCCACACTCTGGCTTTTCAGCCACCTGGCGGGCATGAGCGGGCTGCTTACCGGCGCCATGCTGGGCAATATCGGCGCCGGCATCAGCGCCTGGCTGCTCTATCAGCAGGCCATGCGCTCATTGCGGTCCGGCTGAATGCTACTGCTGATACACCCAGGCCAGAACCGAATCCTGGACCGCGCGACCCGGCCCCCAGTGGACATTCTCGCCATTGATCAACACCACGACGACGTAGTCCTGATCGCTGCGGCTACGCACGTATCCGGCCACGGCCGAGACATGATTGAGTGTGCCGGTCTTCAAATGCATGCGTCCCCTTTCCGGCCCGTCGCTGAAGCGACGACGCATGGTGCCGTCCAACCCGGACAATGCCAGCGAGGAGCGGAACTCGGCACTGAACGGGCTGCGCTGGGCCAGTTGAAGGATCTCGACAACCTGTCGCGCGGTAAAGCGGTTGGTGCGGGAAAGGCCGGCAGCATTGTCCATGATCATGCCGTCCGTGTTGACGCCGCGTTCGGCGTAGAAATCGATGATTGCCTGGTTGCCGCCCTTGGTCGTCGCCGGCTCGCCATGCACCTCGGCGGCAACCGCCAGCTTGAAGTGGCGGGTCATGACATTGTTGCTGAACTTGTTGGCGGGCCGAATCAGTTCGGACAACGGTGGCGAGCGGTGTGTATAAAGCGGACGCTGGCTGCCGGTCCAGATATCACGACGCCAGCCCCCACGAAATTCACCACCCCATTGGCGCCAGAGGCCGGAGAAGAGCTGATGCGCAAAGTCTTCCGGCGACATCGCCACGCGCAGCAGATTAAAGCCCCGGCAGCCGCCCGGATGCTCGCCCTCGAGACTGACCTCGAGATCGCCGGAAACCCGATAGGACATCCCCCGGTGAGCGCCGCAACCGCCGCTTGATCGTTGCAGACGATTATTGATGCGAAGCTCCGGCAGTGGCGGATCGGTGGACACCCTCGCCTGGCCGTTACCATCGCTGTCGATCTGGAATCGTACGGCGTTGAAATTCACCAGCAGGGCATGCGGTGCCTGGTTGTAGGCACGGTCCGGCCGGTCGTCGAAAGCCCCCGGGTCCTCCGGTTCAAGGGCAAAATGACTGACGTCCAGCACCAGGTCACCGGTAATGTGCTCGACGCCGGCCCGCCGGATGCCGCCCACCAGCTTCCAGAATTGCTCGGTAACCAGATAGGGGTCACCGGTGCCTCGCAGCCAGAGATTGCCGTCCAGCACACCATCCCGTGGTTCGTTCTCGGCGTATATCTCCGTGCGCCAGGTATGTGTCGGACCCAGGATCTCAAGCGCCGCGAACGTGACCGGCAGCTTGGTAACCGAGGCAGGGTTTCGAAGGCGATCCGGCGCCAGTTCAAGAATCGTCTCGCCATCCCCGACCCGTTGCACCAGGACGCTGACCTGACCCGATCCGAGCTGGTGACGATTGAGGACCTGCTCCACGGACTCCGGCATCACGGCGGCAGCCCAGGATGGCACTAACAGAAGCACAAGCGCGGTGATCAGGGAACGACTCATGAAGCGGGCTCTCTCCTTGGACTTGAAAGACACACTGATCTGCTCCCACATCCGCATTGCAGCGTTTTCCTGATCGTTCTTAACAGCAGCCCGGATCAACGGCAAGGGTGCTGGCCAGCGGAGCGCACGTTACACTCTGGCCTAATCCGAATCCGCCCGGAAGCTGCAGCTGCCTGGAGAGATCGTTCTGAGCCGCTATTTCGTCAATCACTATGGAGAACTGGTGCATCGGCCCGAGGATCAGCCGATGACGGATCGCCATGGCGTACACTGCGCGCTCTGGCATGACGATGCCGTGCTGCTGGTCCGCGCCCCTCGCGCCAACTGGCTGGAATTACCCGGTGGCGGCATCGAGCGCGGCGAAACAATCGAGATGGCGTTGCGGCGGGAACTGCGAGAGGAAGCCGGCGTTGATCTGCCGGCGGACTGCCTGAACGGTTCGGACCGGATCCGGTTTCAGAGTCATTACTTCGCCACGGGTCATCAGGAATACTGGCGTTACAGGCAGACCTTCTGTCTGATCCGCACGGACCAACCGCCGGCGCTGGGCGAACCGACCGAGGTCGGTCACGAACGTATCTGGTTGCGACTCATGGATCTGCATCGCGAGCGGATTCATCATGTGCATCGGGCAGGGCTCGACCAGCTACTCAAGCTCATGCGCTGAGATCAGGGCCCGGAACCGTCTCGGGCGCAGATGCGGCGACAGGCAGCACCGCCCTGCATCGGCCGTCACTTGTGTTCCCGCTTCCGGAATTCCAGACTACGTGAACCGGCGAGGACGAACGAGTCCGCACGGTCACGGCACGTCGCGCCCCCGCATGTGCGTCGCTAGCCAGATAAAACCAGAAGAGGAGACCTGGCATGAGTGCCATTTTCGTCTTGCTTACCGGCCTCGCCGCCATGGCTCTGGGCTACTTCGTGTACTCCAAGTTCATCGCCGAACGCATCTTCCAGCTTGATCCGGATTTCCGCACGCCCGCCCATTAGTTGGAGGACGGCGTGGATTACGTGCCGACCAACAAATTCATCATCTGGGGGCACCACTTTACCTCGGTCGCGGGCGCGGCGCCGATCATCGGCCCGGCCATCGCCGTAATCTGGGGCTGGGGTCCGGCCTTTGCCTGGGTCATCCTCGGCACCATCTTCTTCGCCGGCGTGCATGACGCCGGGGCCATCTGGGCCAGCGTGCGACACAAGGCACGCTCCATCGGCGCCGTCACCGGCGACGTAATCGGCCCGCGCGCCCGCAGTCTGTTCATGATCGTGATCTTCCTGGTGCTGCTGATGGTCAACGCCGTGTTCGCCGTTGCCATCTCCGGCCTGCTGGTCAACAACCCTTCGGCGGTGGTTCCGGCCTGGGGTGCGATCATCGTCGCACTGATCATCGGCCAGATGATCTACCGCTTCCGCATCAACCTGCTTGCGGTGTCGATCATTGGGGTGGTGGCGCTCTACGCACTGATCGGCATCGGCCCGAGCGTACCGGTGGAACTGCCGGAATCGGTGCTGGGCCTGCCGGCCAACAGCCAGTGGATCGTGCTGCTGTTCCTGTATGCGGCCATCGCCTCGCTGCTGCCGGTCTGGGTGCTGCTGCAGCCTCGCGACTACATCAATGGGCTGCAGCTGTTCATCGGGCTCGGGCTGGTCTACGCGGCAATCCTGCTGTCGAACCCGTCCATCGTCGCGCCGGCGTTCAACAGCGATGTGCCGGCAGGCACACCATCGTTGATTCCCCTGTTGTTCGTCACCATTGCCTGCGGTGCCATCTCCGGCTTCCACGGGCTGGTTTCCTCGGGCACGACCTCGAAACAGATCAGTAACGAAAAAGACGTTCGCTTTGTCGGTTACTTCGGCGCCGTCGGTGAGGGTTGTCTGGCGCTGGCCGCGATCCTCGCCACCACCGCGGGCTTCGCGACCCTGGGCGAATGGCGCGAGATCTACGGGGCATTCGGTGATGGTGGCGTGAACGCCTTCGTCACCGGCGGCGCCAATATCGTTGCCGCCGGCACCGGCCTGTCCGAGGCCATTGCCGTGACGCTGCTGACGGTCATGGCAGTGCTGTTTGCCGGCACCACGATGGACACCGGTGTGCGCCTGCAGCGCTATATCATGCAGGAGTGGGGCACGATCTATAATCTGCCGATTCTCAAGAGCGTGCCGATCTCCACTGCCATCGCCGTTGGTGCATGCCTGGCGCTGGCCTTTGGTGCCGGCGGCGTAGACGGCACTGGCGGCATGCTGTTGTGGCCGTTGTTTGGCACGACCAATCAGTTGCTGGCCGGTCTCACGCTGCTGGTAATGACGGTCATCATCGTCCGTCTGGGTCGGTCCATGTGGTTCACGCTGATTCCGTTATCGTTCCTGCTGTTCATGACCACACTGGCCCTGCTGGTGCAGCTCAAGACCTTCTATGACGCGGGCAACTGGTTCCTGTTCTCCCTGGATATTCTGATCCTGGTTGCCGCCGTCATGGTCCTGCTGGAGGCCGTGGGCGTGCTCCGGAAACACCTGCGGAATGCCGCAGCAACCCCCTGAGGCCCGAGCGATGGCATCCGACGGAAAGCATGGTGGGGCTGGTCGCTGGCGGCAATGGTTCCGCCGGGCCAGCTATTGCGCCGAAGAGCTCTATTTCGGACGCTATCGCTCGACCATCGCCCGAGCGCGGCGTGACGAGGAAGACCTGTTCATGCTTCTGGTTTACTCGGAAATGATGGGTGTGCCCAATCCAGCCAGCTATTACACGATGGAGCTGCAACCGTTGCTGCTGGAACGCTTCCATGACTGGCATCGACGGATGGGCATGGAACGCTCGCCACTCGACCACTTCCGCTGCTGCTGACATGGGGCCAGGAACACTGCAGAGCCTGCTGGACCACCGGATCGTTTTCATCGGTGGCAAGGGCGGCGTCGGCAAGACCTCCGTCGCCAGTGCACTCGCGGTGCTGGCAGCCCGCCGTGGGGCACGGGTACTGGTGATTTCCACCGATCCGGCGCACTCGCTGGGCGATGCCGTCGACCGGAAGATCGGGAACCGGATCACCGGCATTACCGCCGGCGTCTGGGGGCTGGAGATCGACCCGGACGAGCAGGCCCGCGCGCACATCCGCTCGGTCAGCGACCATATGAAGCAGTTGGCCGCGCCGGACATGCATGCGGAACTGGATCGGCAGATGGCGCTGGCGGCGCATTCCCCCGGCGCTGCGGAAGCAGCGCTGCTGGAACGGGTCGCGAGCCTGATTCTCGAACAGCGGGACAACTACGATCTGCTGATTTTCGACACCGCACCCACAGGCCATACCCTGCGTCTGCTGTCGCTGCCCGAGGCGATGGCCGCCTGGACCGACGGCCTGATCAATCACAACCAGCGCTCGGAGCAGCTCGGCAAGGTGCTGAAACACCTGACCCCGTCCGGCGCCCGGGCGGACGTACCGACGCCCTTCGATGAACCGGATTCGGACCCGTTCGCCGGCATGGAAACACGCACCCGGCGCATCGCCGAGACATTGCTCGAGCGGCGGCGTCTGTTCCATCGCACGCGGCGTCTGCTGACGGATCCGCAGGAGACCGCGTTTGTCTTCGTGCTGACCCCGGAACGCCTGCCCATCGTCGAGACCAGACGCGCGGTGGATGCCCTGCGCCAGTTCGACATCCCGGTACTCGGCGCCATCGTCAATCGGGTGCTGCCGGCAACTGCGGACGGGGAGTTTCTGCGGAAGCGCAGGGAACAGGAGGCGGTCTATCTGCAGGCCATCGAGCAGGACCTGCGGGGGCTGGACTGTATCCACCTGCCGATGCTGGAGACGGATATCGGTGGACTGGATCAGCTCGACGAGCTGGCGGATGCGCTCGCCGGAACGGGCCTGAACTGAACGGGCCTGCCAATGACAGGCAGACCCTTGATGAGGCTGACTTTTTCAGCCCTTGGCGACGGAGACATCCGGCGCGGGAACAATCCGCTCGATGTCCTCAACCCGTACATCCGGATAGTGGCTGGTAACCAGCTCCCGCACGGTCTCGACCTGATCGGCCTGGACATCCACCAGCATCAGCACCTGGCCTTCCTGCAGCGCCTGCTCGCAGTCAGCGATCTGCTTCCGGTCCATGCCGGCACCCACCAGAAGCGCAGACCAGCCACCAACGGTGGCGCCCGCCGCGGTAATGAGGGCAACCGCGCCGCCGCCAACAGCCGCGCCCAGGCCAGGAACCGCCACGGCACCGAGCCCGGCGAGAAGTCCAACCGTGCCCCCGACAGCCGTACCACGTTTCAGGGCCGGCAGCAGGTCGGACTGCTCGGTCATGCTCGCCTCCGGAAGATCCTCCATCGGCACATCCTCGCGCGCCACGAGATGCAGATCCCGGTCTGAATAACCGTTGCGACGGAACACGTCGACCAGCTCGCGGGCATCGTTTATTCCGGGAAGCAGAAAGTAGATCCGACGCATGAAAAACCTCTTTACGTTGCAATATGTATCCCGATCCGACGAGTGGGACACAAAAATGTTCCTAATCCACATGTCTTCACGTGGCGTCGGCTTGCAGGGTGTTCAAGGGTCACCTATCGTTCCGGAACTACAGGGAACGGAGTCAGGCAATGGGAATCGAAACGGGATTGTTCGGAATTATCGTCCTGATCCTCGCCGGCTAGGGAGATACTGATCTCTTCGCCCGCCTGCGTTGGAGTCCGCATTCTTTCCGAGGCAAGGCGCGCTGTGCAGCGCCGCAGTCATTCTGCGGTCAAGCAGCGCAACGCAGCAGTC
>SKGQ01000021.1 GCA_007117515.1 Ectothiorhodospiraceae bacterium | reverse complement strand
TGGTTCGAACCCCACGTTATTTCAATGAAAAAGGGGATGCCCTTGCGGGACACCCCCTTTTTCATTGAACTGGCGGAGAGGGAGGGATTCGAACCCCCGGGCCCCGCTAGGAGCCACTCGATTTCGAGTCGAGCCCATTCGACCGCTCTGGCACCTCTCCTTGGGCGGCGTAGTCTACCTGAAGTCGACGATCGAACGAAGAGATCCGCGTGCGAATATTCAGGAGTTCCCTACTACCGTTTCTGATGCTGGCCACGGCGGTCGTGCTGCTGTTGCAGCTAGCCACCCATGGACAACCGTTCCTGCTTGATGAAGTCCGCGACCGAGGCTTGCTGCGTGTCGCGGTTCCACAAACCACGCTGGCAAGCGATGGTGCCCAGGCATCGGAGGTAGAACTCGAGCGCGATCTGTTGCAGGCATTTGCGGAGCATCTGGGTGTGACGCTGCGGTTTGTCGCCGTTGAGTCGCCGGCGATGATGCCGGATGCACTGGCCGCTGCGGCGGCGGACATGGCAGTCACGGCGCTGGTCCCGACCCAGACCCGGCAACCCGGGATACGCTACACACGGCCCTATCTGGAGGTTGAGTCTGTGCTGGTGCGTCGCCAGGACCGCCCGAGCCCGGAGAGCCTTGCAGCTCTGGCCAACAGCGACAAGCGGCTGGCGGTGCCCATCAACAGCCTTCAAAGCGGCCTCCTTCGCCGCCAATTCGAGGACGAAGAGCCGTTTTGGCACGAGATTGATCGACCTATCCGTGATCTGCTGTATCTGGTCTGGCGCGGAGAGTTCGACTACACCATTGCTGACCTGGGAATGCTGCAGCGCAACCAGCGCTATCTGCCCGAACTGCAAGCGAACAAGACCCTGGGCGAGCCGCGCCGCTTGCGTTGGGGCGTGCTCGATCAGGACGACCTGAGCCTGTTTCGTGAGGCCCAGACCTTCCTCGGTACGATTGCGTCCGATGGCCGGATGGATGCGATGATCGAACGCCACCTTGGTGATCTCGGCGATTTCGACTATGTGAATTCCCGCACTTTTCTGCGCCATGTCACGGGCCGCTTGCCGGAATTCCGTGACAGGTTCCAGCGCGCTGCGGAGCAGCACGATCTGGATTGGCGCCTGCTGGCGGCGATCGGCTATCAGGAATCACTCTGGGATCCCGCGGCGGTGTCTCATACCGGGGTGCGTGGCGTCATGATGCTCACCGGCGCGACTGCATCGCAGCTCGGCGTCGACCGACTTGATCCAGCCGAGAGTATCGAGGGCGGCGCGAGGTACCTTCGCAGCCTGATCGACCGGATTCCAGAGGAAATCCCCGAGCCCGTTCGCACCTGGCTGGCTCTTGCATCCTACAATGTCGGTCTGGGCCATGTGCAGGATGCTCGGCGCCTGACAGAACAGCTCGGTGGCGACCCCGACGCCTGGCAGGACATCAAGGACACGCTGCCGCTCCTGTCAGACCCGGAATGGTATCCGCAGACCCGGTACGGTCAGGCCCGAGGTCGGGAACCGGTGATCTACGTCTCCAGGGTTCGAGCGTTTCACGATCTTCTGATCCGAATAACCGATGCCGATCTGCAGGATCCCGCGCTCACCACGGAACCCGACATCGTGCCGTTCAACGGCGAGACGCGGCCGGGTCCGCGTCTGGACTGGACGGGCAATGCCCTCTACTGACTCCGGGGCCGGCTCCGCCGGGCGCGGAAGAAATCCCGCAGCAACCGCGCACTCTCTTCCCCCAGCAGGCCACCCTCAACCGTAACGTGATGGTTATGCAGGCCGTCGGCGAGCAGGCGGAAACGGCTTTCCACCGCACCGGTGCGGGGTTCTGACGCCGCATAGACCAGACGCTGCACGCGCGCGTGCACCAGCGCGCCAACACACATCACACATGGCTCCAGGGTCACGTACAGAGTGGTTCCGGTGAGTCGATAATTCCCGATTCGTCGGGCGGCATCGCGAATACACGCCATCTCCGCGTGCGCCGATGGATCGACAGCGGTGATGGGCCGGTTGCGCCCCTCCGCCAGCAATTCACCGTCGCGCACCAGAACGGCGCCAACCGGCACCTCGTCCTCGGCGGCAGCCTGACGCGCCAGACGCAGTGCATGCCGCATCCAGCCGAGATCCTGATCCCGGATGCATTTGGTCACGATCGGGTCAGGCGCTGGTGCGGCCGAACCGGGCATCCAGTTCGTTGTGATGGCGGGTCAGGAACCGACGACCCAGGCTGACGGCATCGGCGGCAGAATTGTCACGGCCCGGACCAGCCTCCCGCAACTGTTCTTCGGCCAGGTCCAGACACCGCGCCACGGCTTCCGCTGGTCGCTGTTCCACCAGAACCCCGCTACGAACACGCCAGACAAGCTGGCCGGCAACCTTTTCGGACGTTGTCGCACGGCGGGCGATTGCATCCAGAACCTCCCAGTGTTCCATCAGCAGGTAGTCAAGTTGCTCAAGCGCTGCCTGGTCATACAGTCGAGCGGCCTCCCGCCGCGTCGGCTGGCGCCGCAGCTGGCGGAACCGACGGCGGGCCAGCTCGAGCACCAGCTCCAGCGCATCGGAAGTACCAAGAAAATTGAGTTCGCCCGATTCTTCAGAGCTCATCGCGTCCTCTCCAGCCAATCAGGTTGCCTCTCATTCCCACTCGATGGTGCCGGGCGGCTTGCCGGTCATATCGTAGATGACCCGCGAGATGCCGCGGACCTCGTTGACGATGCGCAGCGACACCTTTTCCAGGAAATCGTGGGGCGGGCCCAGTGGGCTGCCACGAAGTCGATGGTCTCGACTGCCCGCAGGGCTACCACGTATTCAGAGCGTCGGGCATCCGCAGCCACGCCTGCCGACTTGACCGGCAGGAACAATGCAGCTCGGCTAGTCTTGTGATAGGAATTCGCGCAGCGCAGCTCATCTAAAAAGATGGCATCGGACCGATCTTCGGGCATTTTCTCCTCCGGGGCCGAAACAACGGGAATCATACTCATACTCGTGCCTTTGCTCCGCACCCGAGACCTCTCAGAATCCTACCTTCATGCTGAGCTGCCCAAAGCCGCCACGATACTCGTTATCAAACGTGCTTTGATAACCTAGGCCGACCTGCAGCTGCGTATTCTCGGAGGCCTGCACAGTGATTGCAGTATCAAGCGCCATCCAGCTGCCTGGTGCCCGGCTTTGAAAAGCAGTGGCATTGCCACCTTGCAAGTTCAGAAATGACGTGGCCGCTTTTTCGCCTGACAGGGTCGAATACACGCTGGCTCTGGCTGAGAACTGCGTTAGTGGCCCGTCAGCTTGATTATTTTCGTAAGACAGTTTCGAGCCAAGCCGGCCGACAACGGCTGTCTCTGTTGGCATTTGCACCAGCGAATAGGAATCCTGAGTGTCTTTTAGATTCACCGTAGTGACGTAAACCTGAGCCTGAGGCGTAACCGCTACACTTTTATTGAGCGGCAAACGCAAACCACTTTCAACCGAACCGCTCAGGGCCCAGCCGGTAGTGGTAATTGATGTCCCGAGCGGCGACGCCGCTGTCACGTCCGTCAGACGCGTACCAAACAGCAGAAGGTCTGCGTAGGCGCCATTGTCGCTGACCAGCGTCGCGTTGAGACCCAGGCTGTACGCATTCAGGCTGATATCTCCAGATTTTACCGAATCAGAGCTGTAGTAGGCGTTGCCATTGCTGCCACCAATTGTGACAACGGGGCCTGCGCGCCATCGTCCCCAGGCACTGTCACCGCGCCACGCATCGACGCCGAACTGGAACGCTACAACATTGCTTTTTATTCCTGGCCCGTCATTGGCGTTGTCGGATTTGCTCTCGATGCGGTCGAAAATGATCCGCGCCCAGGTCATTGGTTGTCCATGCCACCGGGCAATGACGTCTGATGCGCCACGGCGATCGTCAAGAGAACCGTTAATGCTCCACAGATACTCTCGGGCCAGTGATTGCAACGCAGGGTAGAGAGCGACTTCTTGGCGTTGCGATGGTTCCGGCGTCACCACGACAGGCGGTTGAGGTGTCTCTTCGTCTGCGCGCAGGTACCAACTTTCAGTCGAGTCCTCTCCACCTTGAACCAGCTGGTATTCATAGGCACCAGCGGCGATACGAGGGGCAGTAAAAGCGCTCGTGGTGCTTGTGGCCCCGCCATTGACGTCGACCAATAAGATGCCATCGCCATCGGTGGGTTTGCCAAGCACACCAATCGGGTCAGCCACCACCACGGTTGTGTTTCCCGAAACGCTGTTTCCGGCCCCCTGGACGGCCAGCCGGTCTGCTTCGATGGCCTGAGAGCTCCCACCCAGAGTCGAGGCAAAGATGCCATCTTGGCCCACGTAGTTACCCACAATGTTCAGGGTGCTGCGGGACTCATTGAGGCGAGGCTGTATCCGGCCCGCATTCTTCACATCACCCGTGACTACACCTGAACCAGCAAGCATCCCACCTGATTGAACGGTGACGCCTGAGGCCAGACTACCGAAGAGTGCCAGTGAACCTTGCTGAATGACCGTGCCGCCGCTGTAATCATTTGTGCCGTTTAGCGTTAGCGTTCCCGAACCGGTCTTGATTAACTGACCTGTGCTGTTGTTGGAAATGACGCCATCGAGCGTGGCAGAAAAATCCTGCGTGTCGAACTCGACGGGCCCTCCGAGATTGAAGTCGTTGGCTAACCTCAAATCGGAGATCGCCTGAAAAGCCGTGTCTGCAGACATGGTGATTTCGCCGGTACTGCTAGCTGCATCACCATCAAGCGCCAGGGTGCCACGCTCAACCTGCGTTCCGCCGGAAAACGAATTTTCACCCGAAAGCTCAAGAGCGCCGGGACCGCGTTTTATCAGACCCCCAGAACCGGTGATGGAGCCGTCTAACGACAGGATTTCGCCGGCCGTATCGACAATCAGATCCTCGCTGAGTGAAACAACGTTGCCCAGCGCAAGGTTGCTTTCACCAGCGGCCAGGGCCACGCCGGCGCCTGCCGCCTCCAACGCACCTTCTCCAAGTGCCTGATCGGAGGCCGCCACAATCGTGCCGGCCTGGAGTTCGGTGCCACCGGAGTAGGTGTTGTTGCCGGACAACCGCAGTTTCCCGACTCCATTCTTGGTCAGACCCCCAGAACCGGTGATATCCCCGGCAATTTCCAGCGTCGCATCGGATCCGGTACGGACATTCGCTTCGACCAGGTCATAAACGCCAGCACTCATCGCTACTTTGCTACCGTCTTTGATCTCCACCTGATTCAGACCAGTAATGGTATTGTTAAACTCGAAAAAATCGCTATTGGAGCCCAGCCCCTCAGCAAATACTAGCGTTTCTGAACGCCGCGTTTCGCTGAAACGCAATCCACCGGTGATATCGGAACCAGGCTCAATGGTCAGCGAGTTCGCCAAGGTGTTGTCGTTGTCCTCGACATAAAACGCGTATCCGAGCGGATCTGCCTCAATTGTGCCGCTGTTGACGACACGGGCCGCGCCCTCGATCAGAATGCCGTGGGCAGATCCGTCGTTAACGGTAATCGTTCCGGAGTTGCTGATCTCGGTTTGCGTGTCGGTGTTTTTTACGTGAATACCCGCCGCATCGACGCCAGACGTAGCGATTTCCCCACTATTATCAATTAAGTCTTCAGCGTCCGTACTTTCGGTGAAAAACCGGATACCATCAGCTCGGTCACCCGTGGTATTTACCTTACCTTTATTTACAATTTTATTGCCATCTGCGCTGGATTGCCGCGCGTTAATGTACATGCCATGAGAATCGCTGCCATCGGTCAGCACAACGCCCGACTCCAGGTTGGTGAATTCATTTCCCCCCTCCGTGGAACGGCCACTGACGCCTGCTGAGATGCCATAGCCAAAACGCAACCTCCCCGTATACAGCGTCCCACTGTTGTCCACCGTTGAGCCCGCACCCAGGCCAATCGTTGACCCGTTCACATCAAGCACGACACCCGTTTCTACCTTAACTTCCACATCGTTGATTGATGTGTCGTTCGGTGTTGTCTGTACCCCTTTGCTCTCCGGGTTTGAACCATCAGGCGTACACGTGACGGTGCCACCATTGGCTGGCCTGTAATCGTTGCAGCCCCCATTTGCCGTGACCAATCCCCCATTGGCCGTGACCCTAGTCTCGGCGTACGCGGTAGTGATAATCGTGCAGGCGCTGACTGCTAGCAGGGCGTTAGCGTTCCACCTGAGGCGCTTGTGTAATGATGCCACTTGTTTTGTTTCCTTCTACTGGGTGACGCTACTCCGGACCCCATAGATTGCATCCAGGCTGGCATTGCATCCAAGCTGGCGCCTCAGTGTTGGTACTTCTTTGGCAACTTGTCGAGTTGAATCAATCCTGGAGCTCTCGTTTTCTACTCCCACTCGATGGTCGCTGGTGGCTTGCCGGAAATATCATAGACAACACGCGAAATCGTGTTGATTTCATTGATGATCCGGCGCGAGACATGATCAAGAAACTCGTAGGGCAGATGTGCCCAGCGCGCCGTCATGAAATCCACTGTTTCCACCGCACGCAGGGCGACCACATAATCGTAGCGTCGACCATCTCCGGTCACGCCCACCGACTTCACCGGCAGGAACACGGCGAACGCCTGGCTGACCCGGTCATAGAGGTCATGGCGACGCAGCTCCTCGATGAAAATCGCATCGGCACGACGCAGGGAATCAGCGTAAACCTTGCGCACTTCACCCAGGATTCGAACGCCCAACCCCGGTCCCGGAAAAGGATGCCGCTGGACCATCTCCGAAGGCAGCCCGAGTTCCAGACCGATCTGCCGCACTTCGTCCTTGAACAGTTCCCGCAGGGGCTCGATCAGGCGCAGTTTCATGGTTTCCGGCAAACCACCGACATTGTGATGCGACTTGATCACGTGGGCCTTGCCCGTGGCGGCGCCGGCCGACTCGATCACATCCGGATAGATCGTGCCCTGGGCCAGCCATTCCACACCCTCGAGCCGGGTGGCCTCTTCGTCAAAAACCTCGATGAAGGTCCGACCGATGATCTTGCGTTTCCTCTCCGGCTCATCGACGCCCTCCAGGGCTTCGAGGAAACGCGCCTCGGCATCGACGCGGATCACTCGCACGCCCATGTAACGGGCGAAGGTCGCCATCACCTGGTCGCCCTCCTCCAGCCTCAACAATCCATTGTCGACGAAGACGCAGACCAGTTGCTTGCCGATCGCTCGGTGCAACAGAGCCGCCACCACCGAGGAGTCGACGCCGCCGGACAGACCCAGCAGCACCTGGCCGTCACCCACCTGTTCGCGGACCCGCCGAATGCTGTCCTCGATGATGTTGTCCGATGTCCAGGTGCCGGAGCAGCCGCAGATGTCGCGTACGAAACGGGAGACAATTCGCGCACCCTGCACCGTATGCGTCACTTCCGGATGGAACTGCAGGCCGTACCAGCCGCGCTCGTCGTCACCGATTCCAGCAATCGGCGCCGCCTCCGAGCTGGCGATAACCTTGAATCCCGCGGGCAATTCGCTGACCCGGTCACCGTGGCTCATCCAGACATCGAGCATGCCGTAACCTTCCGGCGTGGTGTGGTCTTCGATATCCCGCAGTAATTTCGAATGCCCCCGAGCCCGCACGCGAGCGTAACCGAATTCCTTGTGATCGGAGGCCTCCACCTGACCGTCCAACTGGGCCGCCATGGCCTGCATGCCGTAACAGATACCCAGCACGGGCACAGCCAGCTCAAACACCACACCCGGAATACGCGGCGTCTCACCAAAGGTCACCGATTCCGGACCACCGGAGAGGATGATGCCACTCGGTGCAAATTCCCGAATCGCCGATTCGGGCGCATCACAGGCGTAGATTTCGCAATAGACCCGCGCCTCGCGGACGCGGCGCGCGATCAACTGGGTATACTGCGACCCGAAATCGAGAATCAACAGACGTTCGGCGTGGATAGAGTCGGACATGCGCAACCAGTATTGTTGATGGAGGGTCTGCAATCGCGCCGGAAGCCGGCACGGGCGGAGTCAGCAATCCGGGGGTTCCCGCATGGCCAGCACGACTGCAGGACTGCCGCTGCCGAACCGTCAGTCCGTGCGGTAGTTCGGCGCTTCCTTGGTAATCGTGACATCGTGCACGTGGCTCTCGCGGACACCGGCATTGGTGACGCGGACGAAGCTGGGCCGTGTGCGCATCTCTTCCATGTTGCGGCAACCCACGTAGCCCATGCTGGCACGCAGCCCACCAATGAGCTGGTGCACAATGGCGATCACGGTTCCCTTGTAGGGCACGCGACCCTCGATGCCCTCTGGCACCAGTTTCTCGACTTCGTCGACGGTGTCCTGAAAATACCGGTCGCTGGAACCCTGCGCCATGGCCCCCAGCGAGCCCATGCCACGGTAGGATTTGTAGGATCGCCCCTGAAAAAGCTCGACTTCACCCGGCGCCTCCTCGGTGCCGGCGAACATGCCGCCAATCATTACTGCGCTGGCACCGGCCACCACCGCCTTCGAGACGTCACCGGAGAAACGCACGCCGCCGTCGGCAATCAGCGGCACGTTGGTACCGGCCAGCGCCTGCGCCACGTTCGAGACCGCAGTTATCTGCGGCACGCCGACGCCAGCCACAATACGGGTGGTGCAGATGGACCCCGGGCCGATACCGACCTTGACGCCGTCAGCACCAGCTTCCACCAGGGCAAGAGCAGCCTCGCCGGTGGCAATATTGCCTCCTACCACCTGCACGTCGGGAAAATGCGTCTTGATCCAGCGAACACGATCGAGCACGCCCTGCGAATGGCCGTGCGCGGTATCGACGACGAGCACATCCACACCCGCCCGGGCCAGCGCCTCAACCCGCTGCTCGGTATCGCCACCGGTGCCGACCGCGGCGCCGACCCGCAGACGACCGAACTCATCCTTGGCCGCATAGGGGTAGTCCTCGGCCTTCTGGATATCCTTGACCGTGATCAGTCCCCGCAGCTGGAAATCGTCATTCACTACCAGAACCTTCTCGATGCGGTGGGCATGCAGCAATTGCTGCACCTCCTCACGGCTGGCACCTTCGCGCACCGTGACCAGCCGGTCCTTGCCGGTCATTGCCACACTGACCGGATCGTCCAGTCGCGTTTCGAAGCGCAAGTCGCGGCTGGTTACAATGCCAACCAGATCCTCACCATCGACCACGGGCACGCCGGAAATCGTGTTGGCCCGGGTCAGTTTAAGTACGTCGGCAATGGTCGTGCTGGGCGATACCGTGATCGGTTCCTTGATCACACCGCTCTCGAACTTCTTGACCCGATGCACATGCCCCGCCTGCTGCTCGACACCCATGTTCTTGTGGATGATGCCGATACCGCCCTGCTCGGCCAGAGTAATCGCCAGCCGCGCCTCAGTGACCGTGTCCATGGCCGCCGACACCAGCGGAATGTTCAACTGGATGTCTCGGGTGACGCGGGTTTGCAGGTCGGCGTCCCGGGGAAGGACCGTCGAATAGGAGGGAAGCAGAAGAACATCATCGAAGGTCAGGGCTTCCTGAGCGATGCGCATCAAAATGGTACCTTGCTTGAGCCAGCAGTGGCCGTGGGTTAGCCGGCCATTATAGGTACGATAGGCCGCGAGGAAAACCGCAAACCGATGGCAGACCATGAAAATTTGATGCAGCGCGAGGGCCGACATCAGCCATGACACGAATAACGGAGAGCAACAGTACGCCCGGGCGCGCCATCCTCACCGTCAGTCAGTTGAATCGTGAGGTCCGGGATCTGCTGGACGGCGCCCTGCCATTACTCTGGGTCGAGGGTGAAATCTCCAATCTGGCCCGGCCGGCATCCGGGCATGTCTACTTCAGCCTCAAGGACGCCCGGGCTCAGGTCCGGTGCGCGCTTTTCCGGCAGCGTGCCGGGTTATTGCGCTTCCGTCCGGAGAACGGCCAACAGGTTCTGCTGCGCGCAAGGGTCAGTCTGTATGAGCCGCGTGGCGACTACCAACTGCTGGTGGACAACATGGAGGCCGCCGGCGATGGACTTCTACGTCAGCGCTTCGAGCAATTGCGGCAGAAACTCGAGGCCGAGGGCCTGTTTCGGGAAGAACGCAAACGACCGCTGCCACGACTGCCGCGCCGCATTGCCGTGGTGACCTCGCCAAGTGGTGCCGCCATTCGTGATGTGCTGCAGGTCCTGCGACGCCGCTTCCCGGGCATTCCCGTCCGCATCTATCCGGTTCCGGTACAAGGCCAGGATGCGGCTGCCGAGATCGTGCGCATGCTGCGACGTGCCGACGCCGATGACGCCAACGACGTGCTGTTACTGACACGTGGCGGCGGCTCGCTGGAGGATCTGCAAGCATTCAACGATGAGGCGGTCGCCCGGGCCGTGGTTGCCTGCCAGCATCCGGTTGTCAGTGCCGTGGGCCATGAAATCGATGTCACGATTTCGGACCTCGCAGCCGATGTAAGGGCCCCCACACCATCCGCTGCGGCGGAATTGCTAAGCCCCGACCGCATGCACTGGCTGCGCAATCTGGCTGCGCTGAGGGATAGAATCCTTGCCCAGCAAAACCGCCGCCTGAACCAGAATCGGGATCGCCTGCTGGGACTTCATGGGCGCCTGCAGCGCCAGCATCCCGGCCGCCGCCTGGAGGAACGAGCACAGCGTCTGGACCGCCTGGAATTGACGCTACTGCGACGCATGCGGCAGGCGGTTGATGTCCGACTGGATAGGCTGCGCGCCCTCAAGCAGCGTCTTCGTCTGCGCCATCCCGGGACAGCCTTGCGGCAGGGACGACAAAGGCTGGACACACTGGCACAGCGCATTGATCGGGCCCAGAGGATTCAGCTGGAACGATTGCGACATCAGCTTGGCAGCGTCAGTCGTGCGCTGGAAAACGTCAGTCCGCTGGCGACCGTATCGCGTGGATACGCGATTCTCAGCAACAATGATGGACGTCTGATCCGGCATGTCGGCCA
>SKGQ01000036.1 GCA_007117515.1 Ectothiorhodospiraceae bacterium | reverse complement strand
CGGGATCAGCGACTGGTGCATGGCGGGGTCAACCTGCGCTTCTGATCTGTTCGAGCAGGGCGCGCACATCGTCCAGGGAATCCGCGTCCCGGGGAGCGAGATCCTGTCGCCAGCGGGTGATCCGGGGAAAGCGCAGGGCGATACCGGATTTGTGGCGGGGCGACGGGGCGATGCCCTCGAAGGCGAGTTCGAAGACCTGCATCGCCTCGACCGCGCGTACCGGACCGAAGCGCTCGGTGGTATGGCGCCGGATCCAGCGGTCCAGCCGTTCGATCTCGCTGTTGTCCAGCCCGGAGTAGGCCTTGGCGATGGGTACCAGGCCTTCGCCATCGCGGATGCCGAAGGTGTAGTCGGTGAACAGGTTCGAGCGTCGGCCGTGTCCGGGCTGGGCATACAACAGCACCGCATCGATGGTCCGCGGCGCGACCTTCCATTTCCACCAGTCGCCCCGGGCTCTTCCAACCCGGTAAGGTGATTCCAGACGTTTCAGCATCAGCCCTTCCGTGCCCATGGACAGCGCCCGTTCGCGCTGCTCTGACAGCGTCTGCCAGGAGTCCTCTGCCAGCGGCCGGGACAGCTGAATTGCATCGCATCGCCGGTCGAGCAGCTGATGTAGCCGCTGACGCCTTTCGCTCAGCGGTTGCCGTCGGAGGTCGACGCAAGCCTGCTCCAGCAGGTCGTAGGCGAGAAAGATGACCGGCGCCTTCTGCTGCATGCGGGCCGATGGCTTGAGGCGGTTGATGCGCTGCTGCAGGACATTGAAGGGCAGTGGCCGCTGGTCCTGCCAGGCAAGGATTTCACCGTCCAGCACCGTGCCCTCCGGCAGCGTACTGGCGGCTGCCTCGATTTCCGGGAAGCGTCCCTCCATCAGTTCTTCACCCCGCGACCAGATGAAGCAGTGCCCGTCCCGGCGCAGCAGCTGGCCGCGGACGCCATCCCATTTCCATTCCGCAAGCCAGTCCTGCCGTGGCCCCAGCACCTCGGGTCCCTCTGCCAGCGGCGAGGCCAGGAAGAACGGATAGGGCCGTGAGGCATCCTCGCCGTGGTCCTCGTGGTCGACCAGGTGCCGGAAAAACTGCGCATCCGGTTGCCATTGACCCATCAGGCGATGGGCCAGCCGTGCTGGCTCGACACCGCTGGCCTGGGCCAGCGCCCGGACCACGAGACGCCGCGAAACGCCGACCCGGAATGCACCGGTCAGCATCTTGTTCAGCACGAAGCGGGACTCGGTGGGCAATTCCGCCCACCAGTGATGCAGGGTGTCCCGGCGGTAATCCGCGTCCCGGCCGCGTAACGTCTGCAGTCGCTGCTCGACCCAGACGTGGAGTGCGCCGTGCGCGCGCGGCGGTGGCGGCAGGACGTTGTCCAGCAGCAGGGACAGGGTTTCCGCCAGGTCGCCGACGCTGGCGTATGTCTCCTCCAGCAGCCACTCCGGCATTCCGGTGAGTTTCAGGGTCCATTGGCGCAGTTCCCCTGGTGCCGCCAGACGCCGCAGGCGCCGGCCGGTGAGGAAATAGACGGCCCAGGCCGCATCCTCCGCCGGCACCGCGGCGAAGTACTCGGTCATGGCCCGCACCTTGGCGCTGGTGGCGTTGGTTTCGTCCAGTGCCCGGTACAGCTCAGTGAAGCGCTGCATGCGTGCCGTCCGGTTCAGTCATCGGTTTCCCCGTCGTACAGGGTGTGCAGGGGTTCGGCAGTGATGCCCTCGACCTCGTTCAGGTAGCGGATCAGCACGTCGGTACGACCGTGGGTGGCGAGCACGCGCCTGGCGCCGGTCTCGCGGATGGTGCGCAACAGCCCCGGCCAGTCGGCATGATCCGATACCACGAAGCCCCGGTCATAACCGCGCCGTCGCCGGTTACCGCGAATACGCATCCAGCCCGAGGCGAAGCCGCTGGCGTGGCGGCGGAAGCGGCGCATCCAGGTTGAGCCGGCGGCCGACGGCGGCGCCAGAATCAGGTCCTCGGCAAAGCGATGACCGCGTTCGGCGGCACTGACCGGCAGCGTCGGCAGCATGGCAATACCGGCATCCCGGTAGGCAGCAACCAGAGGCACCATTGCGCCGTGCAGGTAAGCCGTCCGATCGGTGAAGCGCAACAGCTCGGCCAGCACCCGCTGGGCCTTGCCCAGGGCGTAGCAGAAAAGCACCGAGGGCTGGCCGGCCTGCGCATTCGCCTGCCACCAGGCGTGAATGTCGCCGGCGACTTCCGCGACCGGTTGCCAACGATAGATCGGCAGGGCAAAGGTGGCTTCGGTGATGAAGGTGTCGCAGGGCACCACCTCGAAATCCGCGCAGGTGGGATCCTGATCGCGCTTGTAGTCGCCGGACGCCACCCAGACGGTTTCATCGGCCTCCACCCGGACCTGTGCAGAGCCGAGGATGTGGCCCGCCGGATGCAGCGAGACCCAGCTCCGGCCCATGCGAAACGGCTGGCCGTAGGCCACGCCGCGGATCAGGTTGTGCCGGCCGAGCCGTCGCAGCAGCAGTGGCACCGAGTCGTGATGTGCGTAATAGATGCTGCTGCCACTGCGCGCGTGGTCGGCGTGGGCATGGGTGACCACGGCGCGGGCCACGGGCCGCCAGGGATCGATATGGAAATCGCCGGCGGAACAGTAAAGGCCGCGGGGCGTGGGATGAATCAGTTGTTCCGGCATGACCGTCCCTCTCGCGGTGACGTTCTGGCGACTACCGGAGATGTCGGGAGGTTCCGCTATGGGCCTGATGAAGTTTTCGTGATCGCCCTTGTAATGTGATCTGCAGTGTCTACATTTTCCCCAGATGACGCGACGCAACAAAACTGTTGCAAAGCACAAATCACGGTGCTATGTTGCACTGCAACAGGGGATAGGTCCCCTGCGGATAACCCCGACTCGTAGGAGATTGACCATGTTGTACGATGAAATCCTGAACAAGACCAAT
>SKGQ01000196.1 GCA_007117515.1 Ectothiorhodospiraceae bacterium | reverse complement strand
TGGGCCAGAACAGCAAGCTGGCCGAAGCCTACAAAGCGGTGCGGGCGCGGAAAGACTTTGACGCTCTTAGCCCCGCGCAGCAGAAAACGGTGGATAACGCGATCCGCGACTTCCATCTCTCCGGCGTCGATCTGCCAGCCGACGAAAAGGAACGCTATCGCGAGATCGCCAGTCGTCTGTCGGCCCTGTCAGCCAAGTTCGAAGAAAACGTCATGGATGCCACCAACGCCTGGCAGAAGCACGTTGAAAACGAGGCGGAACTGGTCGGGCTACCCGAGTCGACCCTGGCCGTGGCACGCCAGGGGGCGGAGCGCAACGACAAGGACGGCTACTTGCTGACACTGGATTTCCCCTGCTTCTTCGGCGTGCTCGCGCATTGCGACAACCGCGCCCTGCGCGAAGAGATGTACACCGCCTTCGGCACCCGTGCGTCGGACCAGGGGCCCCATGCCGGGCAGTGGGACAACACCGAAATCATGGAAGAGATCCTGGCCCTGCGACACGAAAAGTCGCAATTGTTGGGATTTGCCAACTACGCTGGATTGTCGCTGGCCACAAAGATGGCGGATTCCACCGATCAGGTGACCGGCTTCCTGCTGGACCTGGCCACCAGGGCAAAGCCCCAGGCGGAAAAGGAGCTGGCCGCGCTGCGCGAGTACGCGAAGGATGAACTGGGGCTGGACGAGTTGCATCCCTGGGACACCACCTGGGCCACCGAAAAGCTGCGCCAGGCACGCTACCAGTTGTCACAGGAGGATCTGCGGCCGTATTTCTCCGCCGATCGGGTCAAGGCCGGCCTGTTTCAGGTCGTGGAAAGACTCTATGGGGTGAAAATCGTCGAGAATACGGAGGCCGTCGACACCTGGCACGAAGACGTGAAATTCTACGAGATCCACAATCCGGATGGCTCGGTGCGTGGCCAGTTCTACACCGACCTGTACGCCCGGGCGAAGAAGCGCGGCGGTGCCTGGATGGACGTCTGTCGCATGCGGCGCGCGCAGGGAAACGACACCCAGATTCCGGTGGCCTATCTGACCTGTAACTTCACGCCCAGCGTCGGCGGCAAGCCCGCGCTGCTGACTCATGGTGAAGTGGAAACCCTGTTCCACGAGTTCGGCCACGGCCTGCACCACATGCTGACCCGGGTGGACTGCGCCGCGGTCTCCGGCATTGCGGGTGTGCCATGGGATGCCGTGGAACTGCCCAGCCAGTTCATGGAGAACTGGTGCTGGGAACGCGAAGCACTGGATCTGTTCGCAGTGCATGTGGACACCGGCGAGCGCATTCCAGATGACCTCTACCAGCGCATGCAGGCAGCGAAAAACTTCCAGTCCGCCATGCAGATGGTGCGGCAACTTGAATTCTCGCTGTTCGATTTCCGCCTGCATGCGGACTACGACCAGGCAACGGGCCCGCGAATTTTCGAAATCCTGGATCAGGTACGCGATCAGGTCTCGGTGATGAAGCCTCCGGCCTGGCATCGTTTCCCGCACAGCTTCGGACACATATTTGCCGGCGGCTATGCCGCCGGTTACTACAGTTACAAATGGGCCGAGGTATTGTCGGCGGACGCCTTTTCCAGATTCGAGGAAGAGGGCATTTTCAACCAGCAGACAGGGCGGGATTTCCTGGAGAACATTCTGGAAAAAGGTGGCTCCGAGGACCTGATGGAGCTGTATGTGGCGTTCCGCGGGCGCGAACCGCAGATCGACGCCCTGCTGCGACACCATGGACTGGCCGCTTGAGGAGACCATTGATGGCTGACTACCCACGCAAGGACGACTGCATTTTCTGCAAGATCGTCGCCGGGGACATTCCTGCGGCGCTCATCCACGACGACGACCGGATCATGGCTTTCATGGATGCCTTTCCTTCCTCGAAAGGTCATTCCCTGGTGATACCTAAGGGCCATTATGAAAACATCCTGGAGATCCCTTCTGAATTGTTGACCGCCTGCAGCTTGATGGCTCAGCGCATCGCCCAGGCCGCGCAGCAGGTTTTCCAGCCCGACGGCATTACCGTCCTGCAGTTCAACGGCGAGGCAGCCGGCCAGACCGTGTTCCATTACCACCAACATGTCATTCCGCGCTGGCAGGAGAAGGACTGGAGCGTACATGGCAAGGAGCAGGCGGATCCTGCTGACCTCAAGGCCCAGGCCGAGCGACTGCGCGCTGCGCTGGCATGAAGCTCGCGTCCTGGAACGTCAACTCACTGAAGGTACGGCTGCCCCAGGTGCTGGACTGGCTGGCCAGCGAGCAACCCGATGTGCTCGGCCTGCAGGAAACCAAGCTGACCGACGACAGGTTCCCACTGCAGGCCATCGAGGACGCCGGCTACCGGGTCGCGTTCAGCGGTCAACCCACCTATAACGGTGTCGCGGTGCTCGCCAGGGAGGAGCCCCGGGAGATCATCACCGATATCCCGGGACTGGAGGACCCCCAGCGTCGGGTCCTGGCCGCCACTGTCGGCGACCTGCGTTTCATCAATCTGTATGTGCCCAACGGGTCGGAGGTCGGCTCGGACAAGTACGCCTACAAGCTGAACTGGCTGGCGCATCTGCGCGACTGGCTGGCCGAAGAAGCAACGCAGCACCAAAAACTGGTGGTGGTGGGCGATTTCAACATCGCACCGGCCGATGCCGACGTGCATGATCCGGAGGAGTGGCGCGGCAAGGTTCTGTTCAGCGAACCTGAGCATGCCGCCCTGGATGCCCTGCTCGAACTGGGCCTGAGCGACACGTTCCGGCTGTTTCCCCAGGAGGAGAAAACTTTTTCCTGGTGGGACTACCGGATGAACAGCTTCCGCCGTAATCGCGGGCTGCGGATCGACCTGATCCTGGCCAGCGAGGCGCTCAAGGCCCGCTGCGAGGCATCCTGGGTCGACCTGGCGCCCCGCCGCCTGGAACGGCCCTCGGACCATGCGCCGG
>SKGQ01000128.1 GCA_007117515.1 Ectothiorhodospiraceae bacterium | reverse complement strand
TGGCTACGGGTAGATTCGAACTACCGACCCTCGCATTATGAGTGCGATGCTCTAACCAACTGAGCTACGTAGCCATGGTCGGATACTGCAGAGCGCCGAATTGTCCGGGGTCGGCCCGGTCCAGTCAAGACAGCACGCGATGCGGGCTGTGGTTTTCGGACAAGGAAGGTGTTCGGTTTTCGGACTAAACAGTTGGCGCGCTGGCGCGCGCCGCAGACGGTAACAACGCGCACCAAAGGTGCGCAGTCCTTGGTTGTCCGAAAACCTTCCTTGTCCGAAAACCCGACCCCCGCGTGGAACCGCTTCGCTTGTTCCACCCTACACGGGCCCCACGGCCGTTCGGCAGCGCCTCAGCGCCGCACTGGTCCGAAAACCGAACACCTTCCTTGTCCGAAAACGTGCAGCGCGAAGCGCTGCGTCACACATTAAAGCGAAAATGAATCACATCGCCTTCCTGGACGATGTATTCCTTGCCTTCCAGCCTTAGACGTCCGGCATCCTTGGCGCCGGCCTCACCGTTGTACTTGATGAAATCATCGAAACTGATCACCGCGGCGCGGATGAAGCCGCGTTCGAAATCCGTGTGGATCCGGCCGGCCGCCTTCGGGGCCGTATCACCCTTGAGAATGGTCCAGGCCCGGACCTCCTTTTCGCCGGCGGTGAAATAGGTCTGCAGGCCGAGCAGACCGTAGCCAGCGCGGATCAGCCGGTTCAGCCCCGGTTCTTCCTGGCCGTATTCGGCCAGAAACTCCCGCTTCTCGGCTTCGTCCAGCACCGCGATCTCGGCCTCGATGGCGGCGCATAATGCGACCACATCCGCACCTTCACTGCTGGCGAGCTCGCGCACCTTGTCGAGCAGCGGGTTGTCGGCGAACCCGTCCTCGGTGACGTTGGCCACGTACAGCACCGGCTTGACGGTCAGCAGATGCAGCTCACGCAGCATCCTCTGCTTTTCCTCATCCAGCTCCAGGGTGCGCGCCGGATTGCCTTCAGCCAGATGATCCCGAACCCGGGCGTACAGATCGCGCCGCGCCACGGCCTCCTTGTCGCCGGACTTGGCCTGGCGTTCAACCCGCTGGTGCGCCTTCTCGGTGGTCTCCAGGTCGGCCAGCATCAGCTCGGTGTTGATGACCTCGATGTCCGACAGCGGGTCGATCTGCCCGGAGACGTGGTGCACGTCATCGTCCTCGAAGCAGCGCACCACATGGGCGATGGCATCGGTCTCGCGGATGTTGGCCAGGAACTGATTGCCCAGGCCCTCGCCCTTGGACGCACCGGCCACCAGACCCGCAATATCGACAAATTCCATGGTCGTCGGCACCACGTTCTGCGGCTTGACGATGGCAGCGAGCTGCTCCAGCCGCGCATCCGGCATGGCAACGATACCGACGTTCGGATCGATGGTGCAGAACGGATAGTTCTCCGCCGGAATCTCGTTCTGTGTCAGCGCATTGAAAAGCGTCGACTTGCCAACATTCGGCAAGCCGACAATGCCGCATTTGAAGCCCATATGTCCTCGCTGTACTCGGAAGTTTTATGTTTTACGTTTTAGGTTTTACGTCCACTTCACATTACTTGTCGTAAACCATTAAACGTTAGACATAAAACGTCATTTCGTATGAAGCTCATTCATCACCCGCTCCAGTTCGCCTGCGACGAGTTGTGGCACGGCGTCGGCGGCGCGGTCGATGGCCTGTTCGATGGCGATACGGTCGTCTGCAGCCGGTCGGCCCAGTACCCAGGGCGTGACCAGGCTGGAATCACCGGGGTGGCCGATGCCGACGCGCAGCCGGAGATAATCGCGGCTGCCCAGGGCGCGTTCGGTATCACGCAGGCCATTGTGGCCGCCGTGGCCTCCACCGCGTTTGAGTCGAACCGTGCCCGGGGCGAGATCGAGTTCGTCATGCGCCAGCAGGATCGAACTCACCGGCAGCTTGAAGAAGTTCGCCAGTGCCGCCACTGCCTGACCGCTGCGGTTCATGAAGGTCATCGGCTTGAGCAGATGCACGTCCCGGCCGTCCACCGTGATGCGCGCCGTCTCACCGAAGAACTTGGCCTCCGAACGCAACGACCCGCCATGACGCCGGGCCAGTTCGTCAAGGAACCAGAAACCGGCATTATGGCGGGTCGCAGTGTACTTCTCACCCGGATTGCCGAGTCCGACAATAAGCTGAATCGCGTCGGCCATCGGCATCCGGAAGGGCGTTTACTTCTCGCCCTTGTCCTCTTCGTCGTCCTGCTTGTCAGCCGCCGCCGGAACGTCGGCCGCATCTGCAGCCTCGTCCTCGTCTTCATCTTCCTCGCGGGCGATGCGCGGCATCACGATGCTGACCACCGGATGGTCGTGGTCATGCTCGTCACCACCGTGGCTGAAGGCCTCCAGCTCGACGCCTTCGGGTACGTTCAGCTCCGACAGGTGGATCGCCTCGCCCACATCCAGATCGGCCAGGTCCACTTCCAGATACTCCGGCAGATCCTTCGGCAGCGCGATGATGGCGACTTCGATCATGTCGCGGTGGACCACGCCACCAGCCTTCACGCCCTTGCACTTCTCTTCGTTCAGGAAGTGGATCGGCAGGCCCACGTGCAGTTTTTCCCCAGCCTTAACGCGCTGGAAATCGATGTGCAGCACGCGATCCTTGAACGGATGACGCTGCAGATCCTTGACCACCGTCGGCTGCTTCTTCTTGCCAATGGTGAGGTCGATGATCTGCGAGTAGAACGCCTCCAGCTCCATCAGACGGGCCAGCTCAAAGGCGCTGACTTCGATCATTTCCGGTTCCTTGCCGGCACCGTATACGATGCCAGGAACCGCTTTCGCACGACGCAGGCGGCGGCTCGCACCTTTCCCCGTGTCGGTGCGCTTCTGCGCGGCCAGTTTCATTTCCACAGACATTGTCGGTTACTCCGATGGTTAACCAGAACCCCCCGCGACCAGAGCGATTCCGGGAT
>SKGQ01000183.1 GCA_007117515.1 Ectothiorhodospiraceae bacterium | reverse complement strand
GCGGCAAGGTCTTCTTCGATCGCCAGGGCAGCTGCGCGCAGAACCGCTGCGCCGGGACGGGCGGCACTCTCGGCAGGCGCTGGTGCCCGCCTCTCGAGCGCCGCGAAAGAGCGTTCGGGTTGCGCGGCGCGCAGCCCCTCGAGCAACTCTGCCGACGGGGTATCGGGGTCCGTCCCGGTCACGTCATCCCGGGCCAGATCCCGCAACTGGCGATCGACCTGGCCCAGCAGCACACGGGCCTCGGGCGGCAGCGGCCCGCTCTCCCCGGCCAGGTCCTGCAGGAGACAGCCGGTACGCCACCAGCATTCCTGCATCTGCGGATCCTGACTGGCCTGTTGCAACTGTTCCACCAGGGCAGTCATCGGCGGGATGTCCTGCCGCTGGCCGCGCAGCAATTGCAGCAGGCCTCGCTGGTAGACTGCACGCCCGGTCCGGGCCACGCCGTGCAGATCCTGCACAGCGTCCGGGGCCGGCGCCTCAGCCACGGCTTCGCCCCGCAGACGCTGAATCCTGCGCAACAGCGGATCAATCCGGGATCCGGTCTCGTGCTGCCCGGCTTCGATCCGATCGATGCAGTCAGCGAGACGAAGAACGCCTGTCATCAGCGCGTCCTGAACATCCTCGCGACCATCGTCGTTGGCCTGAGCAATGAAGCCAGCCAGCAACCACTCGAGTTCCTGAGCCAGGCGTGCAAGCTCGTCAAGGCCCAGCATGGTAAAACTGCCGCGGGCATCACGCAGGTGCTGTTCGCAGCGCTCGAGTTCACGCCGGTTGGCGAAACCCTCCGTGTAGTCCTGGATGGCACTGGCGGCCTCATCCAGGCTGCGGTCGATCTCCTCCCGCAACCAGGAGAGCCCGCGCAGAACCCTGTCGCTATCGATCACAGCGCATCTCCCGGGTTCTGACCACACCAGCCCCGAGGCGCTGGCCGGACGGGGCCGAGCCCATGAGCAGGCAGCTCATCACGGCAGCTTGAAACCGGAAACTGACTGGCGCAGCTCATTGGCAAGTTCGGTCAGGTTGCCGATCGATGTCGCCGTCTGGTTGGTACCGGCCGAGGTCTGCGAGCTGATTTCCTGGATCACGTTCATCGAATCGGAAACCCCTGTCGCCGCACGCGACTGCTGACGGGCAGTCTCACTGATCCGCGTGATCAACAGTGCCAGTTGCTCCGAAGTCGCCTGGATTTCCTGCAGGGCCTCGCCGGCGTCCTCGGCCAGACCGGCGCCGGAAACCACACCCGCCGTGGACTGTTCCATCGACATCACGGCCTCGCTGGTGTCGGTCTGGATCGCCTTCACCAGAGCCTCGATTTGCTTGGTGGCACCGCCTGAACGCTCCGCCAATCGCTGCACCTCGTCGGCAACAACCGCAAAACCGCGTCCCGCTTCACCCGCCATCGCCGCCTGAATGGAGGCGTTCAGGGCCAGAATATTGGTCTGGTCAGCGATATCGTTGATCAGCTCGACGATATTGCCGATTTCCTGCGACGACTCGCCGAGCCGCTTGATGCGCTTGGAAGTCTCCTGAATCTGCTCACGGATACCGTCCATGCCGTCGATGGTCCGGCGCACGGTTTCACCGCCCCGTTGCGCGAGTTCTACCGATCGATTCGCCACTCCCGCCGATTCTTCGGCATCGGCCGAGACTTGCCCGATGGACGTCACCATGTCGCCTACGGCGGCGGATGCCAGGGTGATCTGATGCGATTGATGATCTGACGCCTCGGCCAGCTGCAGCGCCGTGGCCTGGCTGTCGGAGGCTGCGGTCGAGACCTGGACCGAGGTCTCGTTGATGGTGGTTACCAGGTTGCGCAGGGCGTCTATCGCGTCGTTGAAGGCATCGGCGATCGCCCCGGTGAAGGCCTCGCCAACCGAGGCCTCGACAGTCAGATCGCCTTCGGACAGACCCTGAATTTCGTCCAGCAGGTTGAGGATTGCCATCTGATCACGCTGCGCGGTGGCCTCAAGCCTGGCCCGCTCGGCATCCAGCGCCTCCCGCTGCCGGCGGGATTCGGCGCGGGCCAGCCAGACCTGCACCAGTAACACGATCAGCGCCGCGGCGAGTGCGCCAATCAGTGCGCCGCCCGGCAACACCACCGGGCCGTTCAGTTGCGCACTCAGCAGACTCGCCAGCGATATCGCCAGCAGGGCGAACAGGATGACACTTAGCAGTACGGTCAACGTCCCCAATCGATCGGTATTGCCTTCCATCGGTCATTCCCCGTTCTTGATGTTCAGTCGCCGGCGGCCGGCCGGCTGTCATTGTGCAACGCGAGAGAAATCCGGGTGCGCCACAAGACCCGGCACGCTCAAGACCTGCCAGGATTGGCCCAGATCAAGGAATTCGCCGGGCAGCACTTCAACAAGCTCCGTCGGCACATCGGTTCCGGCGGCCGCCAGACTATCGATCGGAAACTGCCGCATACCCAGCACTTCGTCGACCAGCAGGCCGGTGGTGAGCTGCTCGGTGCGCGCCACCAGTACGCGCGACGATCGCGTAATGGTGCTCATGCCGTCGCCGAGAAACCCTGCCAGATCCATGATCGGCAGCAGATTACCGCGGACATTGGCAACCCCACGCAGCCAGCGCCGTGCTCGGGGCACCGCGGCGACCTCCGGGTAGGGCACGACTTCCTCAACCTCTCCGGTACGGCACACGCAGTAGCGGCCTGCAAGGCGAAACGCGACCCCCAGCCATTGCTCCGGCGGTGCCGCAAGCGCACCTTCCGGGGTCATTGGATGATCCTGGGCCAGGCGGTCGAGGCGCTGCAGCAGGGCCAGAGGCATTTCGTCCGGAGCCTGCATCAGGCCGCCATGACACTGCGCACCTTATCCAGCAGCTCCTCTTCGCTGACCGGCTTGACCAGATAATCCCGGGCACCCTGGCGCATGCCCCAGATGCGATCGGTTTCCTGATTCTTGGTGCTGATGATAATGACGGGAATTGCACGGG
>SKGQ01000012.1 GCA_007117515.1 Ectothiorhodospiraceae bacterium | reverse complement strand
GGTCGAATCGGGGAAGGGGTGGCGTAAGGCTGTTGCCTGGACATCGAATTGATACTCCTTTGTGCGAATCGTCTCAGATAACATGGGGTCCTGGACGATGTGTTCAAGGATAGGGAAAGCATTTATGCATCACAGTGCAAGGATTGTCGTGCCGGTGAGTGTACTCGCTGGACTCCTGCTGGTGGCATGTGCCGGCACAGACGGGGGCCGCTTCGCCGAGGAAGCCCGCTGGGTCAACCCCGACGTCGCTACCGAGGACCAGCGCCGGCAGTACAACCTGGATCTGTCGCGCTGCCAGCCGATCGCCGATCGCCGGATCATGGAAATCGACGAACAGCGTATGCAGCAGGCCGAGGACGACGGCGATACCGATGCCGACACCGCGATCTACGAGGACGGTGAACGTCAGGCCCTGCGGCGCCGTGCCCTGCATGACTGCATGCGCGATCGCGGTTGGCAGCGCGCCCGGGAGTGATCCCGCTTGATTGATTGAGGGCGGACGCTCTCCGGTCTGACAACGATGCGGCACTGGCCAGTCGGCGACCTTGCGTCCCGGCCCGGACGCTAGCACATTGATCCGCAATGAAGCGCATCTGGATCGATTCAGGCCCTGACGTGGCCGTTATGTTAGTCGCCCTGGCGGGTTTGTTCATCCTGCATCTGGTGGCGGTGGACCTGAGTACTCCGGCGGTCCTGGGTGTCTGGCTCATTCTGGCGCTGGTGCAGGCCCGGGGTCTTTATGTTCACGCCAGGGCCCGCCGCCGGCTGCTGCTGCATGCGCATGTCAGATTCGGCAGTCCACTGCAGCGTTATCTCTCCGGTCGGCTCCTTATGACGCTGCGGGCCGGCCTGCAGGCCGCGCTGCTGTCCGCACTGTTGTTGCCCTTCGTGATTCGGCTCGATCAGACTGCAGCCTGGCAACTCCTGTTGCTGCATCTGCCGCTGGCCGCACTGGCCCAGGGTTGGCTTGGGTCTGCGCTGGAGCGGCATCTGTCAGAGTATTTCCTGCCCCTTGCCCGCTGGCGGCTCTGGCTGGGCCTTAACCTCTGCCTGCTGGTGCCCTTGCTGGCCGTGGTGAGCCTTTACGGGCGGTATCCGGACATGCAGGAATTCAGTTTGATGACGGCCGTCTCCGGCGAGGTGGCCCTGCAGCAGGCGCAAAGCGAGCTGTTGCTGGCCGCCCTGCAATTCCATGCGGCGCTGGACGCCGGGGCCTGGTGGCTGGCCCAGCAACTGACGCCGGTGGTCGGGTTGCAGGTGGCAGGCTGGTTACTGCTGTTCGGTGTCAAGGCGTTGTTTCTGTGGTCCTACCTGTTGTACCTCGCGGGAGCGTTGACCCTGGCGATGGAGACGCGAGCCTGGTGGAGGCGGAATGACGGCGCAGACTGAACCACGTGGGCGGTTTGACAGGAGCCTGATCGGCCTCGTCGTTGTCCTGCTCGGCGGAGCGCTGCTGTGGTTGGCGATTGACCAACGCGAGACGCTTCAGGGCCTCTGGCGGGGTGAGCCGATGCTGGTTGTCGAACTGGGCGGGCTTTACCACCGTATGCCGGCAGCGGATGCCCTGGCCCTGGAGCAGGTGTCGCGGGAGCAGTTACGGACTTCGCAGCCTCGTCTGCAACGCGACATGACCCGGCTGGTCGAGGAGGAACTGGATCGGATTTTCACCGATATCCATGCCCAGGTTCCGACTTTCGCGGACTGGTACTTCTCACTGTCCGGTGAATACACCCGGATGACGTTCTGGTTGCTTGATCGGGCCGGCATGGTCGACCGCGATGTCGTGCTGGAACGGCTGCAACGGCAGCTCTTTGATGACACTGAATACGCAGCCAGGCTCCAGCGTCTGCATCGGGCCGGAGCGATGGCGATGCAGAGTCATGAGCAGCAACTGCGCAGTGACTGGATCGAGCAGGTCATGGAGCGCGTATCGGGGCGTGCGCTGGCGCCGGAATCAATTCCGCAAGCCGATTTCCGGCTATCGCTGGACGAGGTGCTGCCTGCCCTGGATCAGCGCAGTGGTCCCGACTTCGAAAGTCGTCTGGCGGTGTCGGCGACTGCTGCATCCGGCGCCGGGGCGACTGCGGTCACAATGCGTCTGCTCGGGCGTCGAGCGCTTGGTGCGGCGGGGGGTTCGTTGCGCATGCGCGGCCTCACCCGTGGTGCTGCGAGGGCGGGTGCCGCGGCCGGCGCGGGCACCATGGTCTGCAGCCCGAGTGTCGTGGGTGCGCCGCTCTGCGGAGCCCTGGCATTCGGTATCACCTGGGCCGTGACGGACTGGGGGTTGCTGCAGTTCGATGCCTGGCGCAACCGCGACATGGTAGAGGCCGAGTTGCACGCATCCATTACGGCCTTGCGCGAGGATCTTGAGGCCCAGCTTCTGGCGCACTGGGAATTCGTTGTGGAGCAACAGCATGCCGAGATGCGTCAGTCTGTCGAACGCACCTTTATTCCAGCCCGTGAACTGGCCTTGCCCGACCGCCGTCGAGGATAGGCCGAATTAAAGCGATTCCTGGTAGTCAGCGCTGCTGACGAGGCTGCGTTCGCGGATTCTGCTCGTGCGCGACCGTTCATAATCGAGTGCCGCTCCTGCAACGCTTCCACGTTCACCGGAACGCAGCCACTGACGGGTGCGGGAAGCGTCCCCGAGGGGCGTGCGGGAGCCGAAGGAATCAAGAAACACCATCGCCGTGGGTTCGCCATCAATGTTGGCCACCATCACCAGGCAGCGTCCCGCCTCATTGATGTAGCCGGTCTTGCTCAAGGTCACCCCCCAACTGCCGGCGTGGACCAGGGCATTGGTATTACCGTACTGCAGGTTATAGCGGGGTGAGCGGAACCGGGCCTCGAATCCCGGCGTCGTGGAGTAGTCACGAATCGTCGGGTACTTGTGCGCTGCCCGCAACATGGTCAGCAGATCCGCGGCCGAAGCAATGTTCTCTTCGGACAGGCCATGGGGATCGACGAACCGGCT
>SKGQ01000154.1 GCA_007117515.1 Ectothiorhodospiraceae bacterium | reverse complement strand
CCATCCGAAAAATAACGGGAGCGACGGAAATCGGTCCGGATTGGCACCTAAAAGAAGCCTGAGCGGCCTTCCCTCGCCGCCTGGGCACTCGATAGAAATAACGGAGGAAGAAACGTGAGCAGAAAAATCCTGACTGGAAAAACTGCCGGAACCGCGCTGGGTCTGGCGGCAAGCCTGATGATGGCGCAGAACGCCGCCGCCCTGGAACTCGGTACCTTCAACGACACCACGTTCTCCATCGGTGGTTACGTCAAGGCCGACGCCACCTACACCGATCGCACTAACCGTGCCGCGAACGACGCCAATGAATCGTTCACCGTACCGGCGCTGATTCCGCTGGATGGCGCCCAGGATTCGGACAACGTGACCCGCTACAGCATCCGCGAGACGCGGATCAACTTCGGCACCAGCACCCCCAGTCGCCTGGGCACCGTGCGCACCTTCATAGAGATGGATTTCCTCGAGGAACGTGATCTGGCCCGGTCTCGCCTGGTGGGTAATAGCACGCCACGCATCCGCCATGCGTTCATCTCCGTTGGACCGTGGCTGGTGGGTCAGACCTGGGGCACGTTCTATGACGTCTCCTCGCTGCCGGAAGCGCTGGACTTCATCGGTCCGGTGGGCACCATCTTCAACCGCAACCTGCAGCTGCGCTATACCCACGACCTGGGCATGGGCAACAACCTGATGTTTGCGCTGGAGCAGCCGTTCACGACGTTGGTAGCTGAAGATCCACTAGGTGACGCAAACGGTGAAGCAATCATCGCCGAAGGCGGCGCCTTGCGCTCAGGTCGTGATGACCGATTCCCGGATGTGGTCATTCGCTACAACACCAGCGGCGACTGGGGTAACGGGTCTCTCGCAGTCATGGGGCGGAATATCCGCGCCGATCGCAGCAGCTCGAGAGAAGCCGGTGTTGATATCGATGACGACAAGTGGGGGGCCGCGGCCAGCCTGAGCGGGAACGTCAACGTGGTTGGCAAGGACACCTTCAAGTTCCAGTTCAACGTGGGTAATGCCATCGGCCGCTACATCTCGCTGAACGCCTTCCCGGACGCCTTCGTCAACGAAGACGGTCGTCTGGACCTGCTGGATATCTACGGCGGCTTCGTCGGCTACCAGCGCTGGTGGACCGATCGCACCCGCAGCAACCTGATCTACAGCTACGTCGAGGCGAACAACCCGAGCAGCGCGCCGGAGTCCGCCAACGAGTCGATCCAGTCGGTGCACGTGAACCTGATCCACTCGCCGATTTCGAACCTGGACGTGGGTATCGAGTACATGTGGGCGGAACGCAACATCGAAGGCCGGGTTGACCGGGGCGATGGCCGCTCCGGCACCGTCAGTTCCGGTGACATGAACCGGGTGCAGGTATCGGCCAAGTACAGCTTCTGATCAACTCCGTATCAGAAGCACGGAATAAAGGCGCCTGCGGGCGCCTTTTTCATGTCCGATATTCGATCTCTTGTTCAGAAACGGTAGCGGGTGCCGACCCCTACCACATTGGAGCCACCGCTGGCGCCCCCGTACAGGCCGAACACCGCGGACCGGTGATGCAGGCGCGTGAAGACATCCAGGTTTCCGCTGCCCGGCATCGTCACACTCACTTCCACCAGCAGGTAGTTCAGCAGCCGCTGGGTGCCCTTTCGCTCCTCGGAGACCGGCGAGTTGGTGGCATAGGACTGCCCTTCACCGACGGCGAAGCTGGTGTCCATGTAATGGTCCCAGGGAAATCTGGTCCAGCGCGCGACAATGACGCCGACAAACTCCCAGTGATCCTGGTCGCCGGTATGGCGGCCGGCCTGCAGTTCCGCCTCCCAGCGCAGGTGCTCCCAACTCGTGCCCAGATGCCAGCCCATGCCGCCCGCGTAGTATTCCGAGTCCTCGAACGAGGCCTCAAGGCGGGTCAGAATGCGGACCATCCGGTCACGGCTCAGACGCCCGGCATAGGCGAAGACCCAGCGCTCGCGATCCGGCCCGGCCCATTCGTGGGATGAGCCCTGGCCCGCAACAGCGGACTGGGAGGGCAGGATCAGGGCAACAAACAGGAAAACGACAGGCAGCAGCAAACGAATTTTCATTCTTGTTCCAGGAAGCGTGTAATTGTGATGGGGAAACGCTATGACTGCGTTGCGCTGCTTGACCGCAGAATGAATGCGGCTCTGCGCAGCGCGCCTTGCCTCGAAAAAATGCGGACTCCAACGCGGGCATGAAAACACACCAGCGTTTCCCTGGCGGCGAATCATAGCAGCATGTTCCTTCCGGTCATCGGAGATTCGGCCATCAACGGCACCTTCGCCCGGAGCGGCGGTCGCAGAGAAAAACCAACCGAACAGACGGGAACCTGCCCATGGTGATGTACCAAACAGTCCACCGCACACGCCTCGCACTGCTGCTTTGCCTGCTGCTTGCCGCCCTACCCACCTGGCTTGGTGCCAACGACTCCTGCCCGGACCCCGGCAAATGGGTGATCAGCGGCGAGAGTGGGCAGTTCAGCACCAGCGCACTACTGGACCGGTACGCGTCTGCCGATGTCATCCTGCTCGGCGAATTGCATGACCGCGTGGAGGACCATCGCTGGCAACTGCATCTGCTGGCGGCCCTGCATGGCCGGCACGACGACATGAGCATCGGCTTCGAAATGCTGCCGCGCCGCAGTCAGTCCACCCTGGACGCCTGGCTGCGCGACGAACTGGAAGAAGAAGAGTTGCTGCGGGAGAGCAACTGGTTCGAGGTCTGGGGGCATGCCTCGACCCTGTACATGCCGCTGTTCCACTTTGCCCGCATGCACCGGGTTCCCAGCTACGCACTGAACGTGGACCAGGCCACCGTCAGACGTGTCGGCAGTGAAGGCTGGGCAGCGGTGCCGAAGAACGAACGCGAAGACGTCGGGCCGGCTGCCGAACCTCACGCCGCCTACGTTGAGGAAATGCGGGATATCCTGGCGGGTCACCCCCTGCCCGACGACGCCGAAGCGGATGACTTTCTCGACCAGTTCGTTCGTTCACAGACGGTCTGGGATCGCGCCATGGCAGAGAAACTGGCCGAGGCCACCGAACGCCATGCCGGACCGGCCATCGGCATTGTCGGCCGCGGCCATGCTGAATACGGCCGCGGCATCCCGCACCAACTCGCCGATCTGGGCATCGACCGCGTGGTGGTGCTGCTGCCCCACCGGCAGGGCCAGAATTGCCTGTCCGAACCGCCCTACCCGGCCCATGCCCTGTTCGGCGTTGCCGCTGGCAGCCACGACGGCCGCCTGGCACCACCACGACTGGGCATCGAAGTCAGCGCAAACGATGACGGTCTGGTGGCCACCAACGTCAACAGCGACAGCCCGGCCGGCCGGGCCGGAATGCTCACCGAGGACATTCTGGTGCGCGCCGCCGGGCGCGATCTGGAGAAACGTGGCGATCTGCTTGCTGTGCTCGATCAGCAGCAGACCGGCAATGCGCTGACCATTGAAATCCTGCGAAACGGCGAACCCCTGGACCTGGTTGTGGAATTCTGAAGCGACCTGCAACGGTGCAGGCGCACCCAATCAGTGCGCCCGGCCCGTGACCCCCCCCAAGCCGTTAGCGCCCCACGGGGCTCTTGAGAGGCGGCCTGTTTCTTGCTCGATCAGGAATGGGTCATCGCTCTCGGAGTCCGCATGCAGCGTGTCTATCTGCCGATTACCGCCTTGCTGACCGGTGTTGCACTGCCCGCTATTTCGCGGCTGGTCAGGGGCTGCTGGCCATGCTGATCCTGCGGGTCGTGCTGCGCAGCCGCTCACGGGAGCCGCAGCCGGCTCACTTCACACCAATCCTGCGCACCAGTCCCGCCGCCATGGAAATGACATCCAGCGAGTTTCTGAATGGCGAAGCGGAGGACAGCCCAGCCCCTTCAACCGATTACCCCGAAAGGCCGACCGCCTGAGGAGAGCTCAATGCTGCTTGCCACCGACCTTGATGGAACCTTCCTTGCCGGCGATACCAGTCACCGCCTGCGCCTGTACCAGAGTATCGCGCGACATCCGGATATCAGGCTCGCCTACGTCACCGGTCGAAGCCTGGAATCCGTGCTGCCGCTGCTGGCAGACCCGACCCTGCCGGTGCCGGATTACATCATCACCGACGTCGGGGCCGGGGTTTACCATGGCGACACACTGCAACCGATTGCCGACCTGCAGTCGCCCATCGACCGTCTCTGGCCCGGCGAACAGGTGGTGGCCGAAGCGCTGGCCGACCTTACCTGGCTGCAACGACAGGACATTCCCCAGCTTCGCCGCTGTTCGTACTTCTGCGAACCCCACGAAGCGGGTGACCAGGAGCTGTCGGCACGGGTAGCAAGACTGGGCTGTGATCTGCTCTATTCAGCGGAGCTTTACCTCGATGTGCTGCCGCCCGGCGTGAACAAGGGCAGCACCCTCACGGCGCTGGTGGACTGGCTGGAACTGGAGGTCGAAGACGTCCTCGTGGCCGGCGACACGCTGAACGATCTCAGCCTTTTCCAGACCGGCTACAAGGGTGTCTGCGTGGGTGCTTCAGAAGCGGGGCTACTCGACGAAACCGAGGGCAACGCCCGGGTTCTGCATGCCCGGGAGCCGGGCTGCGGCGGCATCATCGAAGCGCTGGCATGGTTCGGCTTTCTCGGACAGCATGGCATGTCGGCGGAAATCCAGCAGGTTTCCGAGCCGGGCGGTGCGGAGCTGGTGATCGTCTATCATCGCCTGCCCTACGAGGAAAAGCGCATCGACGGCAAACTGGTCCGGCGCCGCCCAACCTCACCGAACGGCATCATTCCGACCCTGCTGGGCCTGTTCGGCGACGGCCGCGAAGGCGCCTGGATTGCCTGGGCCGAGCACGACAAGGCGGACGGTGAAACCTTCGAGACCCACACGGCGGTGGATCCGGAACGCTATCCGCATCTGACCTGCGGGCGGATTCCGCTCAGCAAGTCCGACGTTGATGTGTTCTATCGTCGCTTCTCCAAGGAAGCGTTCTGGCCCACGCTGCACACATTCTGGGAAAGGGCCAGTTTCCGCGAGGACCACTGGGAGGTGTTTCTGCGAGTCAATCGGGCCTTCGCCGAGCGGGCTGCCGAGGAAGCCGCTGATGGCGCCCTGGTCTGGCTACACGACTACAACCTGTGGATGGTGCCGGCCTTTCTGCGGGAAATGCGGCCGGACCTGCGCATCGCCTTTTTTCACCACACCTACTTCCCATCCGCCGACGTGTTCAACGTGGTGCCCTGGCGGCGGGAAATCATCGGCAGCCTGCTGCAGTGCGATTACATCGGCTTTCACGTGCCACGGCAGGTGGAGAACTTCGTCGACGTCGCCCGCGGTGTCACGCCGATCCGGATCCTCGGCCGGGAGAACTGCGCACCGCGTTTCCTGACCTACGGCTGTGCCGTCGGCCTGGAGGAGACCACCACCGCGATCGAGGTCAATGGCCGGCAGATCGGCCTTGGCGCGCACCCGGTCGGGCTGGACATGGGCCGGGTTCAAGACTGCCTGGATAATCCCGAGGTACAGGCGCACATGCAGGAATTGCGGGACGCACTGGGCGATACCCGCTTGATTCTCTCGGTCGAGCGACTGGATTACACCAAGGGCACGCTGGAGAAGCTGCTGGCCTTCGAGCGCATGCTGGAGGACAACCCGGAGCTGCAGGGCAAGGTACAGCTGACCACGATCTGTGTCCCCGCCGCCGCCGAAATGCAGGTCTATCAGGACCTGCAGCATCAGATCGAACAGGCGGTGGGCCGGATCAACGGCCGCTTCACCACCGTAGACTGGACGCCGGTGCAGTTCTTTTTCCGGCCATTACCCTTCGAACAGGTGGTTGCCTGGTATGCGATGGCGGATGTCATGTGGATCACACCGCTGCGTGACGGTCTGAACCTGGTGGCCAAGGAATTCGTCGCGGTGCAGGGCCTGACCGAGGGCACCGGTGTGCTGGTGCTGTCCGAATTCGCCGGTGCGGCAGCCGAGCTACGCGGCGCCGTGCTGACCAATCCGCATGACATCCGCGATCTGGCCAACACCTGCTATCTGGCGCTGAATCTGCCTGCCAGCGAGGCCCGGGAGCGACTCCGGCAACTGTTCGACATTGTCAGGCATCATGATATTCACCGCTGGAGCGAGGGCTTCATCCAGGCCAGCCGGGGAGGAGACGGTAAAACAACGCCGGCGGCAGCCGTGCCGCCTCGTCGGGCATCCTGAAACAGGAACTGTCATTGCTGCCCCCTGTCGATTTCGCGTGTACTGGTCGATGCCGTAGCATGGATTTCACATGCAATCCGGGATGGGTCGTGAAACGGCCAATCAGGAGGAACGCGAAATGATTCGATTACGCACAGGCGCCCTCGGACTGGCATTGCTGATGCTCCCGGCCACACAGGGCTTGAGCCAGGAAATACAACCTCAGGCCCAGCCGCCGGCCACCCCAGGTGAAAGCATGCCGGGTGGTGAGATGGAGCCGACTCCCCCAGCGCAGGGGCAGCGGCCGGAAGCCGGTGCGCCGCAGCAACCGCCTGCAGGTCAGGCGCCCGCGCAACCCGCGGAACCGGCACAGCCCACGCCCGGACAGCAACAGCCGGCCCAGCCGGCACAGCCCGCGGAACCGGCTCAACCCAGCCCGCAGGCACCGGCAGGGGCGCCGGGCTCAGCCGAGCAACGCCCCCCCGCTGCTGATGAACAGCAGTTGCTTGAAATGGGACCCGACGATTCGCAGTTGGCGCCGTCACGGCCGCAGACCGCCACCGGGGAAGGCCGCGGTCGACAGCCGATGCCGGGCGAACAGCTTCGCGGCGACCAGGCAGGACCAAGTGTCATGCCGAACCAGCCGTCGGATGAACAGCGACAACCCCAGCAGCCGCCGGGTGGCCAGGGCGGGCAGCAAGGTGCCCAGCCGCTGCCGGGTCAGAATCCCGGACGGACACCCGGTGCAGGTGGCACGCCCGGGGAAGGTGGCCATGGCGCACCGCCCGGTTATTGATCGATGCGAGGGAAACGCTGATCTATTCGCAGGCCTTGCGTTGGAGTCCGCTCCGAGGCAAGGCGCGCTGAAAACGACGCGTAGGGTGCATTAAGCGCAGCGAATGCACGCAGTGTGATCCGTCACGATCGTGGTATAAGCCGTTCGGCGAGCACCTTGGCCAAGCGGTGTCTAGGCCTGGTTTTGTCCGAACACCGTCCTTGTCCGAAAACCTACCTTGTCCCGCAAGCGGGTCACACCGCGCGGGTCCGCTACGCTTGACCCGCCCTACGCATCTACGCCTGCGTTGGACTAGATTCAGCGTTCCCTGGGGTTATTCCGAAAAAGCCGGGCCTTGTGCCCGGCTTTTTTTCGTCTTCCGGAAAGCCCTGCTCAGCAGCGACCCTGCTTGGCGAGCCCCGGCGGACAGAAGCCCGAACGGCCTCGCGGCCCCTGCTGGTAGTAGTGGTGATGGCTTTCCTGGTAACGGCCACCGCGATGATAACGATCATCGTACCGGCGCTCCTGATAGCGTCGATCCTGATAGCCGCGGGTGCTGATTGCCGCGCCCGTCGCGCCACCGAGACCGCCACCAAGAATCGCACCTTCCCGGCCACCAAGTTCCGCACCCAGATAACCACCCAGGGCGCCGCCGAGACCGCCGCCAATCGCCGCGCGCGTGCTCTGGTCATAGGCGCTGGCCGTCATCGGGGCCACCAGTGATGCCATCAGCAGCATTCCAAGGAGCATATTGCGGAACATGGTCGTTTCCTCCTTGCGACTGTTATTCATGACTCGCAGTCGAGATTGCCAGCGCACAACTGAACGACGCCTGAACCGGTGAACGCTTTACGCGGACAAAAAAAACCGGCTGCCGACAGGGCAACCGGCTGTTGCTCGGAGCATCTCTCTCAGTTATCGGCAATGCGTCCGGCCCAGTCACTCAATACTGGTGCCATGGTCTCGTCCCAACCGGCGGCCTGATAGAGCGCCAACATGGCCTCCGGCATCTCACCGACTGCCACACCCGCGAGGATGATCTTGCAGTGCTCGGACATCATGCCGCGAAGGTGATCCGTATCCTCACGGCCGGCCGGGACCGTGGATTCTGCCGGTGCCATGCAGACTTCGTCGGAAGCTTCGGCGCTGGCCTGCATCACTTCCAGGAACGCTCGCTCGCGGGTCTCACTGTCGTCGGCCGAGCGTGCGGCTGCCAGGATCTGGGACGGCACCTCCCGCTTTATGCCGGACACGGCGGCGTTGACGCCCGCCTCGTCCAGATCAGCCATCGCATCGGTGAAATCCAGCGCGAACAGAGCGTAAACCGCCAGCCAGGCCTGAGCCTGCTGATTTTCACCGGCACCGTTCTCGCTCATGTTCCGCATCAGCTCGGCAACCAACTCGTTACCGATTTCCTCATGCTGCCCCTTGCGGTGAGCGGCAAGATCCTCGAGCCGCTGCACCGTTTCGCTGTCCATGTCGTCGTTACCGGCGGCCTGCCGCAGGCGTTGGTTGAACCGGGCATAGGTCTGATCGCTGCTCTCCGAGGACATGCTGTAGTGCAGCGCGTCGTCGAGCGCATGCACGTCCAGCCTACCGTTTTCACGCGCCACATCGATTGCCGCCTCGAGTTCTGCGTCAAGCACGTCGTAGCGGGCATTGACGAACTCTTCCAGGCCATCTGCATCATCCGGAACCTGCTCCGGCCAGTCGGCCGTTACAGGCAGAGCCAGCATCGCGAAAGCGGCTGCCAGGCTGCAGACCAGTGTCTGCATGCGTGAACTTTTGGAATTCTGCACGGTGTCACCCCGTTTTGGTCGCTAATGATGTGAAGGCCGGCCAGGCACCGACCGATTCGCCCGTTTAGCGGGGAATCAGCGGACTGTTATACCGTAATCGCCTGTGTCTTGGGGACAGCGTATTGCAAACGGGGTTCATCCAGGCAGGAGGTGCAGCGACCGCTCGCAGGCTTATCATGGCGACACCGACACCACCGACGAGAAGGCCCTTCAGTGGCACCCATGACTGAGATACCGCAACACGGAAACCGCTGGCTCGACACGCTGGAAAGACTGGGCAACCGGCTGCCGGAGCCGGTCAGTCTGTTCGCCATAGCTCTGCTTCTGGTGATGCTGCTGTCGCAGGTCGGCGCCTGGCTCAACTGGTCCGCGGTGGCTCCGGATGGCGAGACCATGCGGGTCCAGGGCCTGCTGTCCGCCGAGGGTAGCTGGTGGCTGTTGCGTCACATGGTGGAAAACTTCGTTCTCTTCCCTCCCCTGGGCATCGTCCTGGTTGCAATGTTCGGCATCGGGCTGGCGGAGCGCTCCGGACTGCTGTCAGCGCTCCTGGAGCGCGGCCTGCGCAGCGCGCCGCAGCGGCTGCTGACGCCCGCGGTCCTGTTCCTCGGCATCTGTTCCTCGCTGACGGTGGACGCCGGCTACGTGGTCCTGCCGCCTCTGGCCGCGGCCCTTTATTACATGGCAGGTCGGCCACCGTTGGTCGGACTCGCCGCCGCCTTCGCCGGCGTTTCCGCCGGCTACAGCGCCAACATCATGCTGACCGCACTGGACCCACTGCTGGCCGGATTGACCCAGAGCGCGGCCCGGATCATCGCGCCGGACTGGCAGGTCGCTGTGACTGCCAACTGGTTTTTCGCCGCGGTTTCGACGGTGTTGCTGACGCTGGTTGGATGGTGGCTGACGGCGCGCTATGTCGAACCGCGGCAACGGATTGAAACCGCGAGCGAGGCGCCGTCGGTGAAAGACGCCGACAGCAATGACGATAACCAGGCCCGGGGTCTGCGCGCAGCGGGTCTGACGCTGCTGGTGATGCTGGTTGTCCTTTTCTTGCTGATTCTGGTGCCCAATGCGCCGCTGCATGGTGACGGCGAACAGTTCGCCCGCTGGATCGAGGTCATGGTGCCGATCCTGTTCATGCTGTTCCTCGGTGCCGGTCTGGCCTACGGCATCGCCGCCGGCACGGTGCGGCATGATCGCGATGTCGCGGAGATGCTGAGCGACACGGTCCGCGGGCTGGCCCCGTATATCGTGCTCGCCTTCGTCGCCGCCCAGTTCATCGAGGCCTTCCGCTACAGCCAGCTTGGTTTGCTGCTGGCAATCCATGGCGGCGAAATGCTGGCTGCCCTGGCCGCGCCGGCGCCGGTCCTGGTGACCGGCTTCATCAGTCTGGTGATCCTGGCCAACCTGCTGATGGGATCCGCCTCGGCCAAGTACGCGCTGCTGGCACCAGTGTTCGTGCCCATGCTGATGCAGGCCGGCTTGAGTCCGGAGCTGACCCAGGCGGCCTATCGGGTGGGTGACTCGGTCAGCAATGTCATCACACCGCTGAACCCCTACTGGGTCATCATTCTCGCCTTCGCCCAACGCTGGCAGCGCGACGCCGGCATCGGCACGCTGCTGGCCCTCATGCTGCCGTACGCCATCGGTTTCGGGGTGTTCTGGAGCCTGTTGCTGGCGATCTGGGCAGCGACAGGCCTGCCCCTCGGTCCGGGCGGCGGTATCAGTTATCCCTGATTTCCTATACTTGAAGAAATGCTGAGGTATTCCCGCGTCGAGCCGAGGCCGGTTTTGCCCATCCGGCGAGGCGCAGGAATGAATCGGCGGTTTCTTGAATCACAATAAGGACCGCATCACCGGTCATCGCCCGAACAGGCAGGAGCCGCCTCACGGTTCGATGGCCGACGGCTCGGTGATGTGGGACGCCCGGAGCGAGTCGTCCTCGGGGGAGGGTTTGGCATGGAATCCGGCTTTGACGAAGTGGATCAACAGCAGCGGCAGTCAATGCCCAACTTCGTGCGCAGCGCGCTGGAGCGGCAGCAGCTCATGGAGGCCTACCGGGCCTGTTCGCTGGAGAAGCAACGCGACTACATCTGGTGGATCAGCAGTGCCAAACGGCGTGCAACCCAGGAGCGGCGCCTCAGCCAGATGCTGAATGATCTGCGCAAGACCTCAATCGACTGATCGGGCAGCAAGAATACGCTGATTCCCTGCCGCATCTGATCCTATCTGCCTGCGAATCAGTGAGCCTTTGCTGTTAGGGAAACACTGATTTATTAGCGCCCCTGCGTTGGAGTCCGCATTTTTTCCGAGGCAAGGCGCGCTGCGCAGCCCCGCAGTCATTCTGCGGTCAAGCAGCGCAACGCAGCAATCGGGAAAAAT
>SKGQ01000205.1 GCA_007117515.1 Ectothiorhodospiraceae bacterium | reverse complement strand
AGAATACGCCAAGGTCATGTTTTCGATGACCTTGTGGCTGGTCACGATCATGGCGCCGCTGCAGGTCTTTGTCGGTGATCTGCACGGGCTGAACACGCTGGAACATCAGCCGGTCAAGGTCGCGGCCATGGAGGGTAACTGGGAGACCCGGAGCCAAGTGCCGCTGCTGCTGTTCGCCATCCCGGATCAGGAGGCGGAGATGAATCATTTCGAGGTCGGTATTCCCGGTCTCGCCAGCCTGATCCTGAAACACGATATGGACGGCGTGGTGCCGGGCCTCAAGGACTGGGCGCCGGAGGATCGGCCGCATGTGGCGACGGTGTTCTGGTCGTTCCGGGTGATGGTGGGCATAGGCATGCTCATGGTGCTGGTGGCAGCACTCAGCCTGCTGCTGCGCTACCGGGGTACGCTGTTCGTCAATCGAGGCTTTCTGCGCCTGTGTGCCTGCATGATGCCGCTGCCCTTCGTTGCCGTGCTGGCAGGCTGGATCACCACCGAGATGGGCCGTCAGCCCTGGGTGCTGTACGAGATGATGCGCACCGAAGACGCGCTGACACCCTCGTTGACCGGTGGTGTTGCGCTGACCTCGCTGATCGTTTTCGTGGTCGTCTACGCAATGATCTTTGCCGCCGGCGGCTACTACATCAGCCGGATCCTCAAGGCCGGTCCGGAGCAGGAAACCACGCCAAGCGACGAAGCGCTCGAGCAGCAGCACATGCGGCGCCCGGCGCGACCGCTCTCGGCTGCCGACAATCGCCTGTAGGCCCATTTCGCATACGTTCGCATACGGAGGATGATCGAGCATGGAAGGCCAGCTCATTGACCTGACTCTGATCTGGGCGCTGATCATCGCCTTTGGCGTGTTCATGTACGTGCTGATGGACGGCTTCGATCTGGGCGTGGGAATCCTGTTCCCGTTCGCGCCCCACGAGGAGGCCCGGGACATCATGATGAATACCGTGGCACCGGTCTGGGACGGCAACGAAACCTGGCTGGTGCTCGGCGGCGCCGGCCTGCTCGGTGCTTTCCCGTTGGTCTATTCGGTGGTGCTGCCGGCGGTCTACCTGCCGATCCTGATCATGCTGGCGGGTTTGATCTTCCGCGGCGTCGCCTTCGAGTTCCGGTTCAAGGCCAAGGCGTCGAAATGGATCTGGGATATCTCTTTCACCGCCGGTTCGATGATCGCCACCTTCGCCCAGGGGCTGGTGCTCGGCAGCTTCATCCAGGGCTTCGAGGTCGAGGGCACCCGCTTCGTCGGCGGCCCGTTTGACTGGGCCACGCCATTCGCGATCATGACCGGCTTCGGCCTTATGGCGGGTTACGCCATGATCGGCGGTTCATGGATCATCATGAAAACCGAGGGGGAAGTGCGCGACTGGGCTTACCGGGTCACCCCGATATTGCTGATCTTCGTACTGCTGTTCATCTCCGTGGTCAGCCTGTGGACGCCGCTTATGCGCGAGGCAATTGCCGAACGCTGGTTCTCGACACCGAATCTGTTCTACTTCCTGCCGGTGCCAGTGGTCACCGGCCTGATCACCCTGCTCATGATCAAGGCCCTGCGGGATCGCGCGGACTACCTGCCCTTTCTCTGCTCACTGGGTCTGTTCGCGCTCTGTTATTCCGGTCTGGCCATCAGTCTCTGGCCCAATGTGATCCAGCCCGACATCAGCATCTGGGACGCCGCCGCATCGCCTGGCTCACAGCTGTTCCTGCTGATTGGCGTCCTGTTCATCATTCCGCTGATTCTGATGTACACGGCGTGGACCTATTGGGTCTTCCGCGGCAAGGTCACGCGGGACTCGGTGGGCTATCACTGATACCAGACAATCACCGCGGCCCGGATCAGGGAAGCGGCAGGGCCTCCCTGATCAAGCCATGCAGACAGATAAGACCATTCCGACGCCCCCACAGGGCGACGCCGCCTGGCTGTTCGCGCAGATTGATCCTGGTGCGCGACGTCAGTTGCTGTTTGCCACGGGTGCTGGCGTCACGGCCGGCTGGCTGGCCATCGTGCAGGCGGGCATCATCGCCTGGCTGGTTCATGTTCTGCTCGTCAGCGGTACCGATGTCGCGCAGCTGACCACTGCCTTCGGTCTCTGGCTTTTGACCATTCCCCTGCGCAGTGGCGGCCTCGCGGTGCGCGACCAGCTCGCGCTGAAGGCTGCGCTCGGCATTCGCGAACGCTTGCGCCAGCGGTTGATGCGGCAGGCCATTGGCCTGGGACCAGTCGGCCTCGCCGGAATCGGCGCGGGCCACGCCGGCACCGCCCTGCTGGATCAGCTGAACGCGCTGGAGGGTTATTACGCCAGATTTCTGCCACAGTGCCTGCTGGCGCTGATCCTGCCGCTGAGCATCATCGCCGTCGCCCTCTTTCTGGACTGGCTCGCGGCCCTGCTGCTGCTCCTGGCCCTGCCCCTGATACCACTGTTCATGGCGCTGGTGGGCATGGGTGCCGAGGCGGTCAACCGACGCCAGTTCGCCGCACTGGAACGCCTCAGTGGTTTCTTTCTTGACCGGCTGCAAGGCCTGGTCACCCTGCGTCAGCTCGGCCGCGGGCCGGATACCGTCGCGCAGATGCGCAGCAGCACCGATGCTTACCGACGCCGCACCATGTCCGTGTTACGGGTCGCCTTTCTGTCGTCGGCGGTGCTGGAATTCTTCAGTGCCGTCGCCATTGCGATGGTGGCGATCTACGTTGGCCTCGGCCTGCTCGGCTATCTGACCATCGGCCCAGCCCCTGAACTGACCCTGTTCAGCGCCCTGTTAATCCTGCTGCTGGCCCCGGACGTCTTCGCGCCGCTGCGGGAACTGGCACAGCATTATCATGATCGGGCCGCCGCCCTGGGCGCGAGCCGCGGCATCCGTGAGTTACTGGATCAGCCATCAATCGAGCCGCCGCGCGCTCCAGACGGCGCTGTCATGCCGAAAACCCCGGTGCCGGTCTCGGTTCACGACCTGGGGCTGGCCTACGCCGGCGGCAACCGTTTTCTAACGGGTTTGCACTTCGAGCTGGACGCGGGCTCCAGCCTGCTTCTGACCGGCCCCAGCGGCAGTGGCAAGAGCAGCGTGTTGCAGGCCGTGATGGGACTGCTTGCGCCAGATACAGGCGGCATTCGCATCGGCGGTGAGTCGGTGAGCGACTTCCGTCCCGGTGGACTTGAGTCCGGAATCGGCTGGCTGGGTCAGAACCCCCGGCTACTGCCCGGCAGCCTGCGGGACAACATCCGGCTTGGCGACCCCGATGCCAGTGATGCACGGATTGAGGAGGCCGCCGAAGCCGCCGGTGTGACGCGCTTCGCCGATGCGCTGGCTGCCGGCCTCGATACCGAAATCGGTGAACGGGGCGCTGGCATCTCCGGTGGCGAGGCGCAACGGGTCGCACTGGCGAGGCTGCTCCTGAAACAGCCGCCGCTGGTGATCCTCGACGAACCCACCGCCAGACTGGACCCGGAGAGCCGCCGGCTGATGCTCAATGCCCTGCGTCGTCTGAACGGGCAATGCACGCTGCTGGTGGCAAGCCATCAGCCAGATCAATTCGACTGGATTCAGCAGCGTCTGGACCTTCTGGACTACGCCGCGTCATGAAGGCCCTTTGCTACTTTCTCCGCCTGCATGCCCGTCGCTGGCCCTGGCTCGCCGGCGGCCTGCTGCTGATGCTGCTGGCCGTGCTTGCCGGCATCGGCCTGCTGGCCCTGTCCGGCTGGTTCGTCACCGCCACCGGGCTGGCCGGGCTGATGATGGCTGCCGGCGCCAGTGTCAGCCTCGACATCTATCGCCCCGGTGCCGGTATTCGGGCCTTTGCCGTGGGCCGCGCCGTGGCCCGCTACGGGGAACGTCTCCTGAACCACGAGGCGGTGCTCCGCACCCTGGCTGACCTGCGGCTCTGGGTCGTGCAGACATTGCTGCCGAAGTCCGGCCCGGAACTGTCCCGCCTGCGTGATGGGGAATTGCTGAACCGGATTACTACAGACGTCGACACCCTGGACCAGCTTTTCCTGCGTCTGCTGGCACCAACCCTGGTGGCGTTCCTCGGACTGCTCGCAGCCGGTGCGCTGCTGGCCATCTGGATGCCTGTGACAGGCCTTCCGATTATTGCCCTGTTGCTGATCGCCAGCCTCTGTTGCATCGCTTGGCTGATCTGGCGCGGCCAGGCACCTGGCGCGGAACTGGCTGCTGCCCAGAGCCGCTTCCGTCAGCAACTGGTTGCCAGCCTGAATGCCGTCACCGAACTGCGCTTCTTCGACACCCAGGGCAGGCATACCGCCGCCTTGCTGGATCTGGGGCGTCGGACAGCACGCCTGCGCCTGCAACTGGGGCAACAGACCGCGCTTGGCGACAGTCTGATGACGGTCACTTCGCAACTGGCCGTATGGCTGACGGCACTGTCTGGCGTCTCGCTTTATGGCAGCGGCGTGATCAGTGGCCCGGTGCTGGTCATGCTGGTGCTGACGGTGTTTGCCCTCGGTGAAATCCTGCGTCCGCTGCCGACGGCCTGGCAGCAACTCGGTCGCCTTCAATGGAGTGCCGATCGTCTGTTCGGGCTGCGCGACCGGGCTCCTCCGCGGCAAATGGAAGCAGCCCCGAAGGCCGGTCAGCCGTTGCTGATGAAGAATGTCTCGTTCCGGCACCGGGATGGTCAACCCTGGTGCCTGCGTGACGTCAGCCTGCAACTGGAACCGGGCGACAGACTTGCGGTCACGGGGCCGAGCGGTACCGGCAAGTCGGCGCTGCTGGATCTGCTGATGGGCGAACTCACCCCGGTCAGTGGTCAGGTGCTGCTCGGCGGCGCAGCGGTCAAATCCATCAGCGTTGCCCGACGGGCTGAGAACCTGGCGCTGCTGGAACAACGCACCGTGCTGTTCCAGGGCAGCATCGCCGACAATCTGCGGCTGGCCCGACCGGGCGCGGGCGACGCGATGCTCTGGGAGGCACTCGAACAGGTTGAGTTGGCCGCGTTCGTCGAAGCGTCACAGCATGGTCTTGGAATGCTGCTCGGACCAGGAGGCGCCGGGCTCTCCGGCGGCCAGGCACGGCGCCTGGCCTGGGCCAGGACCCTGCTCACGCCAGGCCATCTATTGCTACTCGACGAACCCACCGAGGGCCTGCCCCCGGATCAGGGGCGTCGTATCCTGCAAGGCATCAGCGACAACCACCCGGAGTGCGGAATTCTGGTCATCAGCCACGCCACCGAAACGCTCCCGGATAGCTTCTCCCAGGTTTTACTGCAACACGGTATCCTTCGCTCAGAAAAGGAGACGCCGTGATGATCCGATCGCTTTACGCGGTGCTGGCTTTCTGCCTGGTTCCACCACTTCTCGCCGACGCGTCGGAATCCGCACCGCTGCTTGATTCACTGCATGCGGGTGGTTATGTCGTGCTCATGCGCCATGCCGAGGCGCCGGGCTCGGACATGATGGGGGAGATTGATCTGGATGACTGTTCCATGCAGCGCCAACTCTCGGCCCGGGGTCGGGAGCAGGCGCGAGGCCTGGGGCAGGTTTTCCGGGATCACGGTCTGGGTGACATGCCGGTCCTGAGCAGTCGCTACTGCCGTTGCCGGCAGACCGCCGAGGAATTGGCCCTGGGGCCGGTTACCCGTAACCCGGCGCTGGACAGCTATTTCTACAGCCGCGACCAACGGAAGCAACGCTTGGCCGACATGCGTGCCCTGATCGAGGCCTACAGCGATGGACCTTCCGTCATCATGGTGACCCATCGGCTGAACATTCTCGACATGACCGGCGTGGCAATCGATCCGGCGGATATGCTGATAATTCGCCATCGGACCGAAGACAGCCCGCGCATTGTAGGGCGAATCAGCGCTGCCGTCGGAACGCGGGCCTATCGCCCTTGAAATCGCGAGTCGCGGCTGGTGCGCTGGCAATTCCGGTCTCTATGCGCAAAGCTGACCGGCAGACTGCTCGGAGGAGACTCGATGCCTGAATTTATCGTTGGAGAAACGCGCTGCTTCTTCACCGGACACGACATTGGCGCATCGGTCACCCTGGTTTGCCTGCATGGCGCAGGCTGCGATCACGGCATATGGCCGCCGGCCCTGTTCCAGCTCGAAAACTGCAATATTTATGGGCTGGATCTACCCGGGCATGGCCGCTCCTCCGGAGAAGCCCTGTCGTCCATCGACGAATACGCTGAGCTGGTTTCAGACTTTGTCGAAACCCTGGGCTCAGATAACGTCGTGCTCGCCGGCCATTCAATGGGCGGCGCCATCGCGCTGACCCTGGGTCAGCAGCAACCCGCCTGGCTGAGCGGCCTCGTCGTGCTTGGCTGTGGCCCAACCCTGCGTGTCTCGGAACGGCTGATGGAGCTGTTTGTCGATGACCCCGATTCAGCCGTTAGCGAAATGGCCCTTGCGATCTTCTCGCCAATGACGCGACCGGCACTTGCGGAACGGTTCCGTGAGATGACGGCGCAGGTATCACCGGACACCTGGTTGCGGGACTTCAATGCCTGCGATCACTTCGATATCCGTGATTGTCTGGACACCATTCCACAACAGACTCTCCTGCTTAGCGGCGACAGCGATCGAATGACACCACTGAGCGAGGCAAAACGACTCGAGGATGGGCTGCCGGAGGCACGGCTTGCCGTGGTCGCGCCCGCGGGTCACATGCTGCCGATGGAACAGCCTGCAGATATCACAAGGCTGATCGAGGATTTCATCGCCAGGCATTTCTAATGGTTGCAGACCATTCTACTTGCACGCATTCGCCTTTTTGGTACGATATTGGACAGTTCAGGAATCAACCACGCCATGGACAAGCAACCCCGTCCGCTTTTCATGCGGCTGCTGCGCGATCTGGTTGAGGCATATCAGGCCTTCGAGGGATACGCCCTGCCGCACATCAAGGCCCAGGGCCTGACGCCGGCCCAATTCGATGTACTGGCCACACTGGGCAACACGGACGGAATGAGCTTCAAGGCGCTGGGGCAGCACACGCTGATTTACAAGACGACCCTGACCAGCGTCATTGACCGACTGGAAGAGCGGGGCCTCGTCCGGAGGCGGCAGGCCGAGAACGATCGGCGCAGCATGATGGCAGAGCTCACCGACGAGGGTCATCAGCTGTTCGATGAGGTCTTTCCGGCTCACAGCGAACACTTGCGACGGAAGCTTGAGAAACTGTCGGAATCGGAGATGCAGGAGGTGCGCGCCAGTCTGGCCCGTATCCGTGATGTATTCAGTTGAGAAGACGACGAACTGTTCCAACGTCCTGGTTCGGTTCCGCTTTTCCGCGACTGTGACCCATGCCAGGCAAGCATGAACCGCCACCGTATGCCGCCAGACGGCCTGAACCGGACTCGTAGTCGGTGCAGAAATAAAATCGTGTCTCTCAGGGAGGTTGGATGAAGGTACTGATCGTCTACTACAGCACCTTTGGCAATGTTTACCACATGGCGAAACTCGTTGCGGAAGGCGTGGAGAGCGTTGCCGGCGCCAGTGCCGCCTTCCGCAAGGTGCCGGAACTGATGCCGGACAGCGTGATTGACGGCAACGAGGGCATGAAGAAGGGCCATGCACTGCAACAGGATGTGCCGGTAGTCAGCGATGATGACTGGCGCGACGCGGGCGCGGTGGCCATTGGCACGCCGACCCGGTTCGGCAACATGGCCTCGCAGATGAAGAACCAGCTCGACCAGCTGTCCGGCCTGTGGATGCAGGGTGAACTGGAGGACAAGCCGGTCGGGATGTTCGTCTCCACCGCATCACTGCATGGCGGCCAGGAGACGACAATTCTCTCCAGCCTCGCGCCGCTGCTGCATCTGGGGATGATTCCGGTGGGTGTGCCCTACTCCACGCAGGAACTGTTCACCACCCAGGGTGGTGGCTCACCCTATGGCCCCGGCCACGTCGCCGGTGGTAACAACGATCGCGAGATCGACGCCGAAGAGAGTGCAATCTGTCGTGCACTCGGCAAGCGTCTGGCGAACATTGGCCTGAAACTCCAGGCGTAAACCCCCGATTTACCGCAAGTGGCGGGCGTACAGGTCATGGGCATCGGCCTGGGTGATCTGTACGTCCGCGTAGTCACCAGCCTGCAGGCCATCGGCCTCGTCCATGTAGACCACGCCGTCGATCTCCGGCGCGTCGGCAAAGCTGCGCGCCACCGCGACGCCCTGCTCGTCGAAGCCGTCCAGCAGAACCTGCATGGTCTGGCCCACGAAACGCTGCAGCCGTTCGGCACTGATCTCGGCCTGCAGTGCCATCAGTCGCGCACGCCGCTCCTCGGCCACCTCCGCCGGCACCCAGTCCGGCAGGCTGTTGGCATCGGCGCCATCTACTGGCGAATAGGTAAAGCACCCCACGCGATCCAGCTTCGCCTGGCGCAGGAACTCCAGAAGCTCCTCGAAATCCGATTCGGTCTCACCCGGGAATCCGACAATGAAACTGGACCGGATGGTCAGATCGGGCGCCTGCGCGCGCCAGTCGCGGATGCGTTCGAGTACCCGCTCGCCATTGGCCGGCCGTTTCATCGCCTTCAGGATGCGGTGATTGGCATGCTGCAGGGGGATGTCCAGGTACGGCAGGATGTGACCGTCGGCCAGCAAGGGGATGGTTTCGTCGACGTGCGGATAGGGATAGACGTAATGCAGCCGCACCCAGACACCCAGATCGCCCAGTGCCTTGCACAGATCCGTCATGTTGGTGCGCAGCTTTTCACCCTTCCAGTCGACCGTCTCGAAACGCCGGTCGACGCCGTAGGCCGAGGTGTCCTGGCTGACAACCAGCAGTTCGCGGACGCCGTCGGCCACCAGCCGCTCGGCCTCCCGCAGGATCTCCGGCAGGGGCCTGCTGACCAGTTTGCCGCGCAGCTTAGGGATAATGCAGAAACTGCACTTGTGGTTACAACCTTCTGAAATCTTTAAATAAGCGTAATGCCTTGGTGTCAACTTTACGCCGCTGGCCGGCAGCAGATCCGTGAACGGATTGCGGTCCGGCGGCGGCAGTTGCACATGCACCGCCCGCATCACGGCTTCATAGTCATGCGGGCCGGTAATGTTCAGCACATCGGGATGCCGCTCCCGAATCAGGTCCTCGGTGGCACCCAGGCAGCCGGTCACCACCACCTTGCCATTCTCGGCCAGGGCCTCGCCGATGGCATCCAGCGATTCCTCCCGCGCCGATTCGATGAATCCGCAGGTATTGACCACCACCAGGTCGGCCTCGTCGTAGCCGTTCACCAGTTGATAACCTTCACCGCGCAATTGGGTAAGGATGCGCTCGGAATCCACCAGCGCCTTGGGGCAGCCCAGGCTGACAAAACCGATACGATGGGATGATTCTGTGGCGTGTTGCATGACCGGCCCTCAGTGCAGGATCGCGTATGCTACTGGCCTGCGACGCCATCCACAAACTGCTGATTCAGGATCAATTCCCCGTTGCGTGAAGCCGCTCCGTCACCGCTCGACCTGCTTATCGTCGGCCAGGGCCTGATCGGCAGCCTGCTCGCCCATGCGGCGGCAGATGCCGGCCTCGACTTTCTGGTCGTCGACGATGGCCATCAGGATGCGGCAAGCCTGGCCGCGGCCGGCTTGATGACGCCGTTTACCGGCCGCCGATTCAGCGCTCCGGAGAATCTCGAGATCCTGCTGGACGCCGCGAAACGCCGCTACGCAAGCCTGTCCGAACGGCTGGACGCCCCGCTCTACCGGCCGCAGCCGATGATCCGCGTCTTTACCCTGTACGAGGAACACCGACGCCATGCCCGACAACGGCAGACCCACACCGGGGCTCGCCTGCTCGGCCCGATTCGCGCGACCGGGGAGGGTCCGACCGGCATGCCGGATCCGATGGGTTCCTGCCGGATCGGGGGCGGCGGGCAGGTGGATGTTGCCACCCTGCTGCAGCGAACCCGCACCTGGCTCGCAGCCAGCGGGCGACTGCAGCAGGCGCGATTGGAACCGGCGGCACTGGAGCTCGGTGCGGAGGGCTGTCACTGGAACGGACACCCGGCGCATCTCTGCGTGCTTTGCACCGGCCATCAGGCCCGCCACTGGGATGCCTTTCGCGCCCTGCCCTGGCGTCTGAGTCGCGGCCAGGCCCTGATCCTGCGGCGTAATCCAACCATGCCGACCGAGATCGTGCATGCCGGCCGCACGCTGGCGCCGCTGGACAAGGACCGCGCCTGGTTCGGCGCCACCTATCAGCACGACCTGGATCGCCGCGAGCCTGACCCGGAGGCGCGGCAGACCCTGCTGGACGAGTATCGACGCCTGTTTCCGGAGGCACCGGCGCCCGAGGTGCTGGATCAGATCGGCGGCATCCGCGCCGGCTCGCGCCACGGCCCGCCCTTCGCCGGCCTGGCGCCCGACCACCCGGCGCTGGCACTGCTGGACGGCTTCGGCTCCCGCGGAACGCTGCTCGGCCCCTGGCACGTGGACCGCTTCGTCCAACGTTTCATCAACGAAACCCTGGCGCCGCTGAAACCATGAACCGGTCACGCATTTCCCTGGTCACGCTGGCGCAACAGGCGATTGCCGAGGTGCTCGGTGCCGGCGAACACGCCGTGGATGCCACCGCCGGCAATGGCCATGACACCGTGTTCCTCGCACGCACGGTCGGCGCAGCAGGCCGTGTCACCGCCCTCGATATCCAGCCCAACGCCCGGGCTGCAACCCGGCGCCGGCTGCAGGAACATGACCTGCTGGCACCGGTCCAGCTGATCGCGTCAGGGCATGAAACCATGGCGGACCACGTTGCCGGGCCGATCCGGGCGGCGATGTTCAATCTCGGTTATCTGCCCGGTGGCGACAAGACCGTTACCACACGGGCCGAAACCAGCCTGCGCGGCCTCGCAGCAGCCTGCCGCCTGCTCGCGCCCGGCGGGCGCATCAGTGTCATGGTCTACACCGGCCACCCCGGTGGCGACGCGGAACACGATGCCGTGCTGAGATTCCTCGGGGGACTTGACGACAACTGGCGCTGGCAGCGGGCCAACCCGCCCGGACTACCGGCATCCGCACCGCAACTGTTTCTGCTGGACCTAGGGAAGCACTGATTTATTCGCACGCCTGCGTTGGAGTCCGCATTTTTTCCGAGGCAAGGCGCGCTGCGTAGCGCCGCAGTCGTTCTGCGGTCAAGCAGCGCAACGCAGCAGTCGGGAAAAATGCGGCCCAACCCGAAGGGCCCGGCCGGT